>QHUM01000034.1 GCA_003222135.1 Gemmatimonadota bacterium | reverse complement strand
CTTGTGGCGACATCGCAACCCTAGACGTGGTAACCTACATCACTCATCTTTGGGTCTCGCGTTGAAAAGCGGTGGTCGTTCTTAGCTCGTCCATAGCGCGCTCGGTGAGCCTAGCGGGTGGTGTGGGTCAAGGCACAGTGATCAGGGTGGCCATCGTAGCCGACATCAGGCTCTACCGCGAGGGCCTGGCTCGGATCTTGGAACGGCAACCCAACATCAGCGTTGTGGCGACCGCCGCGACCAGCGACGGCTCACTCGCACCGCTCTCCCAGCTCGCTCCCGATCTCATCCTGATCGACATGGCTATGCCCGACAGCCTGGCGGCCATCCGGCGGGTCGCCGTGGCCGCCCCGGGGGCCAAGGTCGTGAGCCTGAGCGTCAGGGAGGGGGAGGACCATGGCGACGTGCTGGCATCTGCAGAGGCCGGGGCGACCGCCTACGTGCCGCGCGAAGCCTCGCTTGAGGATCTGGTCGCGGTCATCGAGTGCGCGGTGCGGGGAGAGGCAGTGTGCTCACCCCGCGTAGCGGGCGCGCTGCTTCGCCGGATCGCCGCCCTCGCGACCCATGGCCGCTCCGATCGAGTCCAGGCGCATCTGACGAGCCGCGAGCGCGAGATCATGGGGCTCATCGACGAGGGTCTTTCGAACAAGGAGATCGCTAAGCGGCTGCGGATCGAAGTAGCCACCGTCAAGAATCACGTCCACAACATCCTGGAGAAGCTCCAGGTGCACCGCCGGGGCGAAGCGGTTGCGCGTGTGCGAGGTGGTCTGCCGCGGCGCGCGGCTGGGTCGGACACCGCCTGCTGACCCTGCGCCGGACGATCCGAACCAGGCTCGTCTGGGTCATGGACCCGGGATCGGCAGGTCGTGCGGGTCGAGCCGGATCACGACATACGTCGCCGAGTCAGGACCCGGGTTGCGCAATCCGTGCAGCTCATTTGACGCCTCGAAGATCACCGCGCCCGGACCGGCGCGTCGGGTTGTCCCGTTCTGAAAGACATCGAGCGTGCCGTTGCGGACGATCATCAGTTCCTCGTGCGCGTGTCGGTGCGGTGGGTGCGGCGACTTTCCGGGCCCAAGCGTCGTGACGTGGATCTCGAGCCGAGTCAGATTCGACGTCGCTGTGTCTACGAGCGCGCGAAACACACCGGCGTCGGTCACCCGTAGGCGCCCGGTGTCGGGTGGGAAGACCGCCGATCGGAGCGGAGGGCGCGCTGGTGTCGATTGCGCGGCCGCGCCACGCGGCGTGGCGAGCGCCGGCAGGGCCAGCATCGCCGCAATGCAGGAGACGAGCGGGCGGAGCGAGGTCGGGATGGAAAGCATGGTTCGCCTCAGTCAGAGGGAGCGATGGCACGAGACCTAGATCAAGAGACGAGAAACAAGGCGCTGGTGCTCGAGGCATTCGACGCACTCTTCAACCGGCGAGACTTCGAGGCGGCTGAGAAGTACTGGTCGCCCACGTACATTCAGCACAGCACGGGGATCGCCCCCGGGCGGGTCGGGCTGTTCGCCTTGGTGCGTGGTCTCACGCGGCGGTACGAAAGCGCGCTCGCCGTCGCCGAGGGCGACTACGTCATGGTCCACGGGCGCTTCAGTGGGGGTGGGAGGCCGACCAAGGTCGTCGTCGACATCCTCCGCATAGAGGGAGGCCGTCTCGCGGAGCACTGGGACGTGGTGCAGGACGAGGCGACGCAGGCCGAATCCAAGAGCGGCCTCCCCATGTTCGGCAAGGTGTTTCCGAAATGAGCCTAGGGCGCGCGGCCACCGCCGGCCGGAACTTCCGCAAGACATAGTGCATTTATGAAGTATCATGACCGCGACGATTGTCCGCTACGGCACGCAGTTGCGTTTGGCCCGGGCGCTGCTCGACTACTTCGCGGGCATCGACCCGAGCGGCGCCGGGGTCGTCCGAACGCTTCTCACTCTTATGTCCAAGCCGGACCGGCCCGGGACGCCACGCTGACCGGGCGGCGCGTCACTCCGGCTAGGACCCCACCCGCAGCCAGTCCCCGAAAAACACGCGTGCACCCGCGGGCCCAGTCGGCCCACCTCCGTTGGTCTGTTGTGTCGGAGGACGGGTCACGCCCACGCCGACGTAATTCGTGCCGATGCTGACCGAGAAAATGATGAGGGAGTTGAGCAGATAGTACACCGCCCGTTGCCACACCGGCACCCGCGTCGTGGCGACGAAGACGAGCAGCCCGAGCAGAAAGCTCAACACCAGCGAGGTCCAGCGCGGTGGGAGGCTGAAGGCGACCCATAGCGCGTTGGCGATCAGCATCGTGACGCCGCCCGCGATGCCGGGCGTCAGCATCGCCTTGGGCTGCAGAAACTCCTCTACCCTGACTTTCTCCATGACCCACCTCCCCCCGATCGCGTCCTGATCAAGGCTGGCGCTGGCCGACCCGTCAGTGGGAACGTAATCGCGGAAGGCGTGCATCGGGACGATCCTCTCGCAAGCGAACGGGCGCGGCTGCGCGTACTAGGGGATTGCGCGCACGTCCTTCGAGAGAGAAGATGATCTTATGAGCCGATTTGGGAAGTACCTGGGGCCGCTCGCGCTCGCGGGGTCGCTCGTTCCCGCTGGCAGTGCCGCCCAGGCCGACCCCTGGGCGGCGCCGGTCCGCGGGTCCTGGGTCCGGACCGGACCCGCCGCCCGAGGCGACGTGGTGCTCGCGTCACACGACAGCGGCGCCGAGATCGTGGTCGGCGCCGCCGAAAACTTGAACGTGCGCCAGGCGGCCGTCTTCCTGGCCGGCGACATCGAGACGATCAGCGGCTATCGGCCGCCCATCGTCACCAGCCCCACGGCCGGAAAGACGAGCATTCGGCTCGCTACAATGGGGAACGGACCGCTCCCGGCCGCGATCGATGCGGCAGCGCTGCGGGGTCAGTGGGAGTCGTATCGCGTCGTCACGGCGCCGCGGACCGTCTGGCTGGTGGGGTCGAACCCCCGCGGCACCGCGTTCGCGGCCTATACGCTGTCGGAGCGGCTCGGCGTGGACCCGCTGTATCTCTGGACCGGCTACGTGCCGGAGCACCGTGACCCGCTGATCCTCATGGCCACGCGGTTCGCGCAGGGCCCGCCGGCCTTCCGGTATCGCGGGTTCTTCCATGACGACGAGGACATCCTGCCCCGGCCGTTCGACGCCCGCGGCTACCCGCTCCAGACGGGGGACGTGCCGCTCACCTGGTACCGGCGCTTCTTCGAGACGGCGCTGCGGCTGCGGATGAACATGGTAGCGCCGTACGTGCGCGTGCATCGCCGCTTCGAGGTGCAGCAGCTGGCCAGCGACTGGGGCCTCTATTATACGTCGCATCACTACGACATCCTCGTCTCCAACCCGTTCGGCCTCGTCACCTTCAATCTGGCTGCCGAGCGCGGCGTGCGGCCCGACTACGACTGGCTCACGAACCGGGACGGCCTGCTGACCTTCTGGCGGGGCGGCGTCACGGAGAACCACGACCTGGACGTGATTTGGCCGGTGGGCCTGCGGAACACCTCGGATCGCGCGTACTCGTGGCCGGAGGGGACGACGGACGCCGACAAGGCCCGCGTGTTCCGCGAGGTGATCGGGTTGCAAACCGCGATGGTGCGCGACGCGCTTCCCCCGGGGCGTTCGCCGCTGTTTCACTTCACGATGTACTCGGAGATGCTGGAGCTGTACCGCCGCGATCCGGCGGCGTTCGGGTTGCCGGACGACGTCATCATCGTCTGGCCGGACGACAACGACGGGCACATGCGCGGGCTCCCGACCGACCTGGGCCGCTGGAAGCACGGCGTCTACTACCACCTGGCATACCTCGGGGGAAACCTGAGCAAGCAGACCACGCACACCGTGGCCCCCGCGACGATCGCGGGGGAGTTCCAGCGCATCGTAGGGGCCCGGGCGACCGAGTACATGCTCGTCAACGTCTCGGAGCTGCGCGACTACATCATGGGCGCGCGTCTGATCGCCGACATCACCTGGAACGCGCCGGCCGTGTATGCGTCGCCCGACCCGGCGGGCCGGTTCATGACGTGGTGGACGCAGGAGTATTTCGCACCCGCCGCCGCTCCGGCGCGGGCGGCGTACGACCGCTATCATGCACTGCTCGACACGCCCGACAAGCTCTGGTATGCGTCGGAAGCGGTCCAGAACTTGATCGAGCGACTGTGGAATCGCGTGGCTGGTCGGCCGTTCACGCCGGTCAACGCCGATACCCTTGCAGTCCTGCAGGCGCGTATCGCCCGTCTCGATACGGCGTTGGCGAACACCGAGCAAACGGCGGCGACGCTGACCGCGGCGCAGCAGCGGTTCTTCTCCGTCGACGTCGCACTCGGCTTGCGGATCGATGAGCGGCAGACGCGGGCCGCGTTGCGGCTGGCGGACGCGCTCCAGGCCCCGGACTCGGGGCCCATGTGGCGGCTCGTCCGCGAGGCCCTGACGCCGCTGGAGCAGCTCGAGGCAGACTTCGCGCGCGCGGAGTATCCGCCGTTCGACCGCTGGTACCACGAGACATGGATCCGGGCCGGGTTACAGCGCAACAACCCGCACCGCGCCTATGTGGAATTGCGCGCGTTCATCGCGAGCGATGGCCGCTCCCGGCTGCAGCCGCCCGCGGGCTTCGGCCAGCCGCCGCCGGCGGCGGGAGCGAGCGCGCCGGTACGGACGCCCTGACGGAACGCCGCTTCAGCGGCAGACGCCGAGTCGCGGCCTTAGCCGCGTTCGCGGCGGTCGCGAACGCGTGCGCTTCCTCGTCGCCCGCGCCGCAGATGCACTGGCTCGGGACCTGGGCGGCATCCGTGCAGCTCACCGAGCCGCGCAACATGCCTCCCGCGCCGGGGTTGGCGGGCAGCACGCTGCGCCAGGTGATCCACACGTCCGTCGGCGGGCCGCTGGTACGGGTGCGGTTCTCGAATGCGTTCGGCACGAGCCCGCTCGCCATCACAGCGGCCCACGTCGCGCGCTCGCGCGGCGGTCACGCGATCGAGGTCACGAGCGACCGCCGCCTCACGTTCGCCGGAGCGGACTCCGTGTTCATCGCTCCCGGCGCCACCGCAACCTCTGACCCCCTGGAGTACGGCGTCGCCGCGCTCAGCGACCTTGCCCTCACCATCCAAATCGGAGCGGCGCCCGCCGACGTGACGGGGCATCCCGGCTCGCGGACCACCTCGTATCTTCAGGCCGGTCAATGGGCGTCTGCGGCCGAGCTTCCCGCTGCGGTGGCGACCGATCACTGGTACGTCATCGCCGGGCTCGACGTCGTCGCGGACGGCGCGGCCGTGGTCACCCTGGGCAACTCGATCACCGACGGGCGCGGCTCCGGCACCAACCGCAACGACCGCTGGCCCGACAACCTGGCGCGTCGCCTGCAGGCGGATCCCCGCACCGGGCACGTCGCCGTGCTCAATTCTGGCATCGGCGGCAACACGGTGATCGGCGGCGGCCTCGGCCCCACGGCGCTGGCGCGGCTGGACCGCGATGTCCTCACGCAGGCGGGGGCTCGCTGGGTGATCCTGCTCGAAGGCGTCAACGACATCGGAGGCGCGCGTGAGCCGGGGCAAGCCGCCGTGGTGGCGCAGAACCTGCTCGTCGCCTACCGGGAGATCATCGCCCGGGTACACGCTCGCGGCCTGCGCATCTACGGCGCCACTCTCCCGCCGTTCGGGGGATCCCAGTACGATGGAGCCGAGCGGGAAGCGGCGCGCCAGACCGTGAACCGCTGGATCCGCGGCAGCGGCGCGTTCGATGCGGTCATCGACTTCGACGCGGTGCTGCGCGATCCCGCGCAGCCCGCGCGCTTGCTGCCTGCGGCCGACACGGGGGACCACCTGCACCCCAACGAGGCAGGGTACCGCTTGATGGCCGACGCGATCGACCTGGCGCTGTTTACTCGGTGAATGCGAGTCCCCAGATGAGCAGGAGATGAGCGCGTCGCCGTTTTCGGTCGCGGGCCGCGTGGCCGTCGTGACGGGTGGCTACGGGGTGCTGGGGGGCGCCATCGCCGCCGGCTTGGCGCGGGCGGGCGCGACGGTCGCGATCCTGGGCCGGCGGCCCGAGGCCGCCGAGGCAAAGGCCGCCGCGATCCGCGGGGACGGCGGCGACGCCTCCGTGCTCATCGCGGACGTGCTCGACGAGGGGCAGCTCGAGGGCGCGCGCGACCGGCTGCTCGAGGCGCACGGCCGCGTGGACATCCTGGTCAACGCCGCCGGTGGCAACGTCGCACGCGCCCGCAGCGACAACCGGCCCGCGTTCGACGTGCCGGTGGACGCCCTGGACGAGGTGCTCCGGCTCAACCTGCACGGGACCCTCATCCCGTCGTTCATCTTCGGCGAGGTGATGGGGCGCCAGGGCTCCGGCTGCATCGTGAACATCTCCTCGATGGCGGCGCAGCGCGCGCTCTCGGGCGTGCTCGGATATTCCATTGCCAAGGCGGGCATCGACATGCTCACGCAGTGGCTCGCCGCCGACCTGGCGCGCCGCTACGGCGACAAGCTACGCGTGAACGCGGTCGCGCCGGGCTTCTTCGTGACGGAGCAGAACCGCAGCGTGCTCGTCAATCCGGACGGCGCTTACACCGATCGCGCTCGCGCGATCATCGCGCACACTCCCATGGGGCGACTCGGCACGCCCGACGAGATCGTGGGCGCGGTGCAGTGGCTGTGCAGCGACGCGGCGTCGTTCGTGACGGGCGTCGTCCTCCCGGTGGACGGCGGGTTCAGCGTCTCGAGCGGTGTCTGAGCCGACCGGAACCGCCATCACCCGGGTCAGGTGGACCGTCGTGGCGCTGCTGTTCGGGGCGACCACCGTCAACTACATCGATCGTCAAGTCCTCGCGATCCTCGCCCCGACGCTCACGCGCGAGCTCGGGTGGCGGGAGACGGACTACGCGGGGATAGTCTCCTGGTTCAGCGTGGCCTACGGCGTGGGGCTGCTCGGCATGGGCCGCGTCATGGACGTGATCGGCGTGCGTGTCGGCCTCTCGGTCGCGGTCGGGGTGTGGAGTCTGGCCTCGATGGCGCATGCGCTCGTGACGAGCGTCGCCGGCTTCGGCGTGGCGCGCGCCCTGCTCGGGATCGGCGAGTCCGGCAACTTTCCGGCAGCCGTGAAGACCGTAGCGGAGTGGTTCCCGAAGCGCGAGCGGGCCCTCGCCACCGGGATTTTCAACGCGGGCACCAACGTCGGCGTGGTGCTCGCCGCGCTGCTGGTGCCGTGGATTGCGCTCGCGCTGGGCTGGCGCTGGGCGTTCGTCGTTACGGGGGCGCTCGACCTCGTCTGGCTCGCGGCGTGGCTGGCCTTCTACCGGGACCCGGGCCGGCACCCGCGCGTCTCGCGCGCCGAGCTGGCGTGGATCCGCAGCGATCCAGTCGAGCCTGGTGGAGGGGACGCGGTCTCCTGGCGTAGTTTGCTGCGGCGCCGCCAGACCTGGGCGTTCATCGTGGGAAAGGCGCTGACCGATCCGGTGTGGCTGTTCTATCTGTTCTGGCTTCCCAAGTTTCTGGAGGCGAATTTCGGCGTGCGCCTCGCCGGCCTCGCGGCCCCGCTGGTCGTCATCTACGTGGCCGCGGACCTGGGCTCGGTCACCGGCGGCTGGGTCTCCGGCGCGCTGATCAAGCGCGGCTGGAGCGTGAACCTGGGCCGCAAGACGGCGCTGCTCGTTGCCGCGCTGGCCATCGTCCCGACGATGTTCGCGCCGGTGGCGGGAACCATGTGGGCGGCGGTGAGCATCGTCGCGGTGGCGGCGGGGGCACACCAATGG
>QHUM01000033.1 GCA_003222135.1 Gemmatimonadota bacterium | reverse complement strand
GATATGATCACTTCGGGCGATATCGCCGCGACCGTTCGAGCAACAGACTGAAGCCGTTCGCATAAGTGCGGACGACTGATTACCGCGATTGTCTCCCGTCTCACAAGGTTCGACCGATGACCCACCCCAAAGAACCGCGTGCCCAGCAGCAGGGCGACTCATCACTAGCGCCGCGGCGCCCCTGGGCTCGGTACCGACATCAGCAACGGGACCAGTGCGGTAACTCGAAGTACCGCTAGAAGAGAGAGAAGGAATCCGACCGTTCTGTACCGAAGTTCGTTGGACTCACAACCGGAGTCGTCCTATGAAGCGCTTCGCCCTAGCTCTCTGCCTCGCCGCCCTGGCCGCGCCTGCGCTGGACGCCCAGGACGCCCCCGCCCCCGCCCCCCCCACCTCCGCCCGGAGGCGGGTGGCGGTGCTCGACTTCGACTACGCCACCGTGCACAGCTACGTGGCCGGCCTCTATGGGTCGGACGTCGACATCGGCAAAGGCGTCGCCACCATGCTCGTGACTGAGCTGGTGCAAAACGGCACCTACACGATCATCGAGCGTACGCAGGTCGAACGCATCCTGAACGAGCATAATCTCCAGCAGGAGGGGCAACTGGATGCCTCCACCGCCGCCACGCTGGGCCGTCTGCTCGGCGCGGATGCGATCATCATCGGGTCCATCACCCAGTTCGGGAGCGACGACAAGAAGCTCAGTGCGGGGGGCGGGGGCATCCACCTCGGGGGGATCGGGCTCGGCGGCCTGGGGCGCAAATCGTCCAAGGCCACAGTGGTGATCGACGCGCGGATCGTGAACATCGGGACCGGGGAGATTCTGGCCGTAGCGCAGGGAAAGGGTGAGTCCAAGCGCTCCGGTCTGATGCTCGCCGCCGCAGTCGGCGGCGGCGGCGGCGTGTTGGGCGGCGTCTTTGACATGTCGAGCTCGAACTTCGCCAACACCATCCTCGGCGAAGCGACGCGGGCGGCGGTGACCGACCTCGTCACCGAGCTGGCAGCGGCGGCGCCCAAGATTCCGGAGACTATCGCCGCGATCACGGCGCTCGTCGCCGACGTGTCCGGGAGCGAGCTGGTCATCAACGTCGGGACGGCAGGCGGGGTGCGGATCGGCACCGAGTACACCGTGGTGCGCCCGGGGCGGGAGATCAAGGATCCCGCGACCGGCAGCGTGCTGCGCCGCGTGACCACGCCTGTGGGAAAGGTCAAGATCACTTCAGCGGTTGAGGGGTCGGCGACGGGAACGCTGACCGGCGACGCCGCGCACGTCGGCGACTGTGTGGGCGCGTGTCCGCTCGCCCCCGCCGGCGGGCCGCCCGCGCAGAAGGAGGGACAGGGTCCGGCTCCCGCCTCGTCGACGCCTCCCGCCCCTTCGACGCCACCCGAGGGGGGCGTCCGCGTGCTCCCCGCACTCCAAACGGGTCCGGTCTCCGGACCGTTCACGTGGACTGGGTACTCGTTCACGGGCACGGAGCATTTCCGCTACGACGCGTTCTGGGGCGTCGGGGGCCAGTCGCAGTCGGGGTTCTACGAGGTCGACGCGACGCCAGCCGGAAACGGTCGCGTCCAGCTGCGGGTACAGGGCCGGATGGGCAAGGATGCGTACTCCATGACGACGACACTGGCGCCGAACGAAGCCGTCCCCACAGCACGGATGGTGCAGCTCGGTCCGGCCGGAATGGCCCTGTTCGCGGACTACGAAAGCGTGTTCGCGGGACACCAGTGGCAAGTGGGCGAGGGGTGGCGGGGTCGGAGCTTCTCGTTCAAGACGGAGTCGACGTGTCAGTACGCCGGTGTGCAGGGGCTGCGCGGGGTGATGCGGACCGACCAGGTCGTCATGGACTTCTGCGTCTCGCCCAACGTTGGCCTCCCGCTGGCGATCACGATGGGCTACGGGAGCGGCTCAACGAGCTACAGCTACGGGCTCAAGCTGACGCAATTCCGGCCGTAAGCGGACACGGCGAGCACCCTGCCCGGCAGCCCGCTGGTGCCTGGTGTGGGCGTATGGAGGGAGACGGTCTCATGGCTCCGAAACAACGGCCGCAGGCCTCCAAGAGCTGGGCCTATGCGTATCAGCTCAACCCGCCGCAGCCGGAGCCGCGGTTTGCGAAGCTCAAGATTCTGCTCCGCCGGGCCCGGCTGGCGGCGCAGCGGGACGGACGCCTGTGGACGGGGCAGGTCGTCATGGAGGCCCACATCACCCACATCCTCGTGGTCACCGATGCCCCGGATGAGGGCCGTGCAGTCGATCGGGCGATCGACGCGGAGCTGAAGCGCCTGAAGATGGGCTTTGCGATCACGGGTCCCGCGCGGGTATCGTTGCCGCGCGGCACGCTCAGCAGACGGCCTCCGAAACAACCCGCTCGCTCGGGCGGCGGCTCGCAGAGCACCTGACCCGCGCGCGCCGCGCTCCGATCACCCGGAGGGTTTCCGTCGGGCGGCGTCGCCCTCGCGGGAATGCGCGGCGATCGCGAGCCGGCTGTGCAGCGTCAGCTTTTCCAGAATGTTCCGGACGTGGGACTTCACGGTGTCGCCCGCGACGCCGAGCCGTTGCGCGATGGCCCTGTTGTCCATGCCCTCCGTGATTAACTGCATGACCTCCTGCTCGCGCTTCGTCATCCGCACCCCGTCCGCCGCCGCCGGCCGCTGATGCACCACCGCGTCCTGCGCGATGTGTGACAGGAGCGTCCCGGTCAGGACGGCGGGAATCACGTCGGACCCCCGGGCGACCGATCGCACCGTGCCCACGAGATCCTCGACCGTCGCGTCTTTCATGATGAATCCCTTCGCGCCGGCCTTGACGTAGGCGACGACCTCTTCAGGTGCGGGCAGCAGATCCATCACGATCACCCGGGCTACGGGCGCGCTCTCGCGGATCTGTTCCACACAGCGACATCCGTCGCAGCTGCCCAAGCCCGCATCCACGAGCACGACATGGGGCGTGACCTCAGGCACCTGACGCAGAGCGGCCGCCAGGTCGGCTACTGCGCCAACGACCTGCAGGTCCGGCTGCGCCTTGAGCAGCGCACTGAGTCCCTCGCGCATTAGGCGATTGTCGTCGATGATCAGCACCCGAGTCCGTTGCACCCAGCAGACTCCGCGTTCGCGGGACGGTCAGCGTACCGCGTGCGACACTCAGCGTCTAGGGTGACCAGCCGACCGACTCAAACGTTGCACTTTGATACGAGGACGGAGCCGTGGGCCCTCGCACAAAAGCCCCACATCCGAAGTCGATGTGAGGCTTGCTCTTCAATAATCTCCCGCCGGATCAACCGAGCGTTTGACGCTGACCGCCCAGCCGCGATCCGGGTTAGCCCCGATGATGCCGACGCGAATTCGCTTGGTCATGATGCCTTGTTGAACATGTAGCGAGCGATCTTCCAGCCGCCCGGTCCCCGCGCGAAAACGAAGAG
Organism: Gemmatimonadota bacterium; assembly: GCA_003222135.1. GTDB lineage: Bacteria > Gemmatimonadota > Gemmatimonadetes > Gemmatimonadales > GWC2-71-9 > 20CM-4-69-16. Next base: position 4,386 of record QHUM01000033.1, on the reverse strand, counting down.
CTCCCGGTTCGCCTCGGGCCCGCTCGCTCCGGTGGCCACAACGGTGGCCGTGCCCGCCGAGTGAGTCCGCGCGTACGCGACATCGCCCTTCACCGTCAGCTCGTCGACCGTGAAGTGGATCGCGATACGGATGTTCGAAAAAACCGCGTCGTACGCGCCTCGGACCGCCGACCTGCCGGACGCCGTCGGGAAGCCAGCAGGCATAAAGACGCCGTCCTCGGCGTAGAGCTGTTCGATTCGGGCCCCGTCCCCGGCGTTCAGGGACGTTTCATAGGTGGCCAACAACGCGCGCAGCTGTTCGTCAGCGGGGGACATGACCACCTCCAGAGAGTGCTTCGGGATGAGAGCCAGGAGCGCGAACGGCAGCAGCAATGCGGAGAAGCGAGAGCGCTGTGTCATGTGAGATCCGAGGGTTGGGGTGGTGCGAAGGCGACCAGCAGGTCGCGGAGCGCGGTGAGTCGAGTACGACCGAGAGACCCTAGGCTCTGCTTCGCGGCTTCGGCGACGTCGCGATCGAGACGATTCAGCAGGGCCTTTCCCGCGGCGGTGATCCGATTGGTGCTGCGACGGCGATCGTTGGCATCGGTCCCGCGCACAACGAATCCTGCGCCAGCGAGGCCCGACATCAGGCGCGTGAGATCGGAATCGCGCGTCACCATGCGCGCGCCGATCTCGGTGCAGGAGAGTCCGCCCCGCCCCGCCGCGCGGAGGATGCGCAGGACGTTGTATTGCGACGGCGAGAGCCCGGCGGCGGCGGTCACCGCATTGGATCGTTCGGCCGCCAGCCATGCCGCCCGCACCAGCGCGATCAGCACCTCCTCTTCCAGTGAGTCGCGAATCGCCATTGCGGCGGCAGGCGTGGGAACTGACATGAGGAATAATTACTCCTCGCGAGGAGTATTGTCAAGTGCCAGGTACAACGACAAACGGCGACGGCGGGATTTGGCTACTTGATTGTCGTCCCCACGAGGCCGGCGAGCGCCGCCAGGGTCGTTTGCGCCGCATTCAGCCCGAGCCGGAAGTCCTTGTTGCTGTAGGCGGAGTACAGGTCGGTCGGCTGGTGCCAATTCGGGTCCCATCCCGCCCCGATGTGAGCCCCGCGGTCGTTCTCGCGCAGACTGATCGCCGCCACGAGGTCCTGGAACGGCGCCGAGTCGGTGTTGGTCATGTGTGAGCCGACGGACGCCGGATAATCCGTCGCGTACTTCTCGTTGGCCGCCGCGAACGTCCACGCGAGCTGCTGGGCCTGCGACGCGAATGTGGCGCTCGCTTGGAACTCGATATTCACATCCGCCTCCGGGCGCTGCTCCGGGCTCAACGTGCCGTCGCTGCGCGGCATGCCGTGGTCGAACAGCATCATGTCGTGCTGGATCATGCCGAGCCAGGTGGGCTCGGGGTACTTGCCCGAGCCCGGCGGGTCCTCCTTGCCCTGCAGCGCCTGACGCTGCTCGACGTACGCGCGGGACCCGTTGAGACCCGTCTCTTCGTTGTTCCAGAGAACAAACCGGATGGACCGATCGGTCCGGACGCCGGGCCCAGAGAAGATGCGGGCGAGCTGCATGACGAGCGCGGTGCCTGAGCCGTCGTCGTTCGCCGCTTCACCCCACCCGATCCCGTCCATGTGGGCGCCCACGATGTACATCTCGCCGGGATGGACGCTGCCGACCTTGGTGCAGTACACCTCGTCGCGCGCGCCCGGCGTGCTGGCTGGCGCGTCGAGCGCACGCAGCCGGGCGTCGGGCTGCCGGAGGGAATCGTTGTTGACGCCGGTGCGGGCGCGCACGCCGCGGTAGCGGCCACCGCCCGAGGCGCGGCTCGAGTCGCGGGCCGGTCCGGCCCCTTCTGTCCGGGTACGCGGTGGAGGCGGCTGATAGACGTACTTGAGGCGTGCAACATCGGCGCAGCCGTAGCTTCGGAGCTGAGCCTCGATCCAGTTCACCGCGGCGCGGTTCCGGTCGGTGCCCTGGCGCCGGTCGCCGAATTGGGTGAGGCCTTTGATCGTCGCCTTGTACTGCTCGAGGTCGAGGCGCGCGACCAGCTGGGCGACGGGATCCTGTGCCGCCGGGGCGGAGTCCGCCTGGGCCGGCGCGACGGTCGGGATGCCGAGGGCGGGGGCGGCGAGCAGCATGACGAGCAGTCTGCGGATGGATGGGATCATGGGAGAAGCTTACGGGCCGGCCGTAGACTCTCGCTAGGCGGGTGTCGATGCCGGCGATTGTTCCACCACCGGTGGGTTGGCGCCTTTGATCACGAGCCACAACATGATCGCCAGCTCCCCGAACAGGGCAGGCTGAGACAAGATAAACACCGTGTTCTGATAATCCGGAAAGAACAACCCCGTGAAGCTCAGGACCACGTAGGCGACGCCATTGATGATCAGCCACACGCCAATGAACCGCGGCAGGAAACGCGATTGGTACGCCAGGGCCCCCATCGGGAAGAGCCATAGCCCCCACAAGATCTCGGCAGCGACGATCTGATAGTCATGCAAGCGGACGAACAGCATGACCAGTGCATCACGCTGCGGCTTGTCGAAGACGGACAGGAAGTCGGCGCCCCCGGCGCCCCCGCCCCGGGCGACCATGAGGGCGCCGGCATCGCTCACCACGTTCACGAAGTTGATGAGGGCGGGCATCACGCCGCCCACGATCACGAGCAGCACCGCGAGTTGCTGGTCAACCCCCTTGAACAACCGGTAAAACGCGAGTACGAGGAAGATCAGGACTACGGCGCCGAACAGATCGCTCAGCATGCCGAATCGGAAGAGCCAGGCGTGCGCGGCGATGTTGCTGGCCGTCGCGGCTGCGTTGCCCTCCACAAAGAGTTTGTTGGGGATGTAGATGAGGCGCAGCGGGCCGAGCAGAACAAGGAGCAGATACCAGTATCCAACCACTCTTCCTGGATTGCGGGCTGGATTGCGGGCCGAGCTCATGTGCCCTCCGTCGCCGAACCGGCGCGGTCAAGGTTAGCGGATATACGGCACGAGCGGATAGGAAAGTTTCGAAGAGAAAGCCCGATGACTGTCTCAACCCCGGTGCGGTTGCACAGCGTCGTTCCGGCGTGTAAGGTCAAGCACAATCGCACGTTGCTTCGGCAATGAGGATTCAACTGATGCATTCACGGCGACGTTTTCGGTTCCGCGGCAGTGTGATCATCGCGCTTGCCGCGACACTGTGTGCTCCGCAGTCTCCGGCGCAGGCTCCCCCGCGCCCGGCCCAAGCGACCAAGGCTGGCCGCGACGGCAATCGTGCTCCGGATTATCCGGTGCGGCCTCCTGCTCCTCCCGAACAGGTGGCGCATGGCCAGCAGCTCTTCAAGAGCAATTGCGGCTTCTGCCATGGCTCGGACGGCAGAGGCGGCGAAACAGGACCGAACCTGGTTCGTGCGCAACTGGTTCTGGCTGATCAACACGGCGAACTCATGACTCCGATCGTCCAGAACGGCATTCCGGCCCAGGGTATGCCAAAGTTCACCCTGAGTGGGGCGGACGTCGCCGCCATTGCTGCCTGGTTGCACAGCCAGCCGCTTTCCGATCGGGGCGCGCCCAGCACACTCGATATCCTGGTAGGCAACGCCAAGGAAGGGGAAGCGTATTTCAACGGAGCTGGACACTGCACGCAATGCCACTCGGTTACCGGAGACCTGGCCGGGATCGGCGCCAGGTATGACCCCAAGACGATTCAAAACCGGATCGTGTCCGGCGGAAGCAGCAGGGGCTTTGGTCGCCGGCCGGCCGGCCCGGCACCGCCGAAGGTGCCGCCGACGACTGTAACGGTCACCCTACTCTCGGGGCAGACCATAACGGGAGATCTCGATCACATCTCCGCCTTCGTGGTTGCGCTCAGAGAGCCAGACGGTACTTACCGCAGCTTTCCCAGATACGATTCGATCCCGAAGGTCGTCGTCACCAATCCATTGCAATGGCATATCGACATGCTCCCGAAGTGGCGGGATTCCGATATCCATAGCCTCACGGCGTACCTCGTCACCTTGAAATGAGAACAGTCAAGCTTCTTGTCTTGATTCCGTTCTGTTTGTCACACGGGTCACTGGCAGGCCAGGCTTTGGATCCCGCGTTGCTGACCAAGCCCGCGACCGACTCGTGGCCGACCTACGCGGGCGACTATTCCCAGCGTCGTTACAGCACGCTCACGCAGATCGACACGACCAACGTGAGGCATCTCTCCCTGGCGTGGGTGAGCCGTCTGACGGCGGGAGCCGGCGGCGGCGAAGGGGGATTCTTCGGGCCACCCGCGACTGTGACGATGACCGGGGGTGTGGCGGAGAATCCGCTGAACATTCCCGGATCGACCAGCGGATCGCCGCGTCTGTCAGGATCGATTCTGCAGGTGAACGGCATTCTGTACGTCTCATCGGCCGACAATG
>QHUM01000068.1:25562-34163 GCA_003222135.1 Gemmatimonadota bacterium | reverse complement strand
GTACGACTCCCCGACACGGGCCCCGCCGCGTAGAGCAGGCTGTCGCTCGTGCCCCTCGTGACGAACGGCGCGAGCGTGAACGCGTACCGCGTGCCGACGTGGTACATGGCGTCCATCCGGAACGTGCGCAGCGTGTTCGTGGCGTTCGCCGCGCCACCGGCGGTCCAGGTCTGCTTCTCGTGGATCCACGTACCGTCGAGCGTGAAACTGTTCGGCCCGAACGAGTGCATGTACGCGAGGTCCACGGCTATATCGGTGAATCGATTGGTCGGGCCCGCCACGCCGGCAGGGAAGACGCTCGCCGCGATGCCATAGGTCCCGACCGACAGATAGTTCTGGCCCCACACGTTCGGGAACGCGATGCGCCAGTACGGTGCCGCGCCCTTTATCACACCCGTAGCGCTCGAATCGAGCGGGCGCTCGATCCCGAGGGGCGCTGAGCGGTAGGCACCGAATTCCCCGTAGACGCGATCGTTCCACATCGTGTAGCCCGTCAGCCCCGCCACTTGCTGGCCGAGCGTACCGTCCACCAGCGTGGCCGCGCCCGGCGTGGGAGCGACCGCCGAGCTGCCGTACGGGAAACCCCAGGCCGGTGTGCTGTTCCAGATGTCTTGTACCGTGGGATTGTTGTTCAGGCTCAGCCCCAGCGTGGCACGCTTGGACAGGAGGTTCGCATGGGTCGCGAAGCGGAAGTCCGCGTTGTCGACCCCCAGCTGACCACTCTGCGGATCGAACGTCACCTGCAGGAACCCACCCACGTGCGGGGTAATTTCGCCCCCGGTGAAGATGCTCAGCTGATCGGGAAAGAGCACCGTGCCGTTCTGCGTGCCCGGCAGCGCCTTCTTCAGGCTGGTGTAGGACGTCTGGAACATCAAAGACACCGGCGCCACCAGGTTGAGCAGCAGGCTCTGTTGCCCCTCGGGGTTCTTGCCCTCGAGGGACTCACTCCTCCGAAACACGTAGCCGTTGAGCTTGAAGGCCCGCCCCGTCGGCGTGAGCTCCGGGAAATGGGTGTGGCAGGCGCTGCACGCCAGGCCGGTCTGACGCGCGTAGGTCGGCGTGAGGCGAGCGCTCGCCAGCACGTAGCGCGTGGCGTAGACCCGGACCGCCCTCACCGCATTCGCTCGTTCGCGATCCCTGGCGCCACGGTCGGCGAGGGCGGCGCGTGCGGCTCCCGCCAACAGGGCGCAAACGATGACCACGATCCCAGCTCGACGTGACATGAGCGCTCCCGGTGCAAAGGTTGAAGGAGTTTGCGGGTGGCCTGGCATCGCCGTTGTGAAGGCACCATGACGAAACCTTCAGAAAACGTCAATCCCCCCGCGGCGCTTTGGCGCCGCGGGGGGATGATCACGCCCTACACAGAGCGCTCACTTCAGCGTCTTCCGGGGCGTGACTTCGACCTCGATCAGGTGGGGCTTTGCCGCCTCGACCTTCGGCAGCGTGATCGTCAGCAGGCCGTTCTCGTAGGTCGCCTTGATCTTCTCCGGGGCGACCGTGGCCGGCAGCGTAAATGTCCGCTCGAACGCGCCATAGGTGCGCTCATAGCGATGCACCTTCTCGGCCTTCTCCTCGGCCACCTGCTCCTTGGTGCCCTTGATCGTCAGGAGATTGCCCTCCACGAAGATCTTTACTTCCTCGGGCTTCACCCCCGGTACCTCGGCGACCAGCCGGATGTACTCCGGGGCCTCGAAGATGTCGACGAACGGCAGCCACGCCGCGGTCGTCGCCTCGCCGGTCTTCCAATCGAACACCGGGAACGGCTCGTTGAAAATCCGGCCCATCCGGCGCTCCAGCTGATACAGCAGCTCCAGCATCGGGTCCCGCACGGGCTTCGTGATGCCGAACATGGTGTGCCTCCCCTGGCAAGAGCATTCGTTTCGGCGTATGAAGATTTCATGAAGGCTCGGGGTTAGCGTGACGGAGAGCGTCCGGACTGGCATTCCCATCGCGGTCGGAGTAGGGGCGGCCCCCGCGCCTGGGGACACGAGCCGCAGCGCCAGGGCCCGTCGGGTGTCACTGCGGAGGTATCGAATCCAGCTCGCGCCGGCGATTCTCGTAGAGGACCTTGAGGGTGTGAATCATCGAGTCGCGATCGACCGCCCTGAGCCGGAGGTGTGAGGCGAGCATCATGCGCATCACACCGGAGGGATCGTACAGGAACGCCTCCAGGCTGAACCCCGTACCGGTTCCTCACGTCCCCGTAGGCAAGAGTGAGGTCCGGCCCCTGGCGGGCCCCCGGCGCGCGCGTCAGCTTTGGGCCACTAACCTGAGGGACGGGTGATCAATGAGCCAGCCGGCCAGGGGCGCGTTCGGGGCCCAAGCGGCGATGCAGGTGGCGAAGGCGAGCTACGACCGCTGTTGCGCCGACGCGGGCTTCCTCCGCGCTTTCTACGACGACTTCTTTGCCCGCTGTCCCGAGGCGAAGCCGCGGTTTGCCGGCACCGACTTCGAGCGCCAGAACAAGCTGCTGCGGCACGCGTTCGGCATCCTGTTGATCTTCCCGAACCAGGCGCGCACCGAGCCGAGCGTGCTCACCCGAGTCGCCGAGCGGCACAGCCGCCGCGACCTGGACATCCCTCCCGCGCTGTACGGGCCCTTCCTCGAGAGCTTGATTGCGACGGTGGGGCGTTGCGACCCCGAGTTCAGCTCCGCGGTCGAGCGAGCGTGGCGGGAGACGGTGGCACCGGGCATGGCCTACATGCGGGCGAAGTACTGACGGTCCCCAACGATTCGTTGACGCGGCGTTGACGGTCGGCGTGCATCATGCGGTCGCCATGCGAGCGCGCCGAGACTATGTTGCGGGTATGGGTGAGACCTCCCTCATGACCGCAGAGGCGCTACTGCGGCTGAACCTGCCCGACAAGCGCAGCGAGCTGATCCGCGGCCGGCTCGTTGTCCGGGATCCCGGTGGCGCGCGGCACGGAGCCGTCGCCAATCGGATCGCATACCGGATTACGGCTCACGTTGAGGCCCATGCCCTAGGACGGGTGTACGCGGCAGAGACAGGGTTCAAGATCGAGTCCGATCCCGACACCGTTCGGGCACCGGACGTCGCGTTCATCGCGCGGCACCGGCTGCCGGAAGTCGAGCCGCTCGGCTATCCCGGTTGGGCGCCGGACCTCGCGGTCGAGGTCCTGGCTCACGACGATCATCCCGCGGAAACGCTCGAGAAGATCGCCCAATGGTTGAAGGCCGGAGTCCGGCTGGTATGGGTGGTCGACTCGGAGAAGCGGACCAGCCGGGTCTATCGAGCCGACGGGAGCGAAGCCCTGCTCGGCATGCACGACACGTTGGATGGCGAGGACGTGGTGCCCGGCTTCCGCTGCCCGCTCGTGGATCTGTGGTGAAATCCGCCGGGCTCACCTCACCCGCAGCGCATTGAGGATCACCGCCGCGTCGAGCGCCTCCTGCATCACCGCGCCGATCGCCGGGCTGACGAGACCGAAGCTTGCCACCACCATCAGAGTGAAGCTCACGCCCAACCCCACGCCGATGCTTTGCAGCGCGATGCGGCGCATCCGCCGGCTGATCGCCATCGCGTCGCCCACCCGCGAGATGTCGTCCACCAGCAGTACGATGTCGGCCGCCTCGGCCGAGACGGCCGTGCCGTGCTCGCCCAGCGCGATGCCGACCGTAGCGGCGGCGAGCGCGGGCGCGTCGTTGATACCGTCTCCGACCATCACGACGGCGCCGAAGCGGCGCTTCAGCTCCTGCACGCAGCGACCTTGGCGGCCGGGAGCAAGTCGGCGCGCACCGTGCGGATCCCTGCCTGCGCAGCGATCGCCTCCGCGCTGGACTGGCGGTCCCCGCTGAGCATGACCGTCTCTTCCACGCCCAGTACCGCGAGCCGCTGCATCAGCGATGGGACCTGGTGGCGCAGCCGGTCGGCGAACTCGATGCGGCCGACGAGGCGGCCGTCCACACCGACGTAGGCCGTAGTGTGATCGTCGGGCTCCGGCGCCACCGTGACGCCGCGACCCACGAGATATGCCGCCGAGCCCACAGCCACGCTGCGTCCGGCAACCGCGGCGGAGACCCCCGCGCCGGGCGTCTCTGCGAACCCGGTCACAGGGGGGAGCCGCTCCAGTCGCTGCCGGCCGGCGTCGGCGATCGCCTGCCCCAGGTGATGCGATGACAGCTGCTCCACCGCGGCGGCGAGGCGGAGCACCTCGTCCGGCGGCACGCCGTTCGTCACCTCGATCCGCTCGACCGTCGGGTGGCCCAGGGTGAGCGTCCCTGTCTTGTCGAAGACCACCGCTCGCGCCCGCCCAACCTGCTCGATGGCGGCGCCCGTCTTTACGATGACTCCCAGGTTCGCGGCACGACTGATTCCTGCGATCACGGCGATCGGGGTGGCGAGGATCAGGGGGCAGGGCGTCGCCACGACGAGCACCGCCAGCACGCTCGCGGCGTCGTGCGTGAGAAGCCAGGCTACCGCGCACATCCCGAGCGTCACGGGGGTGAACCAGACGGCGAATCGGTCGGCGAGGCGTTGGATGGGCGGCTTCTCGCGCCGCGCCTGCTCCACCAGGCGCACGATCTGCTGATACTGGCTGTGCTCGGCAGCCCGCAGCGCCCGCATCTCGAGCGCGCCCTCCAGATTCACGCTTCCCGAGAGCAATGTCACGCCGGGGACCGCGCGGATCGGCAACGGCTCCCCCGTGAGCGCGGACTGATCCACGCCGGACGTGCCGCTGGCCACCTCACCGTCCACCGGTACGAGGTCGCCGGGCCGGAGCAGCAGGAGGTCGCCGCTCCGGATGTCGCCGACCGGCACCTCCGTGACCTGGCCCGCCACGATGCGACGCCCGCTCTTCGGCGCCCGGGCGAGCAGCACTTCGAGCGAGCTCGACGCGCGGCCCATGGCATAGCGCTCGAGCGCCTCTCCGCCGGACTGCATCAGCGCGATCACCGCGCCGGCGAAGTACTGGCCGAGGGCGAGCGCCGTGAGGATGGCGAGCATCGCGACGATGTCGGCGGCGAAGCGGCCCCGGGCCATGCCCCGGAGTGTTTGTACCACGAGCGGGCCGCCCCCCGCGACGAGCGTGACGAGGAAGATCCACTGACCGACCTGGGGAGAGCCGAAGCTGAATCGGGCCGCGAGCCCCGTAACGAGCCCGCCGCCCACCAGCACGGGAAGGGGATACACTCGGAGCGGGCGTCGCATCAACGTTTCACGGTCCCAGCGGTTGCTCCGGCGCCATGTCGCCGGGCTCAGGACCTGGGAACGGCGGGAAGATCGATCTCGAAGCGGGCACCGGTCCCACGGTCCGCGACGTTCGCCGCGTGGGCGCTGCCGCCGTGCAGCCGCGCGATGGCCGCGACCATCGCCAACCCGAGGCCGGTGCCGGTGCCCCGGCTGCGGGCCTGGTCGGCTCGAAAGAATGGCTCGAAGACATGGGGGAGCAGCTCAGGCCCCAGTCCCGGACCTGTGTCCTCGACCACGATCTGGATGCCCCTATCCCCATTCAGCGGGGCGGTGGCGACGCGCACCCGACCGCCCGGGGGAGTGAACTTCACGGCATTGTCGAGCAGCTGCTGCACCAACCGGGTGACGAGTTCCGGGTCCACGACGACGGGCGTCGCGTCGGAGGCGAAGCGGCAGTCCACGGCCAGCTCGCGCTCATCGATGCGCGGTTGCAGCGCCTCCACGACCCCTTCGACGATTGCGTCGACGTCAGTCGGGACGCGATGGGCCTGGAGCAGGTGCGCGTCCGCACGCGTGATCAGCAGCAGGTCCTCGCTCATCTCCGTGAGGCGGTCGATCTCCTCCAGCGCGCTGTGCAGCACCCGCTGATAGTCGCGGGCGTTCCGCTCCGCGCGCAGCGCCACTTCGATCTCGCCCCGGAGCGCGGTGAGCGGTGAGCGCAGCTCGTGGCTCATGTCCGCCGTGAGGCGACGCTCGTTGCGGAATGCCTGGTCGAGGCGCTCGAGCATCCGGTTCAACACCGCCACCAGACCGCGGTACTCGTCCGTCTCGGCGTGCGCCGCGATCCGCTGGTCCAGCGTCCCGGGCGCGATGCGGGTCGCCTGCTCCGTGATCTCGTACACCGGACGCACCGCCGAGCCGGCGAGCCACCACGCGCCGACCAGGGTGGCACCGGTCCCGACGATCACCACGCCCGTCAGGAGGACCATCAGCTCGCGATGCATTCCGGCCGCGGGGCCGACGGCTACGCCGTACGCCGCCGCGGCCGCGACCAGCAGCCCGGCGCCCATCGTTGCGGCGAACCGGACGGCCAACGTCCGCCGCAGCGACCGGCTCACTCCTCTTCCCGATCTGGGGACTGGAGCCGGAACCCGACTCCCCGCACGGTGTGCAGCAGCTCGAGCTCCGCGGCCTCCTTGAGCTTGCGCCGCAGATTGCCCACATGGACGTCGACCACGTTGCTTTCGGGGTCGAAGTGCAGATCCCACACCTTCTCGAGCAGCTCGGTGCGCCGGATGACCTCTTCCGGTCGGAGCAGGAAATGCTCGAGCAGCTGAAACTCTTTGGGGGTGAGCTCGAGCTTCTTCCCCTTTACGCGCACCTTGTGCTTCAACCGGTCGAGCTCGACCGGCCCGTACGCCAGCAACTCCGTGCGCGAGGCCCCACCGCGGCGCACCAGGGCCCGCACGCGCGCCAGCAGCTCGTCGAACTTGAAGGGCTTGGCGAGATAGTCATCCGCGCCGGCGTCGAGCCCGCGCACCACGTCTTCCGTCGTGTCGCGCGCGGTGAGCATCAGGATCGGCGTCTTGCGGCCCTCGCGGCGCAGCTCGGACGCGACCTGGAGGCCGTTCTTCTTGGGCAGCATCACGTCCAGCACCACCAGGTCGTACTCGTAGACGTGCGCCAGCGTCGTCCCTTCTTCGCCATCGGGCGCGACGTCCACCGCGTAGCCTTCCTCGCGCAGCCCCTGCTCGATGAAGCCGGCGACTTTACGATCGTCTTCCACCACGAGGATTTTCATAGGTCGGAGAGTAAGAGAAGGGCGCTGAACCAATTCTAAAGAATCGCTGAAGGAACCTTCATGTCGAGGCGGGTGGCTCGAGCGGCAGCGCCAGGGTGAAGCTCGCACCGCGGTTCAGGGCGCTCTCCACGGAGAGCGCCCCCCCGAGCACCTCCGCCAGCCGGCGCGACACCGGCAACCCGAGCCCCGTGCCGAGCCCCGAGTGCGGGTCGAATCGCTCGAATGGCTCGAAGATGCGCTCCTGCAGCTCAGGCGCGATGCCGGGTCCGTGATCGTCCACATGGAACGAGACCGCCGAATCCGCCGTCGCCACGTGCACCGTGACCGTGGCGCCTTCCGGGCTGTGCCGCACCGCGTTGGAGAGCAGGTTCACGAGGATCTGCTCCAGCCGCACCGGGTCGGTGCGGAATGTCGTCACGCCATCGCCATACTCGACGGCGAGCTCGAGCCGCTTCGCGTCCGCGGCCGGCTGCAACGCCCCGATCGCGCGCTCGACCGCCGCGGGGATCTCAACTTCGCGCCACACCGGACGGACCTTCCCCGCGTCGAGCCGGGTGAGGTCGAGGAAGTTGTTGAGCAGAGTGATGGTCTGCTCGGCGCCTTCGTAGACTTCGCGCGCCGCCCGCGCCGTCGCCTCTGGCGACTTGCCGCGCACCAGGCGCTCTGCCCAACCGTACACGCCCGTGAGGGCGTTGCGCAACTCGTGATTCATCATGGCGAAGAACAGGTCCCGCTGGCGTTGCATCGCCTGTACCTGACCGACCAGCCGCTGGCTTTCGTCGTGCAGCCGCGCGTTCTCGACCGCAACCGCCGCGTGCGCCGCGAGCAGCACGGTGATCGCCTCGTCCTCTCCGTCGAACTCCTTCGCCCCGATTTTTTCTGTGAGGTAGAGGTTGCCGAACACCTCGCCGCGGCTCCGGATCGGGACTCCGAGGAAGGACCGCATCGGCGGGTGGTGAGGTGGGAAGCCGTAGCGCTGGGGATGCCGGTTGATGTCGGCGGAGCGGATCGGCTGCGGCTCGCGGATCACGAGTCCCAGGAGGCCGCGGCCCCGGGGTAGGTCGCCGATCCGTTCGCGTTCGGTCTGGGAGAGTCCGGAGGTGACGAACTGGCTCAAGGTCGCGCCGTCCGGGGCGAGTACGCCGAGCGCCGCATAGCGCGCCCCCACAACCTCACGCGCCGAGTCCACGATCTGCTGCAGCACCCGTTCGAGCGAGTGCTCGGAGAAGATCGCCACGCCGGCTGAGAGCAACCTCTCGAAGCGACGCCGCACCCGCGCTCCTTCACTCGCGCCCTCTTGGGGCCGGCTGGGGGCGGAGCCTGGTTTTCTCGGCACAAACAGGGGCTCGTTCGTGAAGACAGAAGACAGTATGAAACCTCGTCCTCAGGGAAGCCAGAGGTGCAACCAACCGGGGCGTCCGCACGTCTTACCCTGCAGGCAAGTCCCCCTACTCACAGATCTTCTCTCGACAACCAGATAACCGGAGATTGCGATGAGGTCACCAACCAGAGCCTTGGGCGCGGCGCTCGCCGTCCTGGTCGCGGCCTGCCCGGCCGCTCACCAGCCACCCGTGCCCCTGGCAGGGACCACCCGGGACGTGGCCACACTCGCGGGCCAATGGGAGGGCTCGTACTCGAGCGCCGCCAC
>QHUM01000068.1:0-25361 GCA_003222135.1 Gemmatimonadota bacterium | reverse complement strand
CAGACGGGCCGGTGGCAGGTGACGCGGCGCAAGCCATGAAAGCGAGGCGGCGCCGGAGAGATCTCCGGCGCCGCTCGGCCTCTGGTTAGTGCGTCATGGCAGCGACCTGCGGAGGCGCGCCCACCCGGATCAGTCCGACGGCGCCCTTGGCGGCGTCGGCGAACGCGTGCGTGACGAACGCATACACTCCCTCGCCGCTGCCGTCTTTGTCGAACACCGTCTCGAACACCGCCCCGCCACCCGCCGGAATCGACCAGGTTTGCACGTGCGCCAGTGCGTGCGCCGCATCCCCGTCCGGATACACCTTGTCGAACACCGCTCCGACGACGTGGAAATCGCTCGAGAAGCTCGGGCCCGCGTTCACGACGAACAACCGGACGCGGTCGCCCACAGCCACTTCCAGAGGATGCTGCTGGTACTGGAACGCGCGCCCGTTGAACACCACGTAGCTTGCCTGACGTGCGAGGGCCTGCTTCCAGTCGGCCTGCCCCGGCAGCGCGCTGTCGCCCCCCTGCACGTAAAACTCGCTCTGCACAATGATGAACTCCTTGTCGGCCTTGCCGGGCCAGCCGTGCCTGGGATCCACGATGATGGGGAGGTACATCCCCTGCATCAGGTGGAGCAGCACCGGCGGCGTGCCGCAATGCACGAGGTAGGCACCGGGGTCGCGCGCCACGAACTCGAACCTGAGCGAGTCGCGCGGGAGGATCGTGCGGAACGCCACGTTCATGGGAATCCGCGCCGCGTGAAAATCGATCGAGTGCGGCATCGAGGCTTCGTTGACGAGCAGGATCCGGACGAGATCCCCTTCGCGCACCCGGATCACCGGGCCGGGCACGGTGCCCGCGAAGCTCCAGCCGTTGTAAGTCACGCCGCCCGCGATTTCGAGCTTCGCGTCCCGGATGGGGATGCGGAACTCCTTGATCGGCGCGGCGGAGGCCGGCGCAACCGTCGCGTCGTACACCGCATCAGCCGCACGGGGCGCGGCCCCGAAGTCGGTCCGCTCGGTGCGCAGCGCACCCGTGAAGCTCGCGCTGGCGACGCCGATCAGCGCGAAAGCCAGGATGCTGCCCCCCAGGACCTTGAGATTCATGGACGACTCCTTGAGAGTTCGGGCCGTGTGTTCTTGACCACGCGGAAATCTGCTGAACGCTTCATGAAGGGCTCGGTGAGGCAGGATGAAGGTTTCTTGCGGTGTCTGTCAGACTCGCTTCACGCCCCCGGGGCGACTTTGGTTCGCAACAGGAGGCGATCATATGTCATGGAAACCCTTCGTGGTGGGCGTAGACGCGTCACCTGAGGCGGCCAGCGCGGCGGCGTTCGCGCATCGCACGGCGGAGCGGGTGGGCGTAGGCTATCGACTTGTCCATGCGACGCCCGACGTGCTCGGGCCGTTCGACCTGTGGGAAGGGGCGACCTACCTTCGCGCCGTGGCCGCGCATGCACGCAGCCAAGTGGCCGTGGCGCTGGGCGGCAAGGTTTCCTCCCAGGTGCTCGACGAGATGATCGTGCGTCTCGGCTCCCCCGCCGTGGTGTTGAAGCAAGCCGTCGCGCAAGTCGACGCCGAGTTCGTGGTGCTGGGCGGGAAGCACCACTCCACGCTGGGCCGTTGGCTCGGCGGCAGCACCAGCCTCAACGTGGCGCGCACGACTGAAGTCCCGGTGCTCGTGACGGCGGGCACGCCCACCGTGATCCGCCGTGTGCTCGTGGCGGTGGACCTGTCGGGCGCGGCTCGACCGACGCTCGCGGCGGCGGAGCGCTACGCGGCCCTGTTCGGCGCCGAGCTGCGCGCGCTGAGTGTGTTCGAGCCCCTGCCCGCCATCCCGGAGGTGGGGCCCGCCTATGACACGACTCAGTACTACGCGATGTCGGAAGAGTTCTTGACCCGCGACATCTGGCCCGCGATCCGGACGAAAGGCGTCGAGAAGATCGTGCGGTACGGGACCGCGGTCGACACCATCCTGCGGGAAGCGACCGACTGGAAGGCAGACCTATTGGTCGTGGGCTCCCACGGCAAGGGCTGGGCGGCGCGGGTGCTCGTGGGCAGCGTGACCGAGCGGCTGCTCAACCACCTCCCGACCTCGCTCATCGTCGTGCCGGTGTCGGCGGCCCAGGTCGCCGAGCCGGCGGAGGTGACCCTGGCGACCGCCATGGCGTGACGGCCGCGAGCCCATCATAGAGTGAAGTAGAACGTCGCGCCCTGATCGACGGCGCCCTCGGCCCAGATCCGGCCGCCGTGCCGGCCGATGATGCGGCGCACAGTCGCTAGGCCGACGCCGGTCCCCTCGAATTCGGCCGCGGAGTGCAGGCGCTGGAACACCCCGAACAGCTTGTCCGCGTACTTCATGTCGAAGCCGGCGCCGTTGTCCCGGACCATGAACGCCCGCTCTCCGTTCACTTGGATGGATCCGAATTCGACCCGCGGCTGCGCCTGCTTCGCGGTGTACTTCCAGCTGTTGCGGAGCAGATTGTCCAGCGCCACTCGTAGTAAACGCGGGTCACCCCGCGCCTGGAGCCCCGCCGCGATCGCGAACTCCACGTCGCGTAGCGGAGGCGTCCGCTGCAGCTCGGCAACGATCTCCCGTGCCATGCCGCTCAAGTCCACGACCTCGGAGCGCATCTCCGCACGGGTGACCCGAGCCAGCTTTAGCAGGTCGTCGATCAGCGTACCCATCCGCTGGCTGGCCGCGCGCACCCGCTGCAGGGAATCCTGAGCCGCCTGGTCAAGCTGCGCGCCGTAGTCTTCCAGCAGCACCTGGCTGAATCCGTCGATGCTGCGCAGCGGTGCGCGTAGGTCGTGCGACACCGAGTAGGCAAACGCATCCAGCTCACTGTTGGAGGCAAGCAGCTCGGCTGCGTTACGCCGGAGCGCCTCGTTGCGCTCCTCGAGCTCGTGGGTCCGCTCCGCCACCCGCTGCTCGAGCCCCGTGGCGTAGCGCCGCAGCTCTTCCTCGCTCGCTCTGAGAGCCCGGTTTTGGTCCTCGATCCGGCCGAGCATTTGGTTGAACGCGTCCGTCAGCACACCCAATTCATCCTCACCGAGCTTGGGCGCCCGTACGGAGTAGTCCTGCCGGGTGGAGATCGCCGTAGCGGTCTCCGCCAAGGTGAGAATCGGCTGGGAGATCCATCCCTGAAGGACCGCCGCCAGGAGGTAGGCGGCCAGAAGGGAGACCCCCATGACCCCGGCGGCGATGCCGGCCGACAGCCACAGCGTGCGGGATACGGCTTTCATATCGGACTTCATGTACAACGTGCCCAGACGCGCATTCCCCCCTTCGGCGACGGGCTCGACGCCGATCACGAAACCACGCTCGAAGCGGTACCCGTCTCTCGCCGGCGCGGCCGGAACGGAATCGCCGGGGAGGTCCGCCGGATATCGGGAGAACACGCGGCCGTCCTTGTCGTACAGCGCGGCCGCCACAAGATGGGGCTCGGCTCGCAGGGCGGAGAGGATCTCTCTCGCATCGGCCTGGTTGGCGAACGCCAACGAGGCGGTGCTGTTCGCCGCGATGACTCGTCCGAGCGTCGACAGGTTCTTCAGCGTCGTCTGCCGGAATGCCACGACCTGGTACGTCACAAACCCAGCGGACGTCAGCGAGAGCACCAGGCCACTGATCAGGAGCAGCATCGCTGTGAGTTTCTGTTTGATCGGCCAGTCGCGCAGCGACATGTCAACGCCCCGTCGGGGTGATGACTTCAGCCACCCGCAGCAATTTGGAGCTGATCGTCAGATGTGCCGCTTCCACCGACTCCGGGTTGATCTGGAGCCGGATGCGGTTGCGGTCGGTCACGAAGCGAATCATGCCTCCCCGTTCGGCGAATCCGTCGACGTCGCTCACCGTGAGGATCGGCCGGTTCTTGAGGCGCGCGAGTGTTTCCTCCAAGCGCGCTCCGTCGGGCCGACGGATGAACAGGATGTGGCACGTCTTGATCTCGTCCACGCTCTGGTAGCGGCGGACCTGGAATGGGCGCCCTCGCAGGCGCTCATCGTGCACGGTCTGGTCCAGCAGACCCTCGAACGGATCATCCCCGAGAATACCGATGACCACCGGCGTGTCGGCCTCGGGAAAAGCGTCGGCCGGCCAATCGATGAATTGCGCGAAGTTGAAGAGAAAGACCGCCTTCAACTGGTATTCCGAGGCCCGCCCGGTTTGTGCCGCCAACCCCGGTCCCGCCAGGAGCAGCACCGCGAGCGGGACCGCCCACGGCTTCGCCGCTCGGGCGAACAGCGCGCTCAAAAACGCCATTCGACCAACCCGTACACGCCACGTTCGATTTCCCGGCGCGTGGCCGGCGTGCCAAACTCCGCGTGACTACGGTGCAAGAGATTCTGCCCGACGAGCGAGAGATCGAGGGTCGGCGTCGGCTTCCACGTGAGCGTGGCGTTCAGCTCGGCATACGCCGGGACCTGCTGATTGGTGATGTCGGCGATCGCGCGGAACGCGGCGGCGAGTCCCAGGTGGGCCGGCAGGTCGAGCGACGAACGCAGGATGAACTGGCGATCGGGAGTGTGCGACTCCGAAGCCCCCCGGGAGGTATCCGTGCTGCCGGGGTTCGGCCAAATATGGACTCGGAGCTCGGTGTAGCCGGCGTTCACATGCCACCGGTTGGTGAGCCAGTACTGGGCCGTCGCCTCGGCTCCGTAGGACTCGCCGTCCTGTCCGTTGCCGATGACGAGGGGGGACGTGGGACTGGCCCTCTCCAGGCTGCGCAGCCCGTGGTAGCGGCTGTAGAACGTGGCCACGGAGAGCGCGAGCGCCCCGCGTTGATGGCGGTATCCCAGCTCATACGCCAGCTCTTCCTCTGAATGGAAGTCCGGACCGCCGGCGAGGAAGTAAGGCGGCTGGGCCGGGGCGAAGAGCTCCCGGTCGATTCGCGACGGCGAGCGCAACGCCCGCGAGACGGCTGCCCAAAGGGTTCCGGACGGGGTCAGCCTCCAGTTTACCCGGCCACTGGGTTGGATCTCGAAGCCGACATAGTCGTTGTGCTCGATCTTGGTGCCGAGGACCACGTGCACCCGGTCGGGAACGAGCGCGATCTCGTCCTGGACAAATCCGGTGAACCACTGTCGCGCGACCCCCGGCGGCAGGAAGGCCAGCATGGCACTGTTGGCGACGCGATCGTTGATCAGGCGGTAGCCGAGGCCCCAAACCACGTCGTGCCGGGCGCCCAAGCGCGCGGCGTGCTGCACGTCGACGTCGTAGGTGTCGAGATCTTCCCCAAACGTGCCTGGAATGTGGCGGTGGGTCCGGTCGTAGTACAGCTGGGCTGCGAGGCTGGACCTTTCGGAGATGGTGTGCGACCACTTCGCCATCACGTTGCCGCCGCTGACGCCGATGTCACTGACGGTGGGCTGACTGATGTGGCCATCGTACAGATCGCCTTGCAGGGTGACCCGGTTCACGCTCGCCTCGTCCCAATCCAAACGGAACCCACCCTGCCATAGATGCCAGTCGTCGACTGCGTCCTGGCCGCTGGGTAACACCGTCGACGCGCGATCAAAACCCCTGCCGTAGATCCGAGCGCGAACCGTGGAGCCCAGCGCTGCCCCATAACGGACCGTTCCAAAGCCACGCTGCTCGCTCCCGCCGCCGCCCGACAGGAGCAGCCCTTGCGTGTCTTTGGCGTCCTTCGTGATGACGTTGATGACGCCGTTGACGGCGTTGGCCCCCCACAAGGTCGCGCCGGGCCCGCTGATGACTTCGATCCGGTCGATGTCCGCGAGGGGCAGCTCCTGCACATCCCAAAACACGCCTGAAAACAACGGCGTGTACACCGTGCGCCCGTCGATGAGTACGAGCAACTTGTTGGCCGTCGTGCTGTTGAAGCCGCGCGCACTGATGGCCCATTGGCGGGAATCGACCTGGGCGACCTGCAAGTTGGTGGCGAGGCGAAGTGCCTCGGGGAGACTGGACGCGCCGGAGCGGCGGATGGCGTCCCCCGTGATCACTTGGATGGCGGAGGCCGTCTGCGCCAATCGCTCGGGACGCCTCGAGACGGAGGTGACCTGCAAGTTCATCAGCTGCTCGATACTCAGTTTCTTCAACGCCGACAGGCTGGTGTCCGGCCGCTGGGCGGCGGAATCGGGTCGCTGGGCGAACGCACGCTCAGCGAAGCCTGCCAGAACCAACGTGAAGAGCATCAGGGAGACCCTGAATCGCATCGGCGGACGCCCGCGTGAGGAGTGAGCCCAGCATGATGAAGGCGAGGTGGCGCACGGGACGTGACGGGGGTCACATGGCGCGGCGCCCGACTTTCAGTGTCGGGGCAGCACCGGGACGACCGACAAAATGATGGAGACGGCGATCAGCACGATGATGATCCACTCGAGGATCTCCATCCGCCGGCTCGCCGTCCGGTCCGCCATCTTGGCGTAGATGCTGTCGATCGTCTGCAGCTTGCGGGTGATGCTCGCGTCCCATTCGCCGAGATGGAAGCGCCGGGACGCGAGCGAATACACCCGCGCCAAGTACTGATCGCCCACCAGCTTGAGCGCGTTGGTCACCTGCTCGAACAGGATCGCCCCGTCGAGCTGCAGCCGGGCCAGGCGTCGCAAGTCGGGGCCTCCGCGCCCCGGGGCGCCGATGCGCGTCGGACGCGGCTGGAGCAGCTCGTACGCCCCCTCCAGCACGTCGTCGAGCTGCTGGTCCAGGAACCGCATCTCGAGCAGCTGGATGTTGGCGAACTCGAGCACGGCGCGCACGTCGTCGCCCTCGGCGTCGAACAGCAGCGTCGCATCGGTGTCGATGAACGTCGCGTCGTCGGGACCGAACGACAGCCGCGAGGCCGTCGCATCGGCCACCTCTTGCTGGGACAGCGTGCGCGGCTCCGCCCGCAGCACCTGAGCGACCGTGTGGCCGTGCTCGGTCCACAGGGCTGACGCGGGGCACGGCGTCGCGAACGCTTCGATCTGAAAGATCGAGTAGTCCTCGACGACATTCGCGACGCGAGGTCGCAGGGCCGCGTCCCCCGCCGTCGCCAGCAACTCCTCCACGTGCCGGCGGGCATCAGCCACGAGCCGCTCATTTCCCCACAGCTCGTACGCCAGCGCCGGAAGTCCCATCAGCGATCCCTCGATCGAGACGGCGTAGCTCGCCGAGATCGCGCCGAAGTCGTACAGCACGAGCTCGAGCGTCGGCGCGGTGCGGTAGGCGCCCAGGACGTGGGCCTCCCCCTGCCGCGTCACGCGCAGCGGCGCCGGCCGGTACTCGAAGTTCGCGGGCGCGCGCCGCCGCTGCTTTACCGTCTGGCGCTCAGTGCCGGCGAGGATGCGACGCTCGGCCGCGTCCAGGTCGATCGCCCGCGCCACGTCGAACGCGAAGAGCGGGAAGCACGTCCCCTTCGCGATCACCGGGTCCATGGGATCTCGATCCGCGCTTCGCCCAGCGTCACCGGCCAGCGCGGTGTGAGCGAGCGCCCCTGCACCGTCTCGTCCAGCCCCCGTTCCGACTTCGACACCGTGGCGATGGGAAACGACCACACGTCGGCTTCCGGCGCACACGAGAGCTCGAGCGGGTGCGCGAGCGAGATCTCCGGGGCGAACCATGCGGTCGCCGGCAGGCGCGCCGCGCCCCAGCGATAGGTCACGGTCAGCCCGCCGCCGGCGGCGAAGCGGAACCGCTTCTCGAGCCCGCGGGCCCGGCACGTGACCTCGACCGCCTCGCCCGTCGTGCGCACGTCCGCCGCCACGGGCTCCGCCGCCCACGAGGCGACCGGCTCGTACTCGCCGCTCGCGTACACGTCCAGGGTCAGGTCGGCGGGAAGCACGCGGTCGACGAACAGCGCGCGCCCGTCGCGATCGACCGGCGGCAGCCGGTCGAGCCGCACTCGCTTCTCGATGTCGTGAATGCTCGGCGCGCCGCCCTCGCCCCCCCCTCCATCCCCCGCGTCGGGCACGGGCGCGGTGGCGTGCGCCGCCTGTTCGCGCGCGAGCGCGTGATAGGCTTCGAACCGGCGCGTCACCACGGCGGCGTAGTTGACCCCGTTGCCGAAGTGCGTGTACTCCTCGATCACGCCGCCGCGCCGCGGGCTGACGACGGCGGAGAACCCGGCGGCATGAATCCAGATCTCCTCGAATCCGTCGCCGTCCAGGTCGAGGCGCTCGACGGCGAGCGGCGCGCCGCGCCGCAGCTCGCCCTCGGCCAGCGCGAGGTGGCGCCAGATGGCGTGTCGCAGATGCGGCAGATACAGCCCTCCGAAGACGCCGTGCCAGTACGCATCATTGCACTGCGCGCGGCCGATCGCCCGGCGCGCCGCTGCCGGCTCGCCCGAGCGCCGGCACAAGGCCGACAGCGCCTGCATCTTCTTGTGCATCCAGTTCGACTCGGCATAGCGCACGAAGAAATTCCGCCAGTGCGCCCCACGCACCAACGCGCCGTCGGGACCGGCCAGCCGCTCCTCCCCGAGATCGCGCTCGAGTCGCGCCAGTCTGAGCGCGGCTTCGGGCGGCAACGCCCAGCCCTCCATCTCGCGGTACGACGCCGTCGGCAGGTAGGCGAGTCCACCGCTCGGCACCTCGGCCAGGGCCGTCGCCGGCGTCGTGAGACGGATCTCGCCACTCGCGACCAGTGCGCCCATGGCGTCGAGGAACTGGGCCAGCCAGCCGCGCTCGTACACCCATTCCTTCGTGCCCGGCCAGCCGCCGAACTTCTCGCCGTCGTCCACGAACACGGCGAGCGGCGCGCCGCGCTCCCGCAGCAGCCGCAGATAGGCCGCCGTGTCCGCCGGCGGCTGGAAAGGGATCAAGTAGCGCAGCCGCTCGTCGATCGGAAACAACGCGACGCGCTTGCCGTCGCTTTCGGTCCAGAAGGGAGCGTGCAGGCGATCGCCGGCAAAACCCGTAACGAGGAAATGACGGTCGTCCACGAAGGCGTAGCGGACGCCCGCCTGCGCCAGGTCGGCGGCCAGCTCGGGCTCCCACACCCGCTCGGTCAGCCATAACCCGCCACCGTGCGCTTTCCCCCCGAACCGCCGCTCGACCGCCTCGCGCATCCAGCGGATCTGCTCGACGCGGTCCTCCCGCGGAAGTGAGGCGAGCACGGGCTCGTACAACCCCGACAGCAGCAGCTCCAGCCGGCCGTCCCCGGCGAGCCCGCCGATGCGGTCGAGCAACGCGGCCTCATGCGCCTCGAGCCATTCGAGCAGCGGGCCTGAGATGTGGAGCGCGATGGGGAAGAACTCCCGCTCGGCCAACCGCTCCAGGAGCGGGCGGTACACGTCGCGCACGTGCTGCTCGAACACGTGGTCGAAGTTCCCCACCGGCTGGTGGAAGTGCACCCCGAAGACGAAGCGCAGCGGGTCCACCTAGTCGCCGCCTCCCTTCCGCGCTCCCTCCCCCTCCCCGTCGGCGAAGCCGAGCCGCCAGGCAACGGCGGCGAGCCGCGCGGCCCGCTCAGGGGGGGATGCGGCTCGGATCCGGTAGAACGCGGTCTGGGCATCGAACGGGATGTGCCCGCCGTCGCGCTGCGCGCGATCGGCCAGCTCGGTGACGGCCGCGATCGCGCGCGCCGAGTGGTCGTGCTCGAGCGCCAGGACGGCGCGGAGCAGGTCCCGCGCCGCGTCGCCCCCGGGGTCACCGGTGTGCGCTTCCGTCCGTGACACCGACTCGACCGGGACACGTCGCTTGACGTGGTGCAGGTAGACGTCGCGCCCGCTCCCCTCTCCGGGCTCGTTGCTCTGGGCGCGCGCCAGCCGCTCGAGCACTCCCGCCTCGAGCCGCGGCGCATCCGCGCCGGCCAGCTCGATCGCGCGCGCGGCGTAGCGGAGGATCTGCACGGTCTCGATCCCGGCGATGTCGTCGAAGAACCACCCGCACGATGTGAACATCCGCAGGGCGTTGCGCTCGAGCTCGAGCAGCTCCCGCCCGCGACCCTCCGCCGTGCGATCACCGGCGACCGTGCCGTAGGCGTCACGCGCCGCCCAGGGGTCGTCGAACAGCTCCCCGCCCTCCCGCTCGAAGCGCGCGTGCAGCTCGCCCGCCAGCCAGTCGAGCGCTTCGCGCAACGGCGCGCGCCAGCGCTGCTGCGTGGGCCGCTCCGGCGCCATCCGGCAGCCGCAATCCGCGCGCCATCGCTCCACGCCGTGCACGCAGCTCCACGAGGTCGGCGCCACGAGCTTCACGTCCTGCTCGGGCCGGTGCCGGGCCAAGAAGGCGGCGAAATTCTCCACCCGCACGCCGCGGCGCCGCTCCAGCTCCCGCAGCACCCAGGCGAGCGCCACCTCGCCGAACTTGTGATGGTGGCCGTACGTCTCCCCGTCCGTCGCCACGGCCACGAGCCGCCGCTCGCTCTCGCCCCGCTTGCCCGGGGCGAGCAGCCGCTCCGCCCATGCCGCGGCATCCTTGAGCAACGCTCCGAAGGCGACATCGTGGGAGATCGGCCCGTCGTATACGAACAGCGCGATCGACCGGCCACCCGGGGTCCGGTAGCGCCCGGCGGAGCCGTCGGCCGGCGCCTGCTCCACCTGATGCGGCGCCAGGATCGTGAAGGTGATCCCTTCGGCCGCGAGCACATCCAGGGTGTCGGGGTCCACCGCCGTCTCGGGAAGCCACATCCCCTCGGGGTCGCGTCCGAAGCGGCGGCGAAAGTCCGCGATCCCCCAGCGCACTTCGGTGATCTTGTCGCGCCGGGACGCGAGCGGCATGATGACGTGGTGGTAGGGCATGGCGATCGCGTTCCCGTGCCCGGCGTGCCGCGCGCGGCTCGCGCCGTCGGCCTCGAGCACCGCCGCGTAGGTCGCCGGCGCCTCGCGCTCCAGCCACTCGAGCAGCGTCGCGCCGAAGTTGAAGCTGATCGAGGCCAGCGTGTTGACGATCTGGGCGATGCGTCCGTCCGGAGCATACAGCCGCGCGGCGACCACGGCGCGGTAGGACTCCCGCTCGATGCGCTCGTTCCAGTCGTGATACGGCGCCGCGGACGGCTCGGCCGCGACCTGATTCAGCCACGGGTCTTCGCGTGGGGGCTGATAGAAGTGCCCGTGGATCACGATCGACCGGACGCTCAAGCGCCCAGCACCTCCGCGACCGCCTCGAGCACGTTCGGGAACAGCGCGTCACGCTGCTCCAGCTCCGCCGCCAGCCGCACGCCGTCCGACGATCCGGACTCGAGGGCCGCCACCAGCCGCTCCGCATCATCGCAGTGCAGCTTGAACCGGCGCTCGGCGTAATCCGGCACCGCCCCGGTCGAGATCATGAACTGCCAGTCGGAGGCCTGGGCGAGCAGCAGCTCGCGCGCCGCCTGCGCCAGCGCCGGCCGGGCGCCGGCAGCGGCGAGTGCCGCGGGCGCCGCCTTCCAGAAGGCGCCCTCCAGGGCGTGGAGGCGCGGCCATGTCCACGCCGTGCGGTCGTTGAGCCACATCGTATGATCGCCGTTCACGCCCCAGGAGCCTTCTGCGAGGCGGAGCGCGACGCCAGCGGGATGGCTCGTCAGGTGCTGCGACGCGGTCACCGGACGCACGCCGGGATGATGGCGCAGCTCGCGATAGGTCGCCGCGAGGAAGTCCACGCCCTCGAACCACCAGTGACCGAACAGCTCCGTATCGAACGGCGCGACGATGACCCCTGTTCCCGCGCCACGCCCCCCTTGCTCGGCCGCGATGCCGGCGAGCAGGTGCGCGAAATGACGGCCATGCTCGCCGACCCGGCCGAGCGCGGCCGCGGGCTCGTACGCCCGTTTCGCACCCAGATCCACGTCGGGTCCCGTCACCCGCCAGAGCTTGAGCCCGCCGGGCCAGCGGATCTTGTGGAACTCGAGGTACCACTCGTCGCCCGGGTAGCCGTGGTGGCGGCTCCAGACCTGCATCGACGATCGGGGGTCGCGCACCAGCGCCGCCACGCTCTGCTTGGCACGGGGCGGGCTCACCCGATACGCCTGGTACGGCGTCCGCACGCTCCGCTTCCCGGGCGCCGCTTGCCCCTCGGCTCGTGCGGCATCGAACCGCTCGGCGCCCAGCGGCACCTCCCCGTAACTCCCCAGCGGATCGCCGGCCTGCGCGAGGTGCGCATCGGTGAAGAAGTACCGGAACCCGGCGGCTGCGAGCTGTTCTTCGATGCCGGGCCTCCGCCCCTTGCGGGGACGATAGGCGCACTCCGGGAGCCAGCAGCCGACGGGATCGCGACCGAACAGGCGCCGGTGCTCGTTCCGTCCCACCACGAGCTGCAGTCGGATGCTTTCGTCGCACGCGAGCAGCGGGAGGTAGCCGTGCGTCGCCGCCGAGCCGATGATCTCGAGTCGGCCCGCGTCCTGGAAGCGGCGGAACGCCGTCACCAGGTCGTGGTCGAGGGAGTGGAACAGATCACGGAGACGGCGAAACCGCGCCTGCCAGAAACTCACGAGAGGCAAGAGGGCCGTGTCACCGGTCGCGGCCAGCGAGGCGGGTGCTTCCTGACACGCGGTCTCGCGCTGGTCGAAGAACGCCTCGAGCTCCTGGGCGAAGGCTGCGCTCGCGAGCTGATTGGCGAGCACCGGCGTGAAGCCGATCGTCACGGGCGACGGGACGTCCTGGTCCGCCAGCTGCTGCAGCTGCTCGACGAGCGGGAGATAGGTGTCGAGCGCAGCTTCACACAGCCAGTCGCTGCCGTGGGGCCACCGCCCGTGATGCAGCACGTACGGCAAATGACTGTGCAGCGCGAGGACGAAATCCATCCGCGCGGTCAGCCCGCCGTGGCGCGGAGGGCGAGGGCGCGCCGGTAGACGTCCAGATAGCGGGCGGCCGAGCCGTCCCACCCGAACTGCTGAGCCATCGCGCGCCGCATGATCGTCCGCCAGGCGGCGCGGTCGCGATAGCCGGCCAGCGCGCCCTGCACCGCCTGCTCCAGCGCGGCGGGCTCGTAGGCGTTGAACAGAAAACCGGTCTCCCCGTCCGCGATGCTGTCGTGCAGGCCCCCCGTCCGGCGGGCGACCGGGATGGTGCCGTACCGCTGCGCCCGCATCTGCGTGAGCCCGCACGGCTCGTACAGCGACGGCATGAGGAGCAGGTCCGCCCCGGCAAGCAACCCGTGCTCCAGGTGGTCGGTGAAGGCGAACTCCACCGCGACGCGCTCGGGGTTGGCCGCAGCGAGGTCGGTGAGCGCCGCGTGGTAGCGGTGCTCCCCCGAGCCGAGAAAGATGAACTGCGCGTCCGAGCTGCCGAGCAGGTCGGCGCCGAGCACGAGATCCAGCCCTTTCTGCGACACCAGGCGCGCGCTCATCCCGAAGAGCGGCGTATGGGCGCCCGGCGACAAACCGTACGCCTGCTGCAGCGCGGCCTTGCAGCGCCGCTTGCCGGCGAGATCGTCGATCGAGTAGTTCGCCGGGATGTGCGGGTCCGTCGCCGGGTTCCAGGCTGCCGCGTCGATGCCGTTCAGGATCCCCACGACCCGGTCGCCCAGCTCGATGAACTTCTCTTGCAGACCGAACCCGCCCTCCGGCGTCAGCAGCTCGCGCGCGTGGGTGGGACTGACGGTGACGGCCAGATCCGCGAACGTCAGCCCGCCCTTGAGGATGTTCATCCGGCCGTACCACTCGAACACCCGCGGGTTGTACAAGTCACCCGGCAGCCCCAGCGCGGCCACGGTCTCGGCCGGGAAGTGCCCCTGGAATCCGGCGTTGTGCACCGACAGCACGCTGCCCAGCCGGCGGTGCAGCGACTCGCCGCTGAACACGGTGCGCAGATAGACCGGCGCCAGACCGGTGTGCCAGTCGTGCGCGTGGAGCACCCGGGCCTCGGGCGCGATCTGCGGCAGGACGGTCAGCGCCGCCGCACAGAAGAACGCGAACCGGAGGGCGTTGTCCGGGTAGTCGCCGCTGTCGTCGCCGTAGATCCCCGCCCGGTCGAAGAAGTCGGGGTGCTCGATGAAGAAGACCTGCGGTCCCAGCGCGGCGCCGTCCTGCGCGCGGTACAGCCACGCGGTCTCGGTCCGGTCGCCGAACGTGACCGTGAACGGCGGCCCTGCGCGCTCCAAGGACGGGGCGGTCGCGCGGACCTGGCGGTACAGCGGCAGCACGACGGTCGTGGGCATGCCGGCGGCCGCCTGGAACGTCGCCAACCCGCTCACGGCCTCTCCCAGCCCGCCGGTGCGCGCGAACGGCCAGTACTCCGCCGTCAGGTGGACGACGCCGATCCGTTCCGCTGCGGGTGTGGGTGCGGGCGGAGCCGCGACGGGTCCAGCCTTGGGGCGGCTCCTCGTGCGGGCACGGGCGGGCTTCGGCGCTCGGGTGGTCGTAGCCTGCTCCCTTCCGGACAACGGGCCTGGCTCACGCAGCGGGCGGATCGTCTCCCGGGAGCTGACCCTTGATCGCCGGGACGTAGTACTCGGTCACGTATTGCCGCACCATGCGCTGGGCGGTGAAGTGCCGGCCGGCCACGCGCAGCGCATGCTTCATCTTGTCCACCCAGCCGAGCGGCACGTCGCGCGCGTCGCGGTCGTAGAACAGCGGCACCACTTCCTCTTCGAGCAAGCGGTACAGCTGGTCGGCGTCGGCGGCATCCGCGTCGGCGTCCGGGCCATCCGGGGCGGCGGGAATGGCCCACCCGTTCCGGCCATCGTACCCTTCCGCCCACCATCCGTCCAGGGTGCCGAGCTGGGGGACCCCGTTCAGCGCGGCCTTCATGCCGCTCGTCCCCGACGCCTCGAGTGGCGGGCGCGGCAGGTTGAGCCACAGATCGACGCCCTGCACCAGGTTGTGCGCAAGGTGCATCTCGTAGTCTTCCAGGAAGGCGATCCGGCCCTCGAACCGGGCTTCGCGCGTGAGCGCGTAGACGCTCTTGAGCATCTGCTTGCCGGGCTCGTCGGCTGGGTGCGCCTTCCCGGAGAAGACAAGTTGGACCGGCCGCCACGGGTTGGCCAGCAGGCGTTGTAATCGGTCGAGATCCCGGAAGATCAGCGACGCCCGCTTGTAGGTCGCGAACCGCCGGGCGAATCCGATCGTCAAGGCGCGTTCCTCGAGCAGCGTTCCGGCGCCCACCAGGTGGAGTGCTTCCTTCCACTGGTCCGCCCAACGCCGCCGGGCATCGTCCCGGATCGCCCGCAACAGCGTCCCCTTCAGCTCCCGGTGCGTCTCCCACACGGCGGCGTTCTCGAGCCCGAGAGCCGAGTCCCAGAAGCCCGGCTCGTCCACCCGGCCGGGCCAATCCGGGCCGAGGTGGGCGTAGAGCAAGTCGGTCATGCGATGGGACATCCACGTGGCGAGGTGCACGCCGTTCGTCACGTGACCGATCGGGACGCGCGCGGGGTCCCGGCCCGGCCAGAGACCGGCCCACATGCGCCGCGATACCTCGCCATGGCGGCGCGCGACACCGTTCACCTGCTGGGATAACCGCATGGCGAGGACCGGCATGTGGAACTGGCCGTGATCGCGCACCGGATGATGCCCGAGCCGCAGTACGGCCTCCCGGCCCACCCCCATCTCTTCCCAGATCGGACCCGTGCACGCCACGACCTGCTCCAGCGAGAACGCGTCATGACCGGCCGGCACGGGGGTGTGGGTCGTGAAGATGCTGGTCGCGCGGACGCGACGGACGGCTTCATCGAACGGGGTTCCCTGCGCCACGAGCTCGCGGACGCGCTCGAGCAGCATGAACGCGGCGTGCCCCTCGTTGGCATGCCAGGTGGCGGGTTGGAGGCCCAAGGCGCGCAACACGCGCACGCCACCCACACCCAGGATCCACTCCTGCCGCATTCGGAGGTCGTGCGCCCCGCCGTACAGCCGGTGCGACAGCTCGCGGTCCGCGGGGTCGTTCTGCTCCAGGTCGGTGTCGAGCAGGTACACCGGCACGCGTCCGACCATCACCCGCCAGGCGCCCACGCCCACCGCTCGGCCGCCCGTCGGCACGGTGATCACGGCGGGCGCGCCCCCGGGACCCAGCACCCGTTCGAGCGGCGTGAGCGACACGTCGAATCGCTCGTCGGCGTCCTCCTGCCAGCCGTCCAGGCGGAGGCGTTGGTCGAAGTAGCCCCGCGTGTAGAGCAGCCCGACGCCGACCAGCGGCACACCCAAGTCGGATGCGGCCTTGCACTGGTCCCCCGCCAGGATCCCCAGGCCGCCCGAGTAGATCGGCACCGAGTTGTGCAGCCCGAACTCGGCGCAGAAGTAGGCCACCGTACTGCTCGTCAGGTCGGGATACGTGGTGGCGTACCACGTCCCGGCGTTCGACGCCTCTCGCGCGGCCTGCTCCATCAGGGCATCGTACTGGCGCAGGAACTCGGGATCGGCGGCGCACGCCGCCAGCCTCGCGGGCTCGACGCGCCGCAGCAGGGCGAACGGGTTGTGGCGCGTCAGGCGCCACAGCGTCGGATCGATCGAGCGGAACAGGGCGCGCGCATCGTGGTTCCAGCTCCAGCTCAGGTTGCGCGCCAGCTTCGCCAATCCCGCGATCCGCTCGGGGAGGGCGGGGCTCTCGGTCAGGGTGGCGGTCATATCGACCTGCAAGCTAAACGGACGCGCCCGAGCGAGCGAGCAGGGGCCTGGTGGGCACGCCGCGGCACTGCCATCCTATGCCGTTCGTCGAGGAACGAACCCGCCATGCCCGAGCTTCCCGACATCGTGATGTATCTGGAGGCGCTGCAATCACGCGTCGTGGGAGAACGCCTGGAGCGGCTGCGCATCGCGAGCCCGTTCCTGCTTCGATCGGTCGACCCCCGTCCTGAGGACCTCGCGGGCCGCAGCGTGCGGCGGCTCGGGAGGCTCGGAAAGCGCATCGTCTTCGGCTTCGACGACGAGTACTTCGTCATCGTGCATCTCATGATCGCGGGCCGGCTGCGGTGGAAACCGCCTGGCGCCCCGATTCCCGGGCGGCTGGGGCTCGCGGCGTTCGATTTTCCGGCCGGGACCTTGCTTCTCACGGAGGCAGGGAGCACGCACCGCGCGTCCCTCTATCTCGCGCGAGGCGCGGCGGGCCTCGCCGCCCACGACCCCGGCGGCATCGACGTGCTCACGGCCGACTTGCCCGCGTTCCAAGCGGCCCTGACGCGCGAGTCCCACACGCTCAAGCGCGCCCTCACGGATCCGCGACTGTTTTCGGGCGTGGGGAACGCGTACTCGGACGAGATCCTGCACGCGGCGCGGCTATCGCCGCTCAAGCTGACGAGCCAGCTCAGCGCGGAGGAAGTCGAGCGGCTCTACAACGCCACGCGAGATACGCTGCGCGCCTGGATCGAGCGCTTGCGCGCGGCGACGGGGGACGCCTTCCCCGAGGGGGTCACGGCGTTTCGAGACGAGATGGCGGTACACGGCCGGTATCGCAAGCCGTGTCCAGTGTGCGGCTCGCCGGTCCAGCGCATCCGCTACGCCGCAAACGAGGTGAACTACTGCGCGACGTGCCAGACCGGCGGGCGGGTGCTCGCCGATCGGGCGCTGTCGCGTCTGTTGCAGGAGGACTGGCCTCGCTCGTTGGAGGAGTGGGAAGCGCGGCTGCCCGGTCCCTAGCGGCGGGCGAGGTGCGCCTCCGCCGCCGCGAGGTCTTCCGGCGTATCGATGTCCGCTAGCGCGGCGTCCGGCCAATCCACGAACACGGCCTCGGCAAGATGCGCCTGGACGACGGCCTTGCCGCACCCTTCCCCGCTCCAAGCCAGCAGCTCGCCGAACAGGGCCCGGCGGAACAGCAGCGGCGGGGCCGTGACATTGCCATAACGCGACACCACGAGCGGCGCCTCCGTGCCGCGCGCCGCCGCGACGAGGCCGCTGAGCATCTGTTCGGTGACCAGCACCATATCCCCCAGCATCACGACGGCGGCCCCAACGTTGGAGCCGAGTTGCTCGAGGCCCTTGTGCAGAGACCCGCTCGTCGGCCCGGTGAAGTCGGGGTTCACGACGGACTCGCACGACAGCCCTTTCAGCTCGGCCCTGGCTCGATCGGCCTCGTGGCCGAGCACGACAACCACGGGCGAGAGCCCGACCACGAGCGCCCGGCGGGCGGCGCGCCGCAGGAGCGACTCGCCTTCGAGCTGCAGCAGCATCTTGTTGCGACCCGCTCCCATGCGGCGCGACGCGCCGGCGGCGAGGATCACCCCCGCGACGCTGGCGCGCTCAGTCTGGCGGGGCATGGATCGGCGTGGGACGCTCGCGCAGCGAGTCCGCGCGCCGCCCGGACCGCACGGCGAGCACCTCGGCGATCACCGCGAGTGCGACCTGCTCGGCGCCGTCGGTGCCGATGTCGAGACCGACGGGACCGTAGATCCGCGCTTCATCGACCGGCCCGGCGGCGCTCAGGTTGCGCACGATGCGCTCGGTGCGCTGGCGGGGCCCTAGCATACCGATGTAGGCGGCGGGCGTACCCAGCAGTGCCTGGAGGTAGGCTGCGTCGTCCGCGAAGTTGTGCGTCATCACGACGGCGTAGCTCGCGGCGTCGAGCGGCAGCCGCTCGGCCAGCTCGGCGCCGTCGCTCTCGACCAGTCGCGCCGCGCTCGGAAACCGCTCGACGGTGAGATAGCCGGGGCGGCGGTCCACGATCACCACGCGAAATCCGACTTCCGCCGCCAGCCGAGCGAGCGGCCGGGCATCCTCGCCTGCACCGAGCAGTACGAGCTGCGGCGGCGGGCTGAACACATCGAAAAACACCGTGTGACCACCGATCTCGTGCAGACCCGACTGCTCGCTACCGAGCAGCGTACGAGCCTGTCGCGCCACGCGGGCGTTCAGGTCAGCCGAACCGAGGTCGCCCTCGGCCGCATCGTGGGTGACGATGAGCCTGCCCCTGCCCCCTTCCCCCTTCCCCGGCATCATACCGCACACCGCAAAGGGCCGGCGGCCGTCGAGCAGCGCCCGCTCCCGCAGGCGGGGCTCCGTCACCGGTTCCACGAACACGAGGACCTCGCCCTCACACCCCACGCCCAGGTCCCATGCGGCGATCTCGTCGGCGCTCGAGCAGTAGCTGCGGAGCTCGGGCCGCCCCGTACGGACGACGTGCAGTGCTACCTCGCGCACATCCTGCTCGAGACACCCACCGCTCACGTTGCCCGTGGTGCTGCCATCCTCGGCGACGAGCAGCTTCGCTCCTTCGTGACGGTACGCCGAGCCGCGCACCCGCACGACGGTCGCGAGCGCGGCGCGCCCCCCCCCCGCCCGGGCGAGCTGCGCCAGGCGGTCGAGTACTTCCCGGGTTTCGAGCCATTGTTTCATGGTCTCCGTACGCTATCGGCAGGGGGGGAGGGCGCGCAACGTGGGAATCACCCCTTTTCCTTCTCCCGGGCCACCGTCGGGGTCGCGAATCCGGGCCGCGGCAAGGGCGGCAGGCCGAGGTGCGCGCGGGCGCGGTTCAAGGCATCGTCGATGTTGCCATGGACGTTCTCCTCGCCGAGCTCGTCGTACAGCCCGGAGCGCTCGAGCGCGACCACGGGTTGGGCGTGCACGTCGGCGAGGAGCACCAGCGTGCCCTCCCGGCGGCTCCGCTTGACCAGCTCGCGCAGCGCGTGCAGGCCCGTCGAGTCGATCGCCGGCACGTGCCGCAGGCGGATGATGAGCACTTTGGGATGTGCGGCGATGGCGCCGAGGCGGTCCCGCAGCGTCTCGGCCGCCCCGAAGAAGAACGGACCCGTGATCTCGAAGACCTCGACCCCGGGCGGGACCACCCGGCGCCGCACGGCATTGGGATCGTTCTCGAAGTCGTCCGTCGGATCGTGGAACTCGTGCGTGAGCACGTTGATGTTCACGACCTCCGCCATGCGCCGCATGAACAGGAAGGCGGCGAGCACCATCCCCACCTCGATCGCGACGGTGAGATCCACCAGCACCGTCAGGAGGAAGGTGGTGAGCAGCACCACGACGTCGCTCTTGGGCGCGCGAAACTCGGCCTTGAAGGTACGCCACTCGCTCATGCCGTAGGCGACGACCAGCAGGATCGCCGCGAGCGTCGCCATCGGGATCAGCCCGGCCCAGCGCCCGAAGAACAGCGTGATGAGGAGCAGCGTGACCGCGTGCACCATCCCCGCCACCGGCGTGCGGCCGCCGTTCTTGACGTTGGTGGCCGTGCGCGCGATCGCGCCGGTCGCGGGGATACCGCCGAACAGCGGCGCGACGATGTTCGCCACCCCCTGCGCCACCAGCTCCATGTTCGAGCGGTGCCGGCCCCCGATCATGCCGTCGGCCACGACGGCCGAGAGGAGCGACTCGATCGCGCCGAGCAGCGCGATCGTGAACGCCGGCGCCAGGAGCCCGGGGAGCTGCTGTGGCGTCACCGCCGGAAGGGCGGGCGCCGGCAGGGCCGCGTTGATCGCGCCGAAGCGCGAGCCGATCGTCTCCACCGGGAAGTGCAGCAGCTGGACCATGGCCGTGGTGGCGATGAGCGCCACGAACGGGCTCGGCACCCGGCGGTTCACGAGCGGCCATCCCACGATGATCGCGAGCGCCGTCAACCCGACGAGCAGCGCCCAGGGATCGACCGTGTCGAGGTGGGCGCCGATGGCTTGCCACTTCCCGACGAAATCGGCCGGCACGGCCCCCATGCGAAGGCCGAGGAAGTCCTTCACCTGACTCGAGAAGATGATGAGCGCGATGCCGCTCGTGAACCCGATCGTGACCGGGTAGGGGATGAACTTGATCGCGCCGCCCAGGCGCACGACGCCGAAGATGACGAGGATCACGCCCGCCATCATGGTCGCCGCCGCGAGCCCTTCGACCCCGTGGCGCTGCACGATGGCGTAGACGATCACCACGAAGGCCCCGGTCGGCCCGCCGATCTGGACGCGCGACCCGCCCAGCGCGGAGATCAGGAACCCGGCGACGATCGCCGTGAAGAGGCCGCGCTCCGGCGTGACGCCGCTCGCGATCGCAAACGCGATCGCGAGCGGCAACGCGACGATGCCGACGATTACCCCCGCCACCGCGTCCGCGAAGCACTGTTCGCGGGTGTAACCCTTGAGCGTGGTGACGAGCTTCGGAACGAGCCGGTCCAGGTTTCGCTACCCGGTCGAAGGCCGGTGAGAATCTAAGTAGGGGCGCAGCATCATGTAGGGGCGCAGCATGCTGCGCCCCTTCATCGGCTATTCAAGGGCGGCGCCTTACCGCACCAGCCCCAACACGTGGTCGAGCGAGAACGCCCCCGGTCCGAGCGCCGCCACCGCCAGGGCGGCGATGATCAGCACCAGGTTGTACTCGTAACCACCGTTCTGACTGAAGAACCCCTTGGGCCCGTGTACCTTGGCGATCGCGACCGCCATGGTGCCGAGCACCAGCAACGCGGCGAGCGGCGTCAGCAAGCCCAGCACGAACAACGCCCCGGCGACGAGCTCCCCGCCCACCGCGAGCGCCGTCCACAGCCGCGCCGGCCGGAACCCTATGCTCGCGATGAACCCGCTCGCGCCGGCGAAGCCCGGGCCACCGAACGCACCGACCGATTTCTGGGCCCCGTGGGCCAGGAACACGGCGCCGAGCGTCAACCGCAAGGCCAACAACCCCAGATCTGCCAACATTTGACACCTCCCACGCAAACGGACAATTTATCTCGAAATCGAGATATTCGATCTCTACCAACGTGGGAACACATCCCCTGGGGCCACGGTTCCTGGAGCAAGATGAAGCCATCGCTGCCTTCCCCCACCCCCCTCAAGCTGTGGATCGTGCTGGCCCGGGCGTTCGACGCGGTCGAGCACCATTCGCGGGCCAGCATCGCCCGCTTCGGGCTCGGGAGCACCGAGTTCGGCGTGCTGGAGGTGCTGTACCACAAGGGCGAGCTGCCGGTGTGCGAGGTGCAGCGGCGCATCCTGGTCGAGAGCTCGAGCACCACCTACGTGGTGGACAAGCTGTGCGACCGGGGCCTGGTGCGGCGCCGCCCTAGCGCCGCGGACCGCCGGGTGACGCTGCTGGCCCTCACCCCGGCCGGGCGGCGGCTCATCGCGCGCATCTTTCCTGCGCACGCGGCGGCGATGCGCCGGGCCGTGGCAGCGTTGCCGGCCCGCGAGCAGGCGCAGGCGGTCCGCCTGCTCCGCACCCTGGGAAAGGGCGCCGCGCATGGGTTAGACTGACCACGGGCGCAAGCCCTAGGTCAGAGCCCCTGGCGGAACCGCAGCCCCAGCGTCCGGTACCTGAACCGCTCGGTTCGCGTGCCCGTGGTCGAGGTGGCGCCCGCGGAGTTCGTGATCGAGCCCACGAGCGACACCTCATTGTTCGCCCCCCAGCCGCGAGACAGCGTGACGCCGAAATGCCATTCGGTCTGGTGAGCGGCCGTGTCGGAGACCTGCTGCGTGCCGACGCCGGCGTCGGCCCGCACGCCCCACCCCCGCCGCTGCCACGAGTACACGGCCCGTCCCTCCAGCACCGAGAAGCGATTCGGGGCGAAGTAGCCGTTGAGCGGGGTCGCGTGAAACGTCAGCACGCGGCCGAACGGGCCGAGCTGCAAGCCGGGCAGCAGCCGAACGAGCACGCCGCCCAAGGCGTGCAGCTGCCGGTTGCCGTCCGAGATCCACGTGGCCCCCGTCGTTCCCGAGATGGACCACCGTGGACCGGGAGCGAGCTCGAACTCGAGCTCAGCCGCCTCGAGCACGAAGCCGCGGCGGATCAGCTCGGCGGTCTCATCGAACGGCGCGCGGCTGTAGGACAGGCCCAGGGACACGTCGCGCGCGGGCCGCAGCCCGACCCCGAACTCCGCGGTCACCGGTGTGCGCGACGGGCCGATGTCGGGGCCGAGCCACCGCAGCCCCGCGCCGGTCCGCAGCTCCACGCGACGGCCCAGCGCGGCGACCACGAACCCGCCCCCGCCGTAGCTCGACCCATGGCCCACCTGATCGGTGGCGCGCCGCCACCCCGCCCGGAGGGTCCCCCGCAAGCCTGCGCCGAGCGCGCCCGTGACCGTGGCATCTTGCGCCACGAAGTTGTTGTGGTCGGTATCGCCGGCGCCGTCGACCGAGGTCCGGACGTCCGGCCGCAGCAGCGCTCGCAGGGTGCGCGCGAGATCCCGCGCCTCGTTGTCCCCCGGCGCGACCCGGCGCGCTCGCGTGAGGTAGGCCTCGGCGAGCGCCGGCTGATCGTGCCAATACAGTGTCTGCGCGAGCCCGAAGAGCAGCTCGGCATCGTCGGGATGCAGCGCGAGCGCGGCGCGCCACAAGCGCTCCGCGCGATCGAGGTCCCCGCTCCAGGCGACCACCCGTGCGCGTCCCGCCAGCGCGTCGGCCCGATCGGGCGCGCGCGCCAGCACGGAGTCGAACAGCGCCAGGGCCTGCGGAGTCCGCCCCGCCCACGAGAGCACA
Organism: Gemmatimonadota bacterium; assembly: GCA_003222135.1. Classification (GTDB taxonomy): domain Bacteria; phylum Gemmatimonadota; class Gemmatimonadetes; order Gemmatimonadales; family GWC2-71-9; genus 20CM-4-69-16. The sequence continues at coordinate 2,206 of QHUM01000068.1, read as the reverse complement.
CGAGCGTGCGCGACCATGAAGTCGGGGTCGCGCGGCTCGAGACGGCGCAGCTTGGTGAACCGCGCGAGCGAGCGATCGAGCTTCGCATCCCAGCCGTCCAGGATCGCGAGACGATACAACGCGCGCACGTTGAGCGAGTCGGAGGCGAGCACTCGCTCATAACTGGCCCGTGCTTCGGCGAGCCGCCCCCGCCGGAACGCCTCGTCGGCTGCCGGCAGCTGCGCGGCGAGCAGGCCGGCGCGCCACACACCAGCGATGATCAACCACCAACTCTTGGCCGCCATAGTCGCCCCCATGATAGGGGCCGCAGACCCCAGTGCAATAGCGGCGGTGGCCTCGAGGACTGAGCGGCCTTAGGTTTCGCCCGTCCCCATGTATCTCCGGCTGCTTGCCTCTGCCTCATGCGTGGTGGTGTGCGGATTGCTGCCGCGCGGCGGTTTGATTGCCCAGGGAGCACCCACACCGGACGGCGCTCCACCGCGCTGGGTGTCCGCGACCAAGCCGTGGCTGTTGGGACAGATCATTCCCAATCGTCTCGTCCCCGACCCCGACCCGAGCCGCCGCCGGCTGGTGATCAGCTACGACCTTGCGCCGGCCGAATTCCCGCGGCGCTTCCATCGCTCGGCCACGTACGACGACGCGCTGGCGGCACTCGTCTTCCTGACCACCGGTGACGGAGACAAAGCGGCGTTCACGCTGCACGCGCTCGCCCGTTTGGTCCGACCCGACGGCAGCCTCTGGTTCGGCTACAACACCGCCAATGATTGGCCGCAGGAAACGGATCATGAGAGCGCGCTCGTCCGCGCGGGGGCGGTGGCGTGGGTGGGATACGCCTTCACCTTCTTCCTGACTCACGCGCCGGGCTGCGCCCGCGACCGGGGATGCGAACGGGAGCGCACCATCTTCTTGCAGGCGGCCACCCGGCTCGCCGGCTACCTGCTCTCGCTCGCCGTGAACGACCCGCGCGACCCGCGCGATGGCCTGCTGCGGATGGGGCAGGGCATCCTGCAGCTCGCCTACCGTGCGACCAGCGACGAGGTGGTCGAGCTGTATCGGGACGAGCCGATGCTGGCCGTGAGCACCGAGAACAACATCAGCGCCTGGTTTTTCTTGCACCAACTGGCGGGCCTCACCGGCGAGGCTCGTTGGGCCCAGGCGGCCGAGCGGATACGACGCGGATTGCTCCAGAGCGCCTGGAACGACTCGCTGCGGCAGTTCAACCAGGGCTTCGCGCCGCTCGGTGACGCTGATCCTAACAAGGCGCTCGACTGCGCCGCCTGGGGCGCGCTGTTTCTGTTCGCCGCCGGCGAGCCCCAAAAGGCGCAGCAGGCCATCGCCGTAATCGACCGCTACTACGCCAGCAAGCACGGTGACGCCAGCGGGTATCGCCCCTACGATGAACAGCCCATCTATGGAGACCCGGAAATCGGCAGGTTTTTCTTCCATGAGAGCCCGCGCAAGCAGTGGCGCGAGCTCCCCATCGTTTGGCCCGAGGGAACGTTGGGCGTCGCGCTCGCCTATCTCCGCTTGGGACAGTCCCAGCGCGCGCGCCAGATCGTCGCCGGCCTGGAACCGCTGCAGGCGGCCAACGGTGGCCTGCGCTGCGCCTCGCAGGAATTGCAGTACGAAATGACGCAGGTCCCCTGCGTGGCGGCGTCCGCGTGGCTGGTGCTGGTGGCGGAGGCTCTGGCCGGCAACCCCGTCGCGCTGCAGCTGTGGAAGTGACGCGCCTGCTGGCGGGAGCCGCGCTGTGGCTGGCCGTCACCGGAGCAAGGGCAGCGTCGCCGGAGTGGGGCGTGGCCGTGCTCGAGGTAGGGTCGAGCCGGGATGCGCTCCAGGAGCAGCTCGCGTTGCGGGACTGTCTCGAGCTCCTGGGGATTCCGTTCCTGGCGACGTCGGACGTCGCGGTGGCCACTCGGCGGCCGCTCGTCTTGGTCGGCGGCATCTTGCTCAACACACAGTTGAGTCCGGCGGAGCGCGAGACCCTGTACGCGTACGTCGAGCGCGGCGGGGTCGTGTTGGCGACCCAGGTGCAAGGCAACAAGTTCTTCCCGCTCTTCGGCATTACCAGCGCAACGACCAGCCGTACCAACTTTCGCGTCAGCTTCGCGACCGCCGCCACGGCCGATGCGGCGCTGCGCTACCTGAATCGTCCGGAGGAGCAAACCGTGTCCCTGGGCGATCCCAAGTTGTACTCGGAAACGGT
>QHUM01000032.1 GCA_003222135.1 Gemmatimonadota bacterium | reverse complement strand
CTGACGGGCCGGCGGCAGCGCGTGATCATCGAGGACCGGGAGAAGAAGCTGCACCCGCACATCGAGATCATCCAGAAGAAGGGGGAGAAGGAAAAGCGGCTGCGCGACTTCGTCATCCCCGAAGGGGCGCAGCTCACGGTCGAGGACGGCCAGGAGGTGTACGCCGGACTCGTGCTCGCCAAGGTGTCCCGCGAGGCCTACAAGACGCGCGACATCACGGGCGGCCTGCCCCGCGTCGCGGAGCTGTTCGAGGCGCGGCGGCCCAAGGACCCGGCCACGATCTCCGAGGTGGACGGCACCGTGCGGTTCGGCGACATCAAGCGCGGCAAGCGCGAGATCTACGTCCACCCCGAGGAGGGCGAGCCGCAGCTGTACGAGGTGCCGGCCGGCAAGCACTTGCGCGTCCACGAGGGCGATCGGGTGCGCGCCGGGGACCGTCTCACCGAAGGGCCCGTCAACCCGCACGACATCCTGCGGATCAAAGGGCCGCGGGCGGTGCAGGAGTACCTCTTGAACGAGGTGCAGGAGGTCTACCGGCTCCAGGGCGTGAAGATCAACGACAAGCACATCGGCGTGATCGTGCGTCAGATGCTGCAGAAGGTAAAAACGGTCGACCCGGGGGACACCGAGTTCCTCGAGGGCGAGCACGTCGACAAGCTCACGTTCCGTGAGATCAACGAGCGGGCCGTAAAGAAAGACGGCAAGCCGGCGACGAGCGAGCCGCTGCTCCTGGGCATCACGAAGGCGAGCCTGACCACGCAATCGTTCATCTCCGCGGCCTCGTTCCAGGAGACCACGCGCGTGCTGACCGACGCGGCGATCCGCGGCGCCCGGGACGACTTGTTGGGGCTCAAGGAGAACATCATCATCGGCCACTTGATCCCGGCGGGCACGGGCATCTACCGGTACCACGACATCGAGATCGAGCCGCCCGAGGGCTTCCAGCCTCCGCCGCCGCCGACGGAGCCTACGCCGGGCGCGGTGCCGAGTCCGTTCCCGGAGGAAGTGGAAGCGGACTAACGGCTAGACGGGTAGAGGGGTAGGGGCGACGGCGCCTGGGAGTGATCCCGGGCGCCGTCGCGTTGGTCCCGTCGCCTAGCGCGGCGACGGCGTCGGGCCGAGCGGCTGCACCACCTGCGCGTTGAGGGCCTGCTCGATGCGCTGGCGCGAGTCGGCGTAGTGCGCCTGCGTGTACCCGTCGAGCTCGTTGGCGGGCACGAGCGCGCGACCCAGGGCGCCACTCAAACTCGCGAGCGTGGCTCGCGCCACCGTACGCGCGTCTTCCGGCATACCGGGCTCGGGCGTCACCACGATCTGCAGCAGCCGGGCGAGATACAAGCGCTGCAGGTCGCGGCGGATGGACGTGGTGTTGCGGGCGCGCTGGGACCCTTGGACCCCCGCTTCGGCCCAGACGCTGGCGGTGAGGGTCGTCAGAATATCGGGGATCGTCACCATCTGGTTCCGCGCTTCCGCCCGCAGCTCGGCGTCGCGCACCCGTGACAGCACCTGCGGGTCCGTGAGCAGCCGCACCAGCGTTCCCTGGAATGCCAGCGCCCAGTCGTGCAGCGGGAAGTCGATCCGCCCCTCGCTGAACGGGTTCACGCCCCAGTGCCACCACCGCTCGGGGGCGAGCTTGTTGAGCAGCTCCGGCCGGAAGCGATACAGGTTCTCGCCCAGTCCGGCATCGGCGATGAACGCCAGCGCGTCGCGCTGGCGGGCCGCCGACACGGCGACGAACGGCGGCCGGTTGTTCGGGTCGCCGCGGTGATCGCGCGACGTGTACGCACCTGCGAGGTACTTGGTGGTGACGAGCGTCGCGTACCAGCGCTCGAACAGCAGGTCCCGGAAGCCGCGCCGCAGTTTGGGGTAGCCGTCGCCCGCCGCCACGAGACGCGTTTCCAGGGAATCGAACAAGCGATTCACGAGCGTGGCGCGGTCCTTGGCCCAGGCGAGCGGATCGGACGTCTGGTCGTACCGCGTGACGGTAGGATCGAGGCCGTAGCCGGCGAACCCGGCGTCCTCGTCGGTCCCGTACACATGATCGGGATCGGAGGCCTGGGCGGCAATGTCGCGGAGACCGGCGCGCTCGGCATCGGGGTTTGCTCCGGCGACCGTGGCGTATCCGTACTTGATCGCCCAGCGGTCATACGTCCCGATGGTGCGCGAGTAATAGTCGCCCTGCTTGCTGCGGTCCAGGGCGATGGCCGGCGGGTTGTAGTCCATGACCGACGCCGACGTGCCGTGGGTCGCCGTATACGCCCGGTCGAACAGCTTCTCCATGGGGATGGCGGCGGTGCCGCGGAAGTCGTGCCGCAGCCCGAGCGTATGCCCCACTTCGTGCATCACCAGCTCCTTCAGGGCCTGGCCGATGTACTCTCGCGGGACACCCGCGCCGGGAGCGATCGCGCCGCTCGCGGCGAGCGTCGCCCGGAGCAGCGTTCCCTCGTGCGCCATGCTGGCCCCGTAGGAGCAGAGCCGCTGGAAGCGACGGCCGCTCGGGTCCGCCCGAAGCAGCGAGTCTTCGAGGAACACTTCCCGGATCATAGCCTGAGGCCCGGCGTAGTCCCGGTACTCCCCCTGCCACGCCTGGATCCACGAGGCCGCGATCAGGATGTCGGCGTTGAGGATCTCCCCCGTGCGGGGATCGACGTCGGAGGGCCCGATCGCGTACGTGAACGCGTTGTTGGCCATCCAGCGCACCGTGCTGTAGCGCGCGTCTTCGGCGCTCCACAGCGAGTCGTCCGGGGCGTCCAGCACCTGGATCGCGTTGCGGATGCCCGCCTCCTCGAACGCCCGGTTCCACTCGAGAATCCCGTCCCGCACGTAGGGACGCCATTCGAGGGGGATGGTGCGGTCGAGGTAGTAGGTGACCGGCCTCACCGGATCGCTCACCGTGGCGCTCGGGTCTTTCTTCTCGAGCCGCCAGCGGTTCACGTACCGGACGAAGAAGCTCTCGGCGGTATCGCGCGAGAAGTTCTTCATCGCTGACACGAAGTAGCCCACGCGGTCGTCGGCGTAGCGCGGGCGCATCGGCGTCGCAGGCAGCTCGAGGATCGAGTAGTGGACGCCGACGGGAATCCAGCGGTAGTCCGGGATCATGTCCATCCCGAGGCTCCGGCTCGCCCGGAACGTCAACCGCGCCTCGGCCTCCGTGTTGGTCGGGAACATGCGCAGCGACTGGAAGCTGGAGCGTTCCTTGTCGAACATTGGTCCCGGGCCCTGCGTGGGCGTCATCTGCGAGAAGAACTGGAAGTACGCTCCCAGGTCGATCCAGTCGGACACGAGGAACGGGACGAGATCGACGAGCACTTCGTTTGTGGTATCGCGGATGCTGGCGATGGGAAACGACTGGGCCACCGAATGTCCGAACGAGTAGGCGACGGTGCGCGCCATCGGCGTGTTGGGCGTCGCCGTGGCGTACGGGTTCACGACCCATAGCTCCACGTGGTCGCCCATCCTATGGAACCGGATCAGGTCGGAGCGGATGTCGCTGCCGCCGTCGATCCCCAGCTCGCCGATCCCTTGGGACAGCTCCGTGACCATGAGGTAGTCGCGGTCGAGCTGCTCCGGCTTGAGCGCGAGGTAGGCGCTTTCCCGTTTGAGATACGCGGTGAACACCCCGGTCTGCAGACGCGCGTCCTTGGTCACCTCGGCGAACGGCTTCCAGGGGAGGTCTTTCTTGGCGCTATCGGCCTTCGGGCCCCCGCCCGCGGGGGCCGCGGCCGGACCCGGCTGGATCACGCGGATGGTGCAGGCCAGCGCGCCGAGCAGCAGGACCAGCGCGAACGGGCGGTACGGGCGGACGGGGTACATGGCGGGAGACTCCCGGCGAGGGACGTGGCCTCCCCATATAGCTGCCGCGTCAAGTCGCGGCAAGTCGCTCCCCCGGCCGGCTGCTGGGCGGTCGGGGGTTGCCCTAACCGCAATTACGCGACTATTTTGGAAGTCTATTTGGCAACTTTTTAGCGGAGCGTATGCCGACCATCAATCAGCTCGTACGGCACGGCCGCCGGGACGTCGCGAAGAAGGAAAAGGCGCCGGCGCTGCGCGGCAATCCGCAGAAGCGCGGGGTGTGCACGCGGGTGTACACGACCACGCCCAAGAAGCCGAACTCGGCGCTGCGGAAGGTCGCGCGCGTGCGGCTGACGAACGGGTTCGAGGTGACGGCGTACATCCCGGGCGAGGGGCATAACCTGCAGGAGCATTCGATCGTGATGATCCGGGGCGGTCGCGTCAAGGATCTGCCGGGCGTGCGCTACCACATCATCCGCGGCACGCTCGACGCCGCGGGCGTGAACGAGCGCAAGCAGTCGCGCTCCAAGTACGGGGCCAAGCGGCCCAAGGCCGCCGCGACGTGAGCCGCCGCAAGAAGGCGGTCCGGCGGCCGGTGCCCCCGGATCCGCGCTACGACAGCCAGACCGTCTCCAAGTTCGTGTGCAACCTGATGGAGCGGGGCAAGAAGTCGCTGGCGGAGCGGGTGTTCTACCAGGCGATGGACCTGATCGAGCAGCGGACCGGGCAGCCCGGCGTGAACGTCTTCAAGCAGGCCCTTTCAAATGTGAAGCCTGCGTTGGAAGTGAAGTCCCGGCGAGTGGGCGGCGCGACCTACCAGGTGCCGGTCGAGGTGCGGCCGGAGCGGCGCACGGCGCTGGGGATGCGCTGGTTGATCCAGTACAGCCGCGCACGTCGCGAGAAGAACATGGCGGAGCGGCTCGCCGCCGAGCTGATCCTCGCCTCGAAGGGCGAAGGCGAGACGATCAAGAAGAAAGAGGACACGCACCGGATGGCGGAGGCCAATCGGGCTTTCGCGCATTACCGGTGGTAGGCTGAAACCAGTGTACGGGCACGGCAGTGCCGTGCCCCAACACGCAGACCAACAATCTCGGGACCCTGATCCAAGGGTCCTGCGTCGAGGGGGCGAGAAGCCCCCCGATGACGGCGGAGCGAGACCGGCCCGCACGACGGGCGTCACGGTCGCCCCGCGTTTTTGCTGATTAAAGGAACGCAATGCCCAGAACCACGCCGCTCGAACGGATTCGGAACATCGGCATCATGGCGCACATCGATGCCGGGAAGACGACTACGACCGAGCGCATCCTCTACTACACGGGCCGGACCTACAAGCTGGGCGAGGTCCACGACGGCACGGCCACGATGGACTGGATGGAGCAGGAGCAGGAGCGCGGCATCACGATCACCTCCGCCGCCACCACCGCCTTCTGGCCCCGCCGCGACGAGCCGTACCGCATCAACATCATCGACACCCCCGGTCACGTGGACTTCACCGTCGAGGTGGAGCGCAGCTTGCGCGTGCTCGACGGGGCGATCACGGTGCTCGACGCGGTGGGCGGCGTCGAGCCACAGACCGAGACCGTGTGGCGGCAGGCCGACCGCTATCACGTGCCGCGCATCATCTTCGTGAACAAGATGGACCGCGTCGGCGCCGACTTCGAGATGTGCATCACGATGGTCCGAGAGCGCCTCGGCGCCAACGTCGTGCCGATCCACCTGCCCCTGGGCTCGGGCGAGCTCTTCACCGGCATCATCGACTTGGTGCGCCAGGTGGAGATCGTCTACGACGACGAGTCGCTCGGCAAGAAGTACGTCGAGGGACCGATCCCGGCGGCGCTCAAGGACAAGGTCGCCGAGATGCGTCACCACCTGCTCGAATCGGTGGTCGAGCAGGACGACGCGATCCTGCACAAGTATCTCGAGGAGCACGAGCTCAGCGAGGACGAGATCCGGACCGTGCTGCGGAAGGCGACGATCTCCGGCAAGGTCGTCCCGGTGCTGGCGGGCGCCGCGTTCAAGAACAAGGGCGTCCAGGCGCTGCTGGACGCCGTGGTGGATTACCTTCCCTCCCCGCTGGAGGTCCCGGCGATCCAGGGACATCTGCCGCATCACGACGCGACCCACGCGACCCGCAAGGCTGCGGACGAGGAGCCCTTCTCGGCGCTGGCCTTCAAGATCATGACCGACCCCTACGTCGGGAAGCTGACGTTCTTCCGCGTGTATTCGGGCGTGCTCGCCGCCGGCTCCTACATCTACAACAGCACCAAGGATCGCCGGGAGCGCATCGGCCGGCTGCTGCAGATGCACGCCAACAAGCGCGAGGAGATCGAGGAGGTCCGCGCGGGCGACATCGCCGCGGCGATCGGACTCAAGGACACAAAGACCGGCGACACGCTGTGTGACGAGGGGCACCCCATCATCCTCGAGGCGATGAAGTTCCCCGAGCCCGTGATCTCGGTGGCGATCGAGCCCAAGACCAAGGCCGACCAGGACAAGCTCTCCATCGCGCTGCAGAAGCTGTCGGAGGAGGACCCCACGTTCCGGGTCCATAGCGACGCCGAGACGGCACAGACGATCATCTCGGGGATGGGCGAGCTGCATCTCGAGATCATCGTCGAGCGCATGCGCCGCGAGTTCAAGGTCGACGCCAACGTGGGCCGGCCCCAGGTGGCCTACCGCGAGACGGTGCGCAAGCGCGTCGAAGACGTCGAAGGCAAGTTCATCCGCCAGACGGGCGGCCGCGGCCAGTACGGCCACGTGGTCATCAACATGGAGCCCGGCCAGCCGGGCACCGGCTTCGTATTCGAAGACAACATCGTTGGCGGCGCGATCCCGCGCGAGTACATCGGCCCGGTGGAGCAAGGCGTGAAGGAAGCGCTCGAGAACGGCGTGCTCGCGGGCTACCCGATGGTGGACGTCAAGGTCGAGCTCGTGGACGGGTCGTACCACGACGTCGACTCGAGCGAGATGGCGTTCAAGATCGCCGGCTCGATGGCGGTGAAGGAGGCGGCCCGCCAGGCGCACCCCGTCCTGCTCGAGCCCGTCATGGACGTCGAGGTCGTGACCCCGGCCGACTACATGGGGGACGTGATCGGCGACCTCTCGAGTCGCCGCGGGAAGATCGGCGGCATGACGCAACGCGCCGACGCGCAGGTGGTGGCGGCGAGCGTCCCGTTGTCGGAGATGTTCGGCTACTCCACGACGCTGCGCTCGATGAGCCAGGGACGCGCGATCTACAGCATGCAGTTCAGCCATTATCAAGAAGTGCCGAAGACGAAGGCGGAGGAGATTGTGAGCAAAGTGAAGGGTTAGAGGGTCCTCAAGGGTTTTCTTAAACGATTTTGAGGGGTTATGGCGAAAGCAAAATTTGAGCGCACCAAGCCGCACGTGAACGTCGGCACCATCGGCCACGTGGACCACGGCAAGACGACGCTCACCGCGGCGCTCACCAAGGTGGCGGCGGAAAAGGGGCTCGCGACGTACGTGACCTACGACCAGGTCGCCAAGGCGTCCGAGTCACAGGGGCGGCGCGACCCGACCAAGATCTTGACGATCGCGACGTCGCACGTGGAGTACTCGAGCGAGCAGCGCCACTATGCGCACGTGGACTGCCCGGGCCATGCGGACTACGTGAAGAACATGATCACCGGCGCGGCGCAGATGGACGGCGCGATCCTCGTGGTGTCGGCGGTGGACGGGCCGATGCCGCAGACGCGCGAGCACATCCTGCTGGCGCGCCAGGTGAACGTGCCGGCGATCGTCGTGTTTCTGAACAAGTGCGACCTGGTGGACGACGCCGAGCTGCTCGACCTGGTGGAGCTCGAGGTGCGGGAGCTCTTGTCGAAGTACGAATTCCCGGGCGACGACATCCCGATGATCCGCGGCTCCGCGCTCAAGGCGATCGAAGGCGACAAGCAGTGGGTGCCCAAGGTGTGGGAGCTCCTCATGGCGCTCGACAAGAGCATTCCGGTGCCGAAGCGGGAGGTGGAGAAGCCGTTCCTGATGCCGGTGGAGGACGTGTTCTCGATCACGGGGCGCGGCACGGTGGCCACGGGGCGGATCGACCGGGGCAAGATCAAGGTGGGCGAGGAAGTGGAGATGGTGGGCTTCGGGACGGACAA
>QHUM01000031.1 GCA_003222135.1 Gemmatimonadota bacterium | reverse complement strand
GCAGCGACAGGCGGGCCTCGCAGCCCTTGGCGCGCTCGCGGTTGGCGAGCGTCAGGGAGCCGCCGTGCGCCTCGGCGATTTGCCGCGACAGCGCGAGCCCGATCCCGGAGCCGTCCGCCTTGGTGGTGTAGAACGGCACGAACAGATTGACCGTGTCGGCCAGGCCGGGGCCGTCGTCCTGCACCCATACTTCCAGCCGTCCGTTATGCGCAGTCCACCCCAGCTCGACCGCACCACTGGCGTCGAGCGTGGCATCGACGGCATTCCGCACCAGGTTGATCAGCAGTTGGTCGAGCTGCCCGCCGTCGGCGCGGATCGTCACGTCGGGCCCCGGGCAGACGGCGACGGGCCGCCGGGTCTCCAAGGCGGCCACGCGCCGCACCCACTCGACGACCGGGACGGGCTCGAGACGCGGACGCGGCAGCCGCGCCAGCCGCGCATAGGCCGCCATCAGACGGCTGAGCGATTCCGCCCGACCTCCGATGACACCCAACCCTTTGCGGAGGTCCTCGCGCCAGTCGGGCGGCGCCGGCTCCCGCCGCAACAGATCCACCAGACTCTGGGCGATCGACTTGATCGGCGCGAGCGAGTTGTTGAGCTCGTGGCTCAACACGCGGATGAGGCGCTGCCACGCCTGCCGCTCCTCCTCGCTCAGCGCGCGGCTCACGTCGGCGAGCACGAGGAGCTGATGGGGGAGCCCGCCCTGGCGAAACGTGCCGCGCCTGAGCTCCCAGCGCCCCCGCCCCGGCCGTCCCGGAAACGCAATCTCGAGCACACGGGGCGCGTCGCCCGCCAGACTGTCGGCGAGCCCGAGCTCGCCGGCGTCCTTCCCCAGGAGTTGCTCGGCCGGTCGCCCCAGCAGCGCCGCCGCGCTGCGGTTGACGAGTCGCAGGGCGCGCGATTCGTCGAACGCGAAGACCGCGACGTCGATCTCCTCCATCACCCGGCGCAACAACGCCGTCGCCTCCAAGGCGCCGAGCCGCTGGGCGCGCAGGTCCTCGCCGAGGCTGTTCAGCTCGACCAGCAGCAGCCCGAGCGCGTCGTCCGGGTCCGAGCCGCGGGCGCGCAGCGAGAAGTCCCCTTCGCGGAGCGCCGCCAGCATGTTCGAGATTGTCTGGAGCGGCCGAACGACCCGCTCGCGCACCACGCCGACGAACGCTAACCAGACGCCGACCAGCAGGATCGTCACGGTCCATTGGGTGCGCGCCGCGAAATCGCCGCTCCACAGCAGCACCAGCGCGACCGCGACGGCGGGAAGCCCGGTGAGGAGCGCGAGCGTGAGAATGCGGTGCTCGTAGCGCGGCTTGCGCTTGCGGCGCCGCTCAGAGCCCATGCCGCTTGATCCGGCGGTACAGGGCGCTGCGGGAGAGCCCGAGCGCCTTCGCCGCATCACTCACGTTCCCGGACGCGCGCGCCAGCGCCTTCTGAATGAGCACCCGCTCCACGTCCTCGAGGCTCATCTGGTCGAGCGGCGTGGCGCCGTTCGCCCCGGTGCCGAGCCCCAAGTCGCGTGTTCGCACCGAGCTTTCCTCGGCCATCAGCACAGCCCGCTCGATCGTGTGGTCGAGCTCGCGCACGTTGCCGGGCCAGGGATACGTCCGGAGGGCCTGCATCGCGTCCGCCGCGAAGCCGGTGATCTGCTTCCGATAGCGCGCGGCGTGGCGGCGTCCGAAATGGCCCGCGAGCAGGGGAATGTCCTCGCGCCGCTCGCGCAGCGGTGGCAGGCGGAGTTCGACGGTATTGAGGCGAAACAGCAGGTCCTGCCGGAATTTCCCCGCCGCCGCTTCGGCATGGATGTCCGCGTTCGTGGCCGAGATGACCCGAACGTTCACGCGCTGCGTCTTGGAGGAGCCGACGCGCTCGAACTCACCCGTCTCGAGCACGCGCAACAGCTTCGCCTGCTGCGGCAGCGGCAGGTTCGCGATCTCGTCGAGAAACAGCGTGCCGCCCTCGGCGAGCTCGAACCGCCCGACGCGATCGACCTTCGCGTCGGTGAAGGCGCCCTTCACGTGCCCGAACAGCTCGCTTTCGAACAGGCCGTCGGGAATGCCGCCCAGGTTGACGGCCACGAGCGGCCGCTCGACCCGGCCCGAGGAGGCGTGCAGCCAGCGGGCGACGACCTCCTTGCCGGTGCCGTGCTCGCCCAGGATGAGCACGTTCGCGTCCGACGGCCCGATGCGCTCCATCAGCTTGAGCACCGGCTGCATCGCGGGCGACTCGGCGATCAGCTCGGGCAAACCCTCCCGGCGCAACGCCCGATTCTCGCGTTCGAGCTGCTGGCTGCGACGCAGCGCCCGGCCGAGCTCGACCTGAGTGCGCAAAGTCGCGAGCAGCCGGCGGTTGTCCCACGGCTTCTCGATGAAGTCGCGCGCGCCGCGGCGCATCGCCTCGACCGCGCCGTCGATGCTGGCCCAGGCGGTCATCACGACGACCGGGGGGGACGCGTCGAGCCCCTGAAGTCGCCCCAGCAGGTCCAACCCTTCCGCACCGGACGTCGTGTCGCGCGTGTAGTTCATATCGATCAGGAGGGCGTCGAAGTCGCGCTTATCGAGAGCCGACAGGACGCCGCGGGGGGAAGCGACAGTCTCTACCTCGTAGCCCTCGCCCTTGAGGAGGAGCTTCAGGGCCTCCAGCACGTCCGGCTGATCGTCGGCGACGAGGATCCGGGGGGCAGTCTGGCTCACGGGCTAAAGGTGTCGGGGGTCGGGGGTCAGGGGCCAGGCCTTGCCGGAACGTGGTGTCGGTGCTCGCCCGCTGGGGCCCCGCTCCGCGACAAGAATACGCAGTCGCTCCGCGGAGCCCCAGCGGGCTCGTGCACTATTCCGTTCGCAGTGCCGCCATGGGATCGACTCGCATTGCCTGGCGTGCCGGCACGTAGCAAGCAACCAGCCCCACCGCTAGCAGCAGCGCCGCCACCGTGGCCAGCGTCGCGGGGTCCGTGGGAGCCACCTCATAGAGCATCGCCGCCAGGAGACGGTTCGCCAGCAGGGCCCCGAGTAGCCCCAGCAGCGATCCGACGCTCGCGACCGCGAGGCCGCGCCCCATCACCATGCGCCGCACATCTCGAGCGGTGGCTCCAAGGGCCATCCGCACGCCGAGCTCCCGGGTGCGTTGGCGCACCATGGTCGCCATCGCGCCGAACAGGCCGACGGCAGCCAACGCGACCGCGCTACCCGCGAAGACGCCGAGCAGCAGCGCGTTCAGTCGCGGCTGCGCCAGCGGCCCATCGAGGAATGACCCGAACGGTGCCGCGCTCGCCAGCGCGACACCCGGCTCCGTCTCGCCGATCACGCGCCGGATCGCCGGCACCAGCTCGGTCGGCGGACCCGTGGTCCGAATCGCCAGCGTCACCGGCTCGAAAGGGAAGAACGGTTGACGCATCGGGAAGTAGACGCTCGGACGCGCTTCCCGCAGGTCGCGGTAGCGCGTGTCAGGGACCACCCCGACGACGCTGACCGCCCGTTCTAAATGCTCCCCTATCCTCAAGCGCTTGCCGATGGGATCGGCGGTCCCCCAGTAGAGCCGCGCGACGGACTCGCCGATCACTACAACCGGTGGGGCGCCCTCGCGGTCGGCGTCCGTAAAGACTCGCCCGCGGTGCACCGCAATGCCGAGCGTCGCGAAGTAATCCGGTGTGACGACCTCCATGTTGAGCATCGGGTTGGCGGCGGCCTGTTCGGGGGACTGTCCCTCGGCCGCGAACTTGCCGTCCCACCCGCCCGGCCCCGAAAAGGGTCCGGCGACGACGGGCGAGACGGCCCGCACGCCGGGAATCGCCCGCACCTGCGGCAACAGCCGCTCGAGCAGGGCTTGCTGTTTGGCCGCGGTATCGAACTGATCGTAGCGAAGCGCCAAGTCGCCGATCAGCAGGTGTGACGGCTCGAACGAGAGCTCTGCCCGCTCGAGCTTGATGAGACTTCTGGCGATCAGTCCCGCAGCCGAGAGAACTAGCAGCGCGAGCGCGACCTGCCCCGCCACCAAGCCTTCTGTCCCGAGGCGGGAGCGCCTGCCGGCGCTCTGCCGCGTCCCCGACCGGAGTACCCGCTCGATCTCGACGCGCGAGGTTATGACCGCGGGCGCGAGGCCGAAGATGAGCATGGCGACGCCCGTGATGCCGACCGCGCCGGCGAGAGCGGTGGCATTCAACTGAATCTCGTCCAGACGGGGTAGCCCAGGCGGCGCCACGGCGACGAAGCTCCGGACCGCGGCCGCCGCCACCACGACGCCGAGGGCGCCGCCGGCAAACGCGAGGAGCGCATTCTCGACGAGCAGTTGGCTGACGACCTGTCGTTGGCCCGCGCCCAGCGCCGACCGCACGGCGATCTCCCGCACGCGCGCGAGGCCGCGCACGAGGAGCAGGTTCGCGACGTTGATGCACGTGATCAGGAGGAGAAGGCCGGCCGCCGCAGCGAACGCGATGAGCGCGGGCCGGGTCTCCCCGAGGACGAGCCGCGGCAGCGCGTGAACCACTCCGTGCATGTCACGCTGCCACGGCGAGGCCTCGGCGCGCCTCAAGTAGGCCGTCAACTCGTCACGCGCCTGAGCGGCCATGGCGCCCGGCCGCAGCCGTCCGATCAACTCGACATCGGCGACCGTCGAATCCGTGCCCGGTCGTGTCCTGGCGGGGACCAGCGGCGCCCAGATGTCGGCGCCGCGCGGGTAGTCGAGTCCTTGGGGCATCACGCCCACAATCGTGTACGCGACGCCGTTTCCATGCATCACGATCTGGCGGCCCAGCACCGTAGGGTCGCCTCCGAACTGCCGCTGCCAGGCCCCATGGCTGAGCACGAGCACCGGTGCGGCGCCGACCACATCGTCCCCGGCCTGCAACGCCCGGCCCAGCACAGGTTGCGCCCCCAGCACGTCGAAGAACTCACCCGACACGAGCGCTCTGTGGAGGCGAGAGATGCGCCCACCGTCGCGAATCGGCGTCGGCCAAGCGCCTTCGTAGGCGAAGAATGCGACCGGCGCGAGAGAGCGGGTTCGCCGCGCAAACTCGCGCGCCTCATCGAGCGTGAACGGATAGTCGAAGCCTCGGTCGGGCGCTTGTCCCCAGAGCACGACGAGGCGGTCCTGATCGCGGACGGGGAGTCGGCGCAGCAGCAACGCGTCGGCGACCGTGAACACCGCCGTCGCGAGACCGATCCCCAAGGCGAGGGTGAGGATCGCGGTGAGGGCGAAGCCCGGGGTTCGGGCGAGCGAGCGGAGCGCGTGGCGGTAGTGGAGCATGAGAGGGGTCGGGGGTCAGGGGTCAGTGGTTCTCGCTCTCAGGCTTCGCGTGAGGCCTGCTAGCATTCGACCCAATTCGGCCGTCGCACCGAGCGCGCTTCGAACCTCGGGCTCGGGGATGTAGCCCAGCCGGCCGGCCGCTAGCAACTCGGTCTCGAGCTCCATGAGCGACCCTTTGGCAAACGACAGGTGGCGTAGGAACTCGCGCGTGTGATACCGCCCGTGTCCTTCGGCGATGTTTGCGGGTATCGAAACGGCAGCGCGGCGGATCTGGCTGACCAACCCGTAGAGCTCGGCCTTGGGCAGCTTCTCGGTCAGGCGATAGCTCTCGACCACGAGATCCATACCCTTCTGCCAAACCTGGAGGTCGCGGTAGCTGGAGATTCCTGTGCCTTGTGCCATGGACAGGGAAGCTGGCGACGACCGCGGACGACGCTCCAATCTTCCTGACGCGATGGGGATCCAAAACACGCGCCGCTGACCCCTGATCCCCGACAGCTGACCCCTATTCATATCGCAGAGCCACCATCGGATCGACCTTCGTCGCCCGCCGCGCCGGGACCCAGGTCGCGACCAGCGCCACGGCGACGAGCAGCAGCGCCGTCGCCGCGAACGTGACCGCGTCACGCGGCGCCACCTCGAACAGCATGGCGCTGAGCGCCCGCGTCACGCCCAGCGCCGCGAGCAGCCCCAGTCCGACGCCCACCGCCACGCGGCGCAGGCTCTCTCTCATCAGCAGCCTGACCACGTCAGCCCCCCGCGCCCCCAGAGCCATCCGAATGCCGAGCTCCCTGGTCCGCTGGGTGACGGCGTACGCGGTGACGCCGTAGATGCCGACGAGCGCGAGCCCGACGGCGAGCAGGGCGAAGATCGTGAGCAGGGTGGTGTTGAAGCGCCGCGCCGCGGTCTGGCGGCCGATCAGCTGCTCGAGGCTCACTACTTCACCGATCGACTGCTCGGGATCGGCCTGGTGCACGGCGTCGCGGATCGCGCCCACGAGCTGGAGCGGCCGACCGTTGCCCGCGCGCAGCGCCACCCACATCTCCCGCACCTCGGACTGCTGCGACGCCGGGCGGTAGATCTCGGGCTGGGGCCGCGCGTCGAGCGAGGCCGAGCGCAGGTTATCGATCAGCCCGACGATCGTGATGGGCCTGGGCCCCGTAGTCTGCCGGGGCCCGCCGATGGTGAGCTGCCGGCCGATCGGGTCCTGGCCGGGCCAGAGCTGATCCGCCGTCGCGCGGTTGATCACGGCGACGGGCGGCGAGCCAGCTCGGTCCTGCGCCGTGAAGCCACGGCCCCGTCGGAGCGGGATGCGGAACGTCGTGAAGTAATCCGGGGAGGTTACAGACAGCCGCAGCACCATAATCGGCTCCGGATAGTCCGGCCGCACCGTGCGCGGATCGAACGCGATCATAAACATGTTGCCACTGAGCGGCAACGTACCGGCGAGACTGGCCGACTGGACGCCGGGGTGGGCCTGGAGCGCCGTGAGCATGTTGTCGAAGAAGAGGGTCTGTTGAGCGCCCCCGGGATAGCGGGCGGGCGTGAGCCGGATGCGGGCCGCGAGCACGTCGCGTGTGTCGAAGCCGGGGTCCACGTTGCTCAGCCGGATGAAGCTGCGCACCAGCAGACCGGCGCCCACCAGCAGCACCAGGGCGAAGGTCACCTCGCCCACGACCAGGGTGCTCTGCAGCCGCCGCCGCCCGCCGGTCGCGCCCGGGGCATCCTCCCGCAGCGATTGCTCGATGCCGGGTGCCGAGGCGCGCCACGCCGGCAGCAGGCCGAACGCCACGCCGGTCACTACAGCCAGGCCGAGATTGAACGCGAGGACCGCTCCGTCGAGTCCGATTTCGGTTGTCCGGGGGAGCGCGTGCGGCCAGACCGCGAGCAGGGCGTCGAGTCCCGACGCCGCCAGCGCGACTCCGACGACGCCTGCGGCGAGGGCGAGCAGTGTGCTCTCTGTCAGCAGCTGTCGGACGAGCCGCCCGCGCCCCGCGCCGAGGGCGCGCCGGACCGCCATCTCACGACGGCGCGCGGTGGCGCGCGCCAGCAGCAGGTTGGCCCCGTTGGCGCACGCGATCAGCAGCACCAGACCGACGGCGCCCAGCAAGATCAACAACGGCCGGCGCACATCACCGACGGCGACGTCCCGGAGCAAGGTGACGTCGAAGCCGGTGTCGAGCATCGACCGTCCGCCAGATGAAGGGCCCGGGGGGCCGCCGCCGGGGCTCGCCTGGCCCGCCACGATCCGCTGCCGCCCGCCGCTACTCCCAGAGTCGCTGGCGCTGAGACGCGCCGCGAGCAGCTTGGCGTCGCCCACCACACGCTCCGTGGAGACGCCCGGCGCCAGTCGCGCCACGGCGGTGAGGAAGTGCATGCCGCGGTTCGTCTCGGCTTGCGGATTCTGCGACAGGAACTCGCCGATCGGCGTCCACACCTGCACGTCTTCGTTGGGGAATTGGAACCCCGCCGGCATCACGCCGACCACGGTGAAGCTGCGCCCGTCGAGCGAGATCGACCTGCCCAGAATGCCGGGATCGCGCCCGAAATTCGTGACCCAGAGCCCGTGGCTCAAGAGCGCGAGCGGCGTGCGGTCGTCCGCGGCCGCGAAGCCGTGGCCGATCTCGGGGCGTACTTGGAGCACGTCGAACAGGTCGGCTGTAACGGCGGCTGCCTGAACCTCGCGCGGGTCCCCTGCGCCGGTGAGGTTGTAGCGTTGCGTGGTGGTGGCCGCGACTCCCGTG
>QHUM01000067.1 GCA_003222135.1 Gemmatimonadota bacterium | reverse complement strand
TTTCGCCTTCCCGATGACCTCGAGCTTCTTGGTCGTGTCGCCCCGCTCGAATGCCATGTGGTGGCGCTTGCCGTCGCGGTCGACCCACACCTCAAGCTTTTCCGATAGCGCGTTCACCACCGAGACGCCGACCCCGTGCAGTCCCCCCGACACCTTGTACGTGCTCTTGTCGAACTTGCCGCCGGCGTGCAGCATCGTCAGAGCGACCTCCACGCCCGGCTTCTTCTCGGTCTTGTGAATGTCGACCGGGATGCCGCGGCCGTCGTCCACCACGGTGATCGCGTTGTCCTGGTGGATCGTGACCGCGATCTTGGTGCAGACCCCGGCCAGCGCTTCGTCCACCGAGTTGTCCACGACTTCGTAAACGAGATGGTGCAGCCCGCGTGCCGACACCGCCCCGATGTACATCGCCGGGCGGCGGCGGACCGCCTCGAGCCCTTTCAGGACCTGAATCGAATCGGCTTGGTAGTCGCCGTTCCCCTTGTCCTTGGGCTTCGCTGCGGGTGCGCGGGCGGGTTTCGCCTTAGCCATAGATCTCTAGCGTGAGAGAAGCCAGCGTATCGTCCTGATCCGTGCCGCCGCGCTGCCGCCGTTCACCGCGGTCATGATCTGCGGCCCCATCAGCTGCAGCTCGTTCATCCAGGCGCTCGTCGCTACCCGCACGAACAAGGTCCCGTCCGGCGTGACGCTCTCGGGTTGCGTCACCGCGGCGATCTGCGGTCCCACCAGGCGCGGCCAGTCGGGTATCACTTGCGCCTGGGCGAGCCGTCTCCCCAACCCCGCCTTCGCCAGGTAGCGACGCAGCGCGTCCCCCAAGGGCGTCGGCTTGCCTTGCCTGCGATTGGTCATGCGGTGCGTGTCCCCAGCGTTGTGGGCCTTCCCCCCCCGGAAACGAGAAGCGCCACGGGAGGTCCCGTGGCGCGACGCGGCATGGTCCGCGCGGGCCCCAGACAACCCTCTAAACATACCCAGAAGTCGTTGTCATGGCAACACTTACTAAGTCGTTGGGGCTCACGGGCCCACCGTCACGCTGGTGTCCCGTTCGCTCCGGAATCCGACCACGTCCCGTGCCTGCACCTTCACACGGAGCATGGTCCCCGTCCCCAAGCCGGGCGGCACGATGACGCGAAACGGACCCTCGAGCACGGGGTCGAGCAGGCCGTCCGCACCCACCGGAGCCTCCTGTGCGAGCTGCACCCACACGGAGTCGATGCCGTCTTCGTCTTCGGCGCGGACGGTCACCACGAGCGTGTCCGGAGCGGGGGTGGATCGCGACTTGACGGTCGTCTTGTTGAGGGACAGCGCGAGCGTCGGCGGCGATGGGCGCGGCCGCTCGGTGAGACACGCAGCCGTAACACACAAGCCGCAAGCCGCAAGGACTACGCGCTTCACCGACCCTCGAACCGGGGTGCGCGCTTTTCGAGGAACGCCGTGAGCCCTTCCTTCATGTCTCGGGTCGCGGCCAGCAGGCCGAAGTGATTGGCCTCGAGTAACAGCCCTTCGTCGAGCGTCATCTCGAGCCCCTGGTCTACCGCTTCGAGCGCCAGCCGCACCGCCAGCGGCCCCATGGCGAGGATTCCCCGCAGGATCTTTTCGGTGGTCGCGAGCAGCTCGCCCGCCGGCACCACCTTGTTCACGAGCCCGATGCGGTAGGCCTCCTGGGCGTCGATCGGGTCGGCGGTGAGGATGAGGTACAGGGCGTTGCCCTTGCCGACGATGCGCGGGAGGCGCTGCGTGCCGCCGTAGCCCGGCGCGATCCCGAGCTTCACTTCCGGCTGCCCGAACTTGGCGTGCTCGCTCGCGATGCGGAGGTGGCAGGCCATCGCCAGCTCGCAGCCGCCTCCCAGCGCGTAGCCGTTCACCGCCGCGATCACCGGCTTGCCGCACGTCTCGAGGCGGCGCAGCATCGCCTGGCCGCGCAGCGCGCGGGCCTTGCCGTCGAACGGCCCCTGTTTGGCGAGGTCGCCGATGTCGGCCCCCGCAACGAACGCCTTCGTGCCGGCGCCGGTGAGGATCGCACCCCTGATCGCGTCTTCGCTCGCGATGCGCTCGGCGGCGTGCGCCAGCTCGTCCACCACCTGGTCGTTCAGGGCGTTGAGCTTGTCGGGGCGGTTGATGGTGACGAACGCGATGGCGTCGCGGATCTCGAACAGGAGGGTTTCGTAGCGCATGGCGAAAACCTAAGTGCGGAATGCGGAATGCGGAATGCGGAGTTTCAATGGAAGGTCGAACCGCCGAGCGACGCGTGCCCTTGAATTCCGCATTCCGCACTCCGCATTCCGCATTAGCTTCAGGTCCATGAGTGTGCAGGCAATCGCCTGGAGTCCCACCGGCGCGGTCCGCATCGTCGACCAGCGCGCGCTCCCGGAAGCGCGGATCGAGCGCGACTTGGAGAGCGCCGAGGCCGTGGCCGAGGCGATCCGGACGCTGCAGGTGCGGGGCGCGCCGCTGATCGGGATCGCGGCGGCGATGGGCCTCGTGGCCGGGACGCGGGAGCTGCGCAGCGCGTCACGCCAGGAGTTCGTCGGCCGGCTGGGGCGGCTCGCCGAGCTGCTGGCGGCCGCACGCCCGACGGCGGTGAACCTGCGCTGGGCGCTCGAGCGCATGACGCGCCGGGCGACCGCGACGCCCGGCGATGGTGTCGCGCTGTGGGAGCGGCTGCACGCCGAAGCCACAGCCATCTGGGAGGAAGACCGCGCCATGTGCCGCCGCATCGGTGAAGCGGGGCTGCCGCTCGTCCCCGACGGCGCCACGGTGCTCACGCACTGCAACGCCGGGGCGCTCGCGACCGGGGGCATCGGTACCGCCCTCGCTCCCATCTACCTGGCCCACGAGGCGGGGCGCCGCCTGCACGTGTTCGTGGACGAGACGCGGCCGGTGCTGCAAGGGGCGCGGCTCACGGCGTGGGAGCTGTCCCACGCCGGCATCCCCTGCACGCTGATCGCGGACGCGGCGGCGGGATCGCTGATGCGTCAGGCAAAGATCGATCTCGTGATCGTCGGCGCCGATCGGATCGCGGCGAACGGCGATTTCGCCAACAAGATCGGCACCTACCCGCTGGCGGTGCTGGCGTTGCACCACGGCGTCCCGTTCTACTGCGCCGCCCCATCCTCCACCATCGACGCCGCGCTGCGCGATGGAGACGGCATCCCGATCGAGCAACGCTCGCCCGACGAAGTGAAGACCGTCGCGGGGCGGCCGGTCGCGCCGGCGGCCGTCGGGGCCCTGAATCCGGCCTTCGACGTGACCCCGGCGCGCTACGTGACCGGCTACCTCACCGATCGCGGGTTGCGCAAGCCGCCGTTCGGCGCGGACTGAATGACCCGGGTGCGTGGTGTCCTGATCGCCGTCATCGGCAGCAGCTCGTGCACGCCCGAGGTGGCGGCCTGGGCCGAGACCGTCGGCCGCCTCCTGGCGGAACACGGCGCCGTGCTGCTGTGTGGCGGGCTGGGGGGCGTCATGGAAGCCGCCGCCCGCGGCGCGCAGCAGAGCGGTGGACTCACCGTGGGCATCCTTCCCGGCACCGCCGTGGACGACGCCAACCCCTACATCGACGTGCCGCTCGCCACCGGGATGGGCGAGATGCGCAACGCGCTGATCGTGCGTGCGGCGCAGGCCGCTATTGCGATCGGGGGTGGGTGGGGAACCCTGTCGGAGATCGCGATGGCGCAGCGCATCAAGACGCCCGTCGTCGGGCTGCATGATGCCTTCACGCCGGCCATCGATATTCCCCGCGTTGCGAGCCCCGAGGCGGCGGTCGCGTGGGCGCTGGAGCACGCGGCGCGACCGGAGGTATAATTGGGGATGAACGCGGGGACGAAGTTCGCCATCGGTGCGGTGCTGATCGTCGGATCGGTCGGCTATCTGATGGCCTCGGGTGTCAAGCAGACCGGGCAGTACTTTCTGACGCCGAGCGAGCTGTCGCAGAAGATCGCGCTCGATCCTTCTTTCTATAACGTCGGGATGAAGGTCGGGGCGCACGTCGTGCCCGGGTCGGTCACGCGCGACCTCGCCGCCCGGACGCTGCGCTTCCAGGTCACCGACGGCAGCGCCCGCTACGCCGTGCTGTACCGCGGTCTCCCGCCCGACACGTTCACCGATTCGGTCGAGGTCGTCGTGGAAGGCCGCCTGCAGAAGGACGGCATCATCTACGCGACGAACGTGCTCGCGAAGTGCGGGTCGCGCTACGAAGCGGTTCCCAAAGCGTAGATGACGGTCCTGGGCGGCCTGTGTCTCTGGATCGCCTTCCTCGTGGGGATCTGGGGGGCGCTCGCCGGGTTCGTGGGCGGCCGGCAGGGGCGCCGGGACCTGGAGCAGAGCGCGCGTCACGCGGTGTTCGCGATGAGCGTGGCGCTGTGGGTCGCGGTCGCGGCGCTCGAGTGGGCCCTGTTCCAGCACGACTTCAACGTCGAATACGTCGCGTCGTACACCAGCCGCAACCTCCCGATCTTCTACACCTGGTCGGCGCTGTACGCCGGGCAGAAGGGGAGCCTGCTGTTCTGGGCGAGCGTGCTGTCGCTGTTCGGGTCACTCGCGATGGTCCTCACGTCCCGCCGGCACCGCGCGCTGCTGCCGTACGTGGCGGGGGTCGTGTGCACGGTCGCCACGTTCTTCATTTCCGTGATGCTGTTCGGGCAGGCGAATCCGTTTCACCGGCTGGCGTACACGCCGCTGGACGGGAGCGGGCTGAACCCACAGCTCCAGAATCCGGGGATGGTGTTCCATCCCCCGATGCTCTACCTCGGGTACATCTCGATCACCATCCCGTTCGCGTTCGCGATGGCGGCCCTGCTGTCGAAGCGCCTCGACGTTGACTGGCTGGTCGCGATCCGCAAATGGACGCTCTTGTCCTGGCTGTTCCTCTCGGTCGGAATCTGTCTCGGGATGTGGTGGGCGTATGTCGAGCTCGGGTGGGGTGGCTACTGGGCCTGGGACCCGGTCGAGAACGCGTCGCTCTTACCGTGGCTCACCATGACCGCCTTCCTGCACTCGGTGATGGTCCAGGAGAAGCGCGGGATGCTGAAGAAGTGGAACCTCGCCCTCATCATCGGGTCGTGGCTGCTCTCGATCTTCGGCACGTTCATCACGCGCTCCGGGGTGATCTCGAGCGTGCACTCGTTCACGCAGTCGAACGTGGGGTACTTCTTCCTGTTCTTCCTGATCGCCGCCGCGACGGCGAGCTTCACGGTCTATGGTCGGCGCCTGCCGCTGCTCGCGGCGGAAACGAAGCTCGAGTCGATGGTGAGCCGCGAGGCGAGCTTCCTGTTCAACAACTTGCTGTTCGTGGGGATCGCATTCTCGGTGCTGTGGGGCACGCTGTTCCCGATCCTCTCGGAGCTGGTCCAGGGGACGAAGGTCACCGTCGGCCCGCCGTTCTTCAATCAGGTGAACATCCCCCTCGGCCTCGCGCTGCTCGGGCTGACGGGGATCGGGCCCCTCATCGCCTGGCGCCGAGCCTCGCTCCCGAACCTCCAACGGCAATTCGCGGTGCCGGTGACGGTGGGCGTGTTCACGGCGCTGGTGCTGCTGGTGGGGGGGATGCGCGACTTCTACGCCCTGATGGCGATCGCGCTCGGTGCGTTCGTCGCCGCGACCGTCGTGCAGGAGTTCGCCCGCGGCACGCGGGCGCGCCATCGCCAGTACGACGAACCATACGCGCTCGCCCTCGGCCGGCTGCTCGGGCGCAATCGCCGGCGCTACGGCGGTTACATCGTGCACACCGGCATGGTCATCCTGTTCATCGCGTTCGCCGGCATGGCGTTCAAGACCGAGACCGAAGCCACGCTCCGCCCGGGCGAATCGACCGTGCTCAAGAGCCCGTACGGGTGGACCTACACGTTCACCCACCTCGGCGTCTCGCAGTACGACGCGTTGAACCGTCAGGTCACGGCGGCCACGCTCGAAATCGCACGCGACGGCAAGCGGCTCGGCGTGCTCACGACCGAGAAGCGCCAGCACGTCGACGGTCTCGGCCGGCCCACGTTCCAGCCCTCCACTGAGGTCGGGATCCGCAGCGATCTGCGTGAGGACCTGTACGTCGTGCTGGCCGGGCTCGTCAACGGGACGGAGCAGGCGGTGTTCCGTTTCACGATCAATCCCCTCGTCTGGTGGGTGTGGTATGGCGGCATGATCGTGGCCTTGGGCGGCCTCATCGTGATGTGGCCCGGGGGTACGCCCGCGGTCAAACGAACCCAGGCGGGGTACGCGGTGCGGTTAGTAGGGGAGGGGCAGGCGTGACACGACGGCACGACGGCACGTTGCCACTGGATCGGCGAGCCTTTTTCGGCAGCGCGATGGCGTTTGCCTTGACCGCCCTTGATCGCCCTCGACCGCCCTCGACCGCCCCGCAGCAGGATTCTCTCCCGGGCACCGGTCCGTCGGGCAAGCTGTGGGACCCGTCTCGCGCCGGCCGGCCCTTCGAGCCCGTCCGCGCCGCAGACAACGACGCCGCCATTCAGGCGATCGAGAAGCAGCTCCACTGCACTTGCGGCTGCAATCTCGACGTGTACACCTGCCGCACGACGGACTTCACCTGCGGTACGAGCCCGGCGATGCACCGGCGCGTGGCCGCCCTCGCGGAGCAAGGCAAGAGCGCGCAGCAGATCCTCGACGCGTTCGTGCAGCAGAACGGGGTCGCGATTCTCATGGCTCCCCCCAAACGCGGGTTCAACCTCGCGGGCTACTTCGTCCCGTCGCTGCTCATCGTGGCCGCCGCCGTCGTCATGACCGTCGTGCTGCGCCGTTGGTCGCGCGCCGCGGTGCCGGGCGCCCCGGCGGCGCGCGCCCCCGAGATCCCCGCCTCTCCAGACGAGCTCGAGCGGCTGCGGCGCGAGCTCGACCGCCTGTCGGTCTAGCAGGCATGCTCGAGCTGGTGGCCGGCGTCCTGCTCGCGGCAGGACTGATCGTCTTCGTCCTCAAGCCGGTGTTGCGGCCGGGGGTGCCGCTCGAGGGGGCGGAAGGGGGAGCTACGGGAAGTTGGCAGGAAGGAGAGGATCCGGACGACGACCTGTCGCCGCGGGCGGTGGCGCTGCGGGCGCTCACGGAAATCGAGTTCGACCGTGCCACGGGGAAGTTGTCGGACGCGGACTACGAAATGCTGAAGACCAGGTATACGGCGGAAGCGCTGGCTGCGTTGCGCGCGGAACGTTCGGGAGGCGGGAGACGGGAGGGGAGCGATGTCGCCGCGGCACCGTCTCCCGTCTCCCGTCTCCCGCGACCGTCAGGGAGTCCTTTAGGGTCTCCCGTGTGTCCCACGCACGGGGATCGCCCCGAGTCAAACGCGCAGTTTTGCGCCGAATGCGGCCGCCGGCTGGGATCCGCCCCGGGCTATTGCGCCCGGTGCGGCACGTCGCTCGAGGTCGAAGCAAAGTACTGTCACTCCTGCGGCGCGCGGGTCGCCGCGTAGCCGTACTTCACGACTTCGCCCCAGCGAACGCGCCGGAGGCGAACCACCGGAGCAGCACCAGCACGGCCTCCGGGTCGGGAAGCCTGTAGTCGGCGTAGCTCGCGCCGCCCGGCGATGGGCCGACCCGAATCGAGCGCCCGATTCCCTCGAGCGAGCGGAACGCGTCCTCGTCGGTGCGATCGTCGCCGATGTACACCGCGCTCACGCGGGACGGCCAATCGGCGCCGTGGCGGTGCACCAGCACGTGCAGCACGGCGTGCCCCTTGTCCCACGGCACGGGAGGACGGCCCTCGACCAGGCCCTTCCCCGGCGTGACCCGCAGCCGGCGACGCCGCAGCACCGCTTCCGCCTGCCGCTCGAGCCGGCGTCGCTCGCCTTCGGGAACGGTCCGCACGTGAACCGCGACGCTCGCACCTTTGCGTTCGATGGTGGCCCCGGAGGCCGCCAGCGCCTCGAGCTCGGAGGCGGCCGCTTCCAGCGCGGCGCGCCACCGTTCCAGCTCGGGGTGACGAAAGCTGATCCCCGGACCCTCGATCTCGAAGCCGTGGTTCCCCACGTACGTCAGGCCCGGTACCCCGACCCGCTGCTGCACGTCCGCCAGCGCGCGTCCCGAGACGATCACGATATCGAGATTCGGCGTGCGGGCCGCCTGATCGAGAGTCTGGCGGGCCGCATCGGACAACTGGGCGTCTTCCGGCCGGGCCGCGATCGGCGTCAGCGTCCCGTCGTAGTCGAGGAACAGCGCGACCGTGGCCCGGCGCGCGAGCCACGGCGCCAGCATGCGTTGCAGCGCATCGGCGGGCGACGCCACGGTGCTGCGCGCCCGCAGCCCGGCCCGCTCGCTCGCGTCGAGAAACCGGTCGACCCATGCCCGGACGTCGTTGGCGCGTACGCGGTGCCGCAGCGCCGACATGCGGGCGCGGCGCTCGTCCCGCGGCATCTGGAGGGCGCGGTGCAGCGCGTCGGCCACCTCGTCGACGTCGAAGGGGTTCACGAGCAGCGCCTCCTGCAGCTCGTCGGCCGCCCCGGCCATCTCGGAGAGGATCAGGACGCCGTCGTCGTCGAGCTGCGCCGCGACGTATTCCTTGGCGACGAGGTTCATCCCGTCGCGCAGCGGCGTCACGAGCGCCACGTCCGCCTGGCGGTACAGCGCCACCAGCTCCGCGGGCGGGAGTGAGCGCACGAGGTAGCGGATCGGGCTCCAGCCACGCTCGGAGAAGCGACCGTTGATGCGGCCGACCGTCTCGTCGATCTCGCGCTTCAGCTCGCCGTACTCGGCGACGCGCTCCCGGCTCGGCACCATCACTTGGGTGAACGTGATGCGGCGTCGCAATCCGGGGTGCCGCTCGAGCAGGCGCTCGACCGCGAGCAGACGCTCGTGGATGCCTTTCGTGTAGTCCAGCCGATCGACACCGAGGATTTCGGCCACTGGGGCGTCGGGGGCGGCAGCGGCGTCCACCGCCCCGGGGGTGACTCGCTCGGCGAGCCGCTCGACCTCGGCCACGTCGATGCTGATGGGATGGGCCTCGACCGACACCTCGCGTCCCTCGAACCGCACCAGCCCCGCGGCGCGGTCCACTTCGCAGCCGAGCAGCCGCTCGGCACACGTGAGCACGTGGTCGGCATACGACGGGATGTGGACCCCGACGAGATCCGCCGCGAGCATGCCCTGGATCAAGTCGCGCGACCACGGGAGCACGCGGAGCACGTCGGCGGCGGGAAACGGGATGTGCAGGAAGAAGGCGATCCGCCGCCGCGGTGCGAGACGGCGCAGGTGGTGCGGCACCCGCAGCAGCTGGTAGTCGTGCACCCATACCAGCGCCTCATCGTCGCTCGCCTCCGCTGCCACCTGCGCGAAGCGCTCGTTGACCCGCTCGTACGCTCGCCACGTGGCGCTGTCGATCTGCGTCTGGCCGACGAAATAATGAAACAACGGCCAGATGGTCCGGTTGGCGAACCCCGCGTAGTACAAGGCGATCTCGTGGGCCGTGAGGGGCACCGCCCGGTACTGGACGTGTTCCGCCGGCGGGGGCGGCGCACCAGCGACGGCGTCGCCGTCTTCGCGGGCGGCCCCCGTCCATCCCACCCACACGCCACCGCGCTGGGCCAGGGCCGGCTCCAGCGCGGCGACGAGTCCCCCGGGCGAGCGCCGGAAGCGCACACCTTCGGGAGGGGGCCGCCGTTCCGCGGTGAAGGGGAGACGGTTCGAGACCACGACGAGTGAGCGGGGGGTGGAAGGAGCGGCAGCTGTGCGTGCGGGCGCGACGGGCCGCTCCGGATCGGAGGAGCGGTCCGCGGGTGGCCCGATCGGCGGCGCGGGTCCGGCGTGTTTGGGCATCATGCGCGTGACTGCCAATCTGCCAAGGTCCCACCCGGTTTGGAAGCGCCGGGAGTGTGCCGTCGCACTCTTGCGTTTGTCGACCCGCCTGCCTATCAGTGTGCGTCCCTCAATCGAGGAGCGCCGGTGTGAGCAGGCTCACAGTACGCCTGGCGATCGTCATCGCCGGACTCGCGCTCGCGACGTCCTCGGCCGACGCGCAGCGGCGCATGCGGGGCGGGCGCGCGGTGCGCGTCGACCGCCCCGGGGTCGGCGCGCGGGTCGGATATGACTTCGACGCCCAACACACCTTTCTCGGCGGCCAGTTGAACTTCCCCGTGGGGCGTCGCTGGGCGCTCGCGCCGTCGGCGGACTTCTACCTGGGCGCGACCGGCACGCCGTACCGACTGAACGTGGACGTGAAGTACCATCCCCCCACGGCCTACGGTTTCTTCTATTTGGGCGGCGGGCTCGCCATCCTGCACGCGTCCGGGAACACCAACAGCGGGGCCAACGTATTCGGCGGGTGGGAGGGCCGGCGCTACTCGCCGGTGAAGCCGTTCCTCGAGGCGCGGTTCGTCTTCGCCGACCGTACGTCGTTCAACGTCCTGGGTGGAATCAACTTCCCGCTCTAGAACTCGAAGCTCTCCATTTTCCGCAGGCCGATCCGCAACGGGATCGCCGTCGCCGCCGCGCAGATGACGGCGGCGACGGCGAACCAAAAGATCATCCACCCGTCCACGACGACCGGCTCGCCCACGTATACGGCCCGGACGTACGCGTAGACGGCCTGCCACAGCGCCACGATCACCGCCGCGAGCAACGCGATCGTCGTCATCATGTAGACGAGCCCGCCGAACGACGTGGGGATCTGGGCGGCGTTCTCCGTCTCGAACTGCGGGTACAGGGCACCGAACCCGAGCGCCAGCGCGGCGATGGCGAACGTGAGGCCGCAGATCGTCACCAGCCCCATCACCATCATGAACGGCCCCACCTCGAGCAGCACGTTGGTGAGGCCGGTGAGCAGCAGGGCCAGCACGAGGAGGGGCACCGTGCCGACCCAGTACTTGGACCACAGGAGCGCCCGGAGATCGAGCGGGCTGGAGCGAAGCAGCCACATCTGTCGGCCCTCGAGCGAGACCGCGGGGAAAATGAACCGAGCCGCGATCGACGCGAGCACGAAGCCCGCCAGGCCGAGGTTCAGAAACGAGACCAGCGTGACGTAGAAGAACCCCACCGGCTCGCCGCGGTGCAGCGGCAGCGCGTTGATGTTGAACAGATATACCACGACCAGCGCGGCCAGCAGGATCAGCTGGCTCCACTGGGTCGTGTCCCGGAAGAACAAGCGAATGTCCTTGAGCACGAACTCCCGCTTGGCGACGGGGAGCGGCTTGAGCACCCAGCCGGCGGTCCGGCGCAACAACCGCCCGCGCACGAACCGCTCCGCGCCCTCCTGCGCTTTGGTGAACCCTTGGGCGAACAGTCGACGGTGCAGCATCGCGCCGATCGTCACCAGTGCGGCCGCTGTGGTCCAGAGCAGCATCAACGGCAGGGGATCGGGCGACCCGCGGAGGTAGCTCATGATCGCGTTCGTCGCCCACTCGCTGGGCAGGAACGGCGAGGTCGGGGTGCGCAGCACCGCGAGGAAGTCGAGCAGGTTGCGGAACCCCTCCGGTCGGGCGAGCCGCTCGGGACGGATGAGCCGGAGCAGGAGAATCAAGCCGGCCGCCGCGCCCAGCGCGATGATCGACAAGAGGTCCCGCGTGCGCCGCGCGGGGAACACGTTGACCAGGATGAGCGTGATGGCGCTGCCCGCCACCGCGGGCAGCACCAGCATCGGGACGATCGTCAGCACCGCGTAGGGGACGAACAGCACGCCGCCGCGGTAGATCACGCCGTACGCGGTCAGGATCGGGACCGCCATCAGCGCTACCATCCACGAAGAGTGCAGCAGCGTCTCGCCCAACTTGGCGAGGTAGAGCCGCAGCCAGTCGACCGGGGCCGACACGAGCAGGTCGAGGTCCTTCGCCAGGAAGAAGCTCGACAGCGCGGTGATGAGGTTCGACAAGACCAGGATCGTGACGAACGAGAGCAATACCAGCCCGAGGATCTTTGCGGCGAGAAACGGTCCGAGCTCCTCCGCGCCGCGCACGTGCTTGAGGATCACGTACAGCACGCCGTACACGCCCACCCAGAACAGCAGACCGACGGTGACGAGGAGCAGCAGCTTCCCGCTGCCACCGCGCGAGCGTTCCTCGCGCATCCGCTGCAGTGCCGTGCGCCACTTCGGTTGCAGCACGTGCCACAGCGAGGGTTGCCTCACGCTCCTCCCCCTCCACCCAGCACTTCCACCAGCTCGCGCACGCGGGCGCCGCCGGTGAGCTTGAGGAACAGCTCCTCCAGGCTCGCGTCGCCGGCGCGGTGCTGGCGGCGCAGATCGTCGACGGTGCCGTCCGCGACGATCTTCCCATGCTGGATAATGGCGACCCGGTCGCACATGGCCTCGGCCACCTCGAGGGTGTGGGTGCTCATCAGCACCGTGCCCCCGCGTGAGACGAACTGCCGGAAGATGTCCTTCAAGAGGCGGGCGGCTTTGGGATCGAGCCCCACCATCGGCTCGTCCACCACGATACACTCCGGCCGGTGGATGAGCGCGCTCGAAATGATCAGCTTCTGGCGCATCCCGTGACTGTACGCCTCCACGAGCTCGTCCTTCCAGCTCGCCAGCTCGAATACTTCGAGCAGCTCGGCGATGCGCCGCTCGACGGTGTCCCCCTCCTGCCCGTACAGACCGGCCACGAACCGCAGGAACTCGGCGCCCGTGAGCTTGTCGTAGACGAACGGCCGGTCGGGAATGAAGCCCAGTCGCATTTTGGCGGCGAGCGGCTGTTCGTGGACGTTGTCCCCGCCGAGCAGGACCCGGCCGTCGGTGGGGCGGAGGATGCCGGCGATCATGCGCAGCGTCGTGGTCTTGCCGGCGCCGTTGGGCCCGAGAAAGCCGTACAGCACGCCGCGTGGCACCTCCAGGGAGATGTCGTCCACGGCCACGAAGCTGCCGTAGTGCTTCGTCAGATTCTCCAACCGGATCATGGCACCTCGAGTTTGAGCCGCCCGATCAGGCGCGTCAGCTCTACCTGGCGGGCCAGGCCGCCGATGCTGAACCGCACACGCGCGGCGTCGGCGGGGATTTGCCCGAAGGTCGGGTCCACCGCGACCCAGTCGCTCAGATATACCTCGGCCCAGGCGTGATAGTAAAAGCGGCCGTCCACCAGCACGAGTCCCGCGGCGGGACGCGCCGGTAACCCCACGGCGCGCGCCAGCGCGACGTACAGCAGCGTGTGCTCGTTGCAGTCGCCGCGCCGTCGCGCGAGCACCTGCACCGCGTCCGGCAGGCGTACGGCGGCCGTGGGCTCCACGTGGGACGCGACCCAGCGCAGCAACAGCTCGGCCGCGCGCGCGGGGTCGCGCTCACGACCGAGGATCGCCCGCGCCTGCGCCCGGATGCGCGGGTTGCCGCTCGGGATCAGCGGCTCCGGCTCGAGATCCGCCTGCAGGCCCGTATCGCTCGCCGGCAGTGCGTAGCGGGCCACGAGCGCCGCGGCCGGTTCGCGGCGCACCACGAGCGTATCTCCCGCAAGACGCTGGCGACCCGTCGCGAGAGCGAGGGCGCGTGCGTCGCCCCCGCTGAGCCGCACGCGCAGCTCGGCGAGCGGCGCGGCCCTCGGTCGGGCGCCGGCCGCGAGCGCGGTCGTCGGGACGATGTCTCCGACTCGAGGGGACGCGCTCGCCCGGGCGACGCGTGCCGTGTCGCGGCGCCTGAAGTTCTCGTACGCGATCTCGAATGCCGAGCGCTCCATGGCGAAGCCGCCGTCCCCGGCGCTGGTCGCGCGCACGATGTGGCCCGCCGCGTCGATCCATGCGCTGGCGCGCGCGCCGCCCCGCCGCTGCTCGATCCGGAACGCGCGCACGGTGTCGAAGTGGACCGGGACCCACGCCATCGCGGTGGAGTCGTAGTCCGCGCTGTCTGCGACCACGAGCGTCGATTCCGGTGCGATCGTCACCGCCACGTCGCGTCCCGCGAGGAGGAGGGGGTCGAACACCCGCATCGGGTACGTCTTGCCGGGTCTGAGCTCGCCGCCGAACGCCAGGCGCAGCGGCAGCAACGTCGGCAGTACGATCGGCCGGCTCAGGGGAATCCGGGTGAACTCCGAATCGCCGCCGGCGACGAGCCACATCGCCAGAGCGGTGTCGCCCGACACCGTGGCGTGCGTGGAGAACCGGCCGAGGTCGCCGTCGAATCGCGTATCCAGGTCTTGCAGCCGCAGCGCTCGCGACAGCGTGGCGCGGCTCTGAGCCGTGGTGCGGTGCAGCACGCCGAGCGCCGGGACGTCGAGGACGAGGACGTCCTCGACGCGGATCGTGCTCCCGGACGTGTCGATGGTGGAAGAGGCGAACCCGACCTGCTGGCCGCCGATGGTCAGCCGATAGTACACGGCCCCGGGTGGGACCGACAGCGCCGCCTCGGCGAGCCGGGCACCGGTTGAGCGAAACAGCTCGCGCCGGGCGAGCCAGCCGAGTGAGCCCGCCCACGCGACGAGGATCAGCGCCGCCCAGCCGCGGCGCGTCACGACTCGGCGGCCCCGCGGCGCTGGAGCGCCGCCTCGAACGCCTCTCGGTCTTCCGGCGTCTCCACGACGATCGATACGTCGGCCGGGAATGCGGCGCTTCCGGCGTGGACCTTCAGAACCTGCACCATCACCTCGGCGGCGTCTTCGACCGCCAGGTTGCCGGCGCCGGTGCCGAGCGGGGGCACCGTGAGCCGGCCGAACTCCCACTCCTGCGCCCGCTCCAGCGCCGACTGCCAGGCCCGCGCCACTCCCTCCCGCGTCACGGGCTCGGTGTCGCTGCGGATCACCGCGTGAATCACGAATTCGGCCGGGAGATCGCCGCCGCCCGCGGTCACAACCGCGGCGCCCACCGCCAGCTCCTTCTGGATGCGTATATGGGCTGTGAACTCAGGCCCGCCGACCTGCTCGAGCCGCCGCACCGCCGGCGTGGTGGGATCGAGACGAGTCGTGGCGGGGCGGACGATCGCGTCGGAGGCGAGGAACGCGAGATCGTCCACGACCACGCGAATCACTTGCCGGCGGCCTCCCGCGAGCGGCGGTACATCCGGGTCGCCTCCTCGGGTCGCCGGAGCCGATCGAGCACGATACCGAGCCCGTACAGCGCCTTCGCGCTGCGGGGCTCGAGCTCGATCGCGCGCTCGTACGCGGCCCGCGCACCGAGCAGGTCGTCGACCTTGTTCAAGGCCTCGCCCAGCTGGTACCAGGCGATCGCGCGGCCCGGTTCGGCGTCCACCACGCGTCGCAGCAGCGGTACGGCCTCGCTCAACAATCCCCTGCGTGACAGCACGACACCCAGCGCCGCCAGGGCATCCGCATGGGCCGGATCGCTCCGCAGCGCCCGCTCCAAGTCGCGCTGGGCGGCGCGGTGGTGCCCAGCGGTAGTGAGCCGGGTCGCCCGCTCGACGAGCAGCCGCACGTTGTCAGGATCGGTCGCGAGCGCGCCGTCCAGGCTGGGGGGCACGGGGGGCGGCGCCGCAGCGGGCGCGATCGGTAGGGCGGGCGGCGGGTCGGGGGGGAGCTCCGCCTGGATCGGCGGCGGGAGACCCGCACGCCGCACGTCGGCCGGCGTCGCGATCGTGCTCGTCTCGTTCAGCGACTCCGCCTCCTCGATCAGCTCCGCGGCCACGCGGGCCCGCTCCGCCGCCGACTGCCACCGCGGCTCGCGCTTCCGGATCACCCGACCACCTCGCTCGCCAGCCAGGACAGGTACGGCTCGAGCCCACGGTCCACCGGCAGGGCGAGCAGCTCGGGTACCTGGTACGGGTGACGTTCCCGCACCGCCCGGCACAGCGCCTCCCACTGCGACACGTCGGTCTTGAGCAGCACGACCACCTCGCCCTCCTCGGTCACCTCGCCCTCCCAGCGGTAAATCGAGCGCGCGCCGGGAACGAGCGTCCCGCAAGCTATCAGCCGCTCTGTCACCAGGGATGTGACGAGCGTCCGGGCTTGAGCCTCGGTCGCCAGCGTCGTCAGCACCACGAGCGCGGTCGCAGCCATTGGGGGAGGGCTAACGTAGGAAGAGGGCGGGGGTTAGGCAAGAGATCGACGGCCGAGGACCGCCTTCGTCCCCCGAGAGTTGACCTCCGAACCGCTGCCCCGCTAGCCTCCAAGTCTATGTCCAGCGACGCATTGATCGTCCGCGGCGCCCGCGAGCACAACCTCAAGAACATCACCGTCGAGATCCCGCGCAACAGCCTCACGGTGATCACCGGGTTGTCGGGGTCGGGGAAGTCGTCCCTCGCATTCGACACGATCTACGCCGAAGGCCAGCGGCGCTACGTCGAGTCGCTCTCCGCCTACGCGCGCCAGTTCCTGGGGCTGATGGAGAAGCCCGACGTGGATGCGATCGAGGGCCTCTCGCCCGCGATCTCGATCGAGCAGAAGTCGGCCGGGCACAACCCCCGCTCCACCGTCGGCACCATCACCGAGGTGTACGACTACCTGCGGCTCCTGTGGGCGCGCGTCGGCATCCCGCATTGCCCCAAGGACGGCTCGCCGATCGAGCGCCAAAGCGCATCGCAGATCACCGCGCTGGTGCTCGAGTGGCCCGAGGGGACCAAGATCGAGGTTCTGGCGCCGCTGGTGCGCGGTCGTAAGGGTGAGTTTCGCGACGTGTTCGAGGCGGCGAAGAAGCAGGGCTTCGTGCGCGTACGAGTCGATGGGGAGGCGTACGACCTGTCCCAGGTGCCGAAGCTGAACCGCCGCCAGAACCACGACATCGCCGTGGTCGTCGACCGGCTGGTGGTGCGCAAGGCGGACCGTGGTCGCCTGGCGGACTCGATCGAGACGGCGCTCAAGGCCGCCGACGGCACCGTGGAGATCGCGCGACAGGGGTCGGGGGGTGCCCGCGCCACGCTGTTCTCGGAGCGCTACGCCTGCCCGAAGTGCGGGTTGTCGCTGCCCGAGCTCGAGCCGCGCCAGTTCTCCTTCAACTCGCCGTTCGGCGCGTGTCCCGAGTGCTCCGGGCTGGGCACGCGGCGCGAGGTGAACGCCGAGCTGGTGCTCGGCGATCCGAGCCTCTCGATTCTCGAGGGCGTCGTGCTGCCGTGGGGTGAGCCCGGCGGGTACCTGCGCAAGGTGATTCTTCCGAGTCTGGCGCGGGCGTTCAAGTTCGACTTGAACGCCGCCTGGAAGGACCTGCCCGCGGCCGCGCGCAAGGTACTGCTCGAGGGAGCGCCAGGCCGGAAACTCACGTTCCAGTACGCCAGTGAAAAGTGGCATGGCGAGTACGAATCGGGTTGGGACGGAATCTTGAAGCACGTCGAGCGCCGCTATCGCGAGACGGCGTCCGACAGCGTGCGCGAGCAACTCGGCGAGTTCATGGTGGAGCAGCTGTGCCCGACGTGCGGCGGCAAGCGGCTCAAGCCCGAGAGCCTCTCGGTGCTGGTGCACGGCAGCAGTATCGGCGACGTGGTGGACCTGCCCGTCAGCGAGGCGCTCGCCTTCTTCGAGAGCATCCCGCTCCGCGGCAACGGGCGCGCGGGAGGGGGCCTCGACCCCGGCATCGCACGCCCGATCCTGAAGGAAGTGAACGACCGGCTCCGGTTCCTGAAGAACGTGGGGCTCGAGTACCTGACCCTCGGGCGGTCGGCCGACTCGCTCTCCGGTGGCGAGGCCCAACGCATCCGGCTCGCCACCCAGATCGGCAGCCGGCTCGTAGGCGTGCTGTACATCCTCGACGAGCCCTCGATCGGACTCCACCAGCGCGACAACGCGCGCCTGCTCGAGACGCTCAAGGAGCTGCGCGATCTCGGCAACACCGTGCTCGTCGTGGAGCACGATGAGGAGACGATCCGCGCGGCGGACCACGTGGTGGATCTCGGTCCCCGAGCGGGCCGTCACGGGGGCGAGGTCGTGGTCACGGGAACGCTCGACCAGGTGCTCGCACACCGCGACTCGCTCACGGCGCGCTACCTGCGCGGCGAGCTGCGTATTCCGGTCCCGCCCCGCCGGCGCCTCCCGGCCCCGGAGCGGGCGCTGCGCGTGGTCGGAGCCCGGCAGCACAATCTGCGGAATCTCACCGTGGAGCTGCCGCTGGGCCTGTTCATCGCGGTTACCGGAGTCTCGGGCTCGGGGAAGTCGACGCTCATCACCGACATCCTGTACCGCGCCCTGGCGCGGCACTTCTATCGGGCCAAGGTGATGCCGGGGGCGCACGATCGGATCGAGGGGCTCGACCAAGTCGACAAGGTGATCGACATCGATCAGAGTCCCATCGGCCGTACGCCACGCTCCAATCCGGCCACGTACACCGGGCTGTTCACGCCGATCCGCGAGCTGTTCACCTATCTGCCGGAGTCGAAGATCCGCGGCTACGGACCGGGCCGCTTCTCCTTCAACGTCAAAGGGGGGCGGTGCGAGGCGTGTCAGGGCGACGGCCTCGTGAAGGTCGAGATGCACTTCCTGCCCGACGTCTACGTCCCGTGCGAGGTGTGCAAGGGGCGGCGCTACAACCGCGAGACCCTCGAGGTGCGGTATAAAGGAAAGTCGATCGCGGACGTGCTCGACCTGTCGGTGGGGGAGGCCCTCGACTTTTTCGAGACCCAGCCGCGCATCCGGGCGAAACTGGAGCTCTTGAACGACGTAGGGCTCGGCTATATCCACCTCGGCCAGTCGGCCACTACCCTCTCCGGGGGCGAAGCGCAACGGGTCAAGCTCGCGACCGAGCTCGCGAAGCGCGACACGGGGCGTACCCTCTATATCCTGGATGAGCCGACGACCGGGCTGCACTTCGAAGACGTGCGGTTGCTACTCGAAGTGCTGCATCGCCTGGTGGACAAGGGCAACACCGTGGTGGTGATCGAGCACAACCTCGACGTCGTGAAGACCGCCGACTGGGTCGTCGATCTCGGGCCGGAGGGCGGCGCGGCAGGTGGGGCGGTGGTCGCCCAAGGGGCGCCGGAGCAGGTCGCCCGGGTGCGGGGCTCGTTCACGGGGAATTACTTGCGCAAGGTGCTGGCGGCGGAGGACTAGCCCGGTAAGTTCAAGTCCAACGGAGGGTAGCCATGGAAGGCGTCCTCGCGATCACATTCATCTTCGGGGGCGGCTGCCTGTTTCTGCTGGCCATCTCGCCGGTCGGCAAGGCGCTGGCCGAGCGGATCCGGCGCGCGGGCGGCGCCGCGTTGCCGGATGACGTGCGAGCTGAGTTGGACGCGCTGCGCTCCGACGTCGTCGGCGAGGTGCAACAGCTGCGCACCGAGGTGAGCGAGCTGAGCGAGCGCATGGACTTCGCCGAACGGCTGCTGGCCAAGCAGCGCGATGCGGAGCGGCTGGCGCCGCCGGGGAGCCGGTAGTGCCTAAGGAAGCGGTTGCCTTCCTCCTCTTCGTCACCATGGTGGGAGGGTTCGTGCTGCTCTACCCGGTTGTCCGGGCCCTGGCCGAGCGGCTGCGACCCCATGCCGAGGCGGGCAAGGAGGAAATGCAGGCCCTGCGCGAAGACGTGGTGCAGGAGCTGCAGCAGATGCGGCGCGAGGTCGCCGAGTTGGGGGAGCGCATGGACTTCACCGAGCGGCTGCTTGCCAAGCAGCGCGAGGCAGAACGGCTCGCGCCACCGAGGAGCTGATGAACCCCGAAGCCGTGGCTGTCCTGATCCCCATCTTCGCCATCGGCGGGTTTTTCGCCTTGATGATCGTGCGCACCATAAGCAAAGTGTACACCGCGAAGCTGCAGGCCCAGGGCCAGACGCCCGGAGGGGACGCGCGGCATGAGGAGCTGGCCGCGACGGTGGAGGAGCTGCGCCGCGAGGTGGCGGAACTCGCGGAGCGGGTGGATTTTACGGAGCGGCTCCTGGCCAAGCAGCCCGACGGTCAGAAGCTCGCTCCGCCGCGCTAGATGTGGCGGGAAACCCTGGTCAGCCCGGAGGCGTACGGCGTCCACATGCTTCAAGTACCCACGCCCCCCCTGCCGCCAACGCCGCCGCCGGGCGTGGACCTGAACTTCCTGCTCGACCAGCTGATGCCGATCGTCGGACTGGTCGTGGTGTTCGTGGGCCTGCGGTGGCTGTTTCGCACCCCCGTGGGCGAGGCGCTCGCCGAGCGGATTCGGATGCGGGTGCGGGGACGCGGGGCAGTGGGCGGGATGGGTGAGGATCCGCAACGCATGACGGCGCTGGAGGAGCAGGTATCGCAGTTGCTGGGGCAGGTCTCCGAGCTCGCGGAGCGGTTAGATTTCGCCGAGCGGCTGCTCGCCGAGCAGCGGGGGCGCAAGTTGGGCGCGGGACAATGAGGGCCCGCCAGCACCTAGAGGGTCATCATGGGAATCTTTGACCGTCTCTCGACGCTCATCCGGTCGAACATCAACGACCTGATCTCCCGCGCTGAGAACCCCGAAAAGATGCTCAACCAGCTGATCGTCGACATGCGGACCCAGCTGGCGAAGGCGAAGCAGCAGGTCGCCGCGGCGATCGCGGACGAGAAACGGCTGGCAGCCCAGGTCGACCAGGAGAAAAAGGCCGCCGAGGACTGGGAGAAGCGCGCCGTGCTGGCCGTGCAGGAAGCCCGCGACGACCTGGCGAAGCAGGCGCTGCTGCGCCACAACGAGCACGCGCAGGCCGCCCTGCAGCTGCACGACACGTGGATCAAGCACCGCGAGGAAACGGACAAGCTCAAGGTGTCGCTGCGCCAGCTCAACGATCGGATCGAGGAAGCCAAGCGCAAGAAGAACATCCTGATCGCGCGCCAGAAGCGGGCGGAGGCGCACAAGCGTATCCAGGAAACGATGTCGTCGATCGGCGACAAGAGCGCGTTCGAGACGTTCGAGAAGATGGCGGAGCAGATCGAGCACGAAGAGCGCAAGCTGATCGCCGCCGCCGAGGTGAACGAGGACCTGTCGGGCGACACGCTGCTGAAGCAGTTCCAGTCGATCGAAGTGAAGGCCGACGCGGATCAGCAGCTGCTCGACTTGAAGCGCAAGCTGGGGCTCCTGCCGGCGGGCTCCCCGGCGGAGGCGAAGCGACTCGGGAAGGGAGCCGCCGAGGCGGAGCTGGTCGAGGACGACGACGCCGAGCACCACCGCTGAGCACTGAGCCGTCCGCGTCACGGTCGTCGGGCGCCACGTTCGTGGCGCTCTTCGTTGCCGCCCTGGCCATCTGGTTCATCGTCCGGGTGGTCGAAGTCCTGCTGCTCGTTGTCATCGCGGTGCTGTGCGCCGTCTACCTCTCGGCCATCACCGACTTGCTGGAGCGTCGCTTCGGCGTAAAGCGCTGGATCGGTCTCGCCAGCGCGGTCGTGGCGACCGTGGCGGCGGTGGTGGGCATCGGCGCGCTGCTCGTGCCGCCGGTCATCGACCAGACGCAGGCGCTGATATCGGGGCTGCCGCAGACCCTCACCAAGATCCAGAACGTCCTGGCGGCGTGGGCGCGCGAGTATCCCGTGCTGTTTCCGGCGGAGCTCGCCAACCCGGCGTCCGGTCTGGTGGGGGGCCTGATCGACGCCGCGGCCGGATTCTTGCGCGGCTCGATCCTCCCCTACGTGACGGCGGGCGGCAAACTCTTTATCGAGAGCGCGAGCGTGGTGGTGATGGCGCTCTACCTGGCGCGCCAGCCGCGCCTCTATCGCGACGGGGTCTTGTCGCTGCTCCCCCCGAAATACCGGCCGCTCGGCGCCCGCGTGCTCGACGACGCCGGCGCGACCTTGCGTGCCTGGGTGGTGGGCCAGCTCCTCGCCATGATGATCCTCGCCGCGCTGACCGCGCTCGGGCTGTGGGCGCTCGACGTACCCTTCTGGCTCGCGTTCGGGATCTTCACCGGGCTCGTCGCCGTCGTTCCCTTTTTTGGCACGCTCGTGTCCACGCTGCTGCCCGCTCTGTTCGTCATCGAGTCGGGTGATTGGGTCAGGGTGGTCGCCGTCATCCTGCTCGGCGTCGCCGTGCACGTGGCGGAGGCGAACGTCGTCGTACCACGCATCATGCAGCACCGGGTGTCGCTGCCACCGGTGCTCACCATCGCCAGCGTGCTCATCATGGGGA
Organism: Gemmatimonadota bacterium; assembly: GCA_003222135.1. GTDB lineage: Bacteria > Gemmatimonadota > Gemmatimonadetes > Gemmatimonadales > GWC2-71-9 > 20CM-4-69-16. The sequence continues at coordinate 5,956 of QHUM01000067.1, read as the reverse complement.
CCCTCATCGGCGTCGCCGGGCTCGTCGTGGCGGTGCCCGTCCTCGCTGTGACCACGGTGTTCGTCCGCCACGTCGTGCAGGGCGCCTGGTACGGCGATGTCGGGTCGCTCGAGCCCGCCGTGCTTCGCACCACCGAGCGTCGTCTCGGCGCGGACCGGCGCGAGCCGGCCGTCACGCCCGTGAGAACCAAGACATCCGCCTGATGCTCGCCCCGCACCAGCACCGCTTCCTGATCCTCGCGGACGGGCAGTTCGGCCCGCTCACGTCGAAGACCGCGAACTCCTGCATCCGCTACTTCCCGGAGCGCATCGTCGCCGTGTTCGACCGCGTCACCGCGGGCCAGACCGTGCGGGACGTGCTGGGCTTCGGTGGGTCGATCCCGGTCGTGGGCGATTTTGCGCGCGGGCTCGCGCTCGGGGCGAGCGCCGTGCTCATCGGCATCGCGCCGATGGGTGGCCAGCTGCCTCCCGAGTGGCGCGGCTGGCTCAAGGCCGCGCTCGAGCGGGGGCTCGAGATCTGGAGCGGGCTCCACACGTTCATCGCCGACGACCCTGAGCTGGGGAGCCTGGCCCGCGCGCAAGGCGTCCGCATCCTCGACGTGCGCAAGCCGCCACCCGAGCTCCCGATCGCCGACGGCCGGGCCGCCGAAGTTGACCCCTATGTGATCCTCACGGTCGGATCGGACTGCAACGTCGGGAAGATGACGGCACAGCTCGAGCTGCGCGATGAGCTGGTACGGCGCGGCGTGCGGGCGCGGTTCGTGGCCACCGGTCAGACGGGGATCTTCATCGAAGGCTGGGGGATCGCCGTCGACGCGGTCGTGGCCGATTTCGTGGCCGGCGCCGCCGAGCAGCTCGTGCTCCAGGGCGCCGTGGACGCCGACGTCGTGTTGGTCGAGGGCCAGGGGAGCCTCATTCACCCGGGGTACTCGGGCGTCACCCTCGGGCTGCTGCACGGCAGCTGCCCGGACGCGCTCATCCTGTGCCATCAGGCTACGCGCGACTACATCGGCGACTACCACGGCCGCGAGCCTTGGGTCCGGATCCCGCCGCTCGCCGAGCTGGTGGAGATCTACGAGCGGGCGGCGGCTCCGGTGCGTCCGACCAAGGTGATCGGGATCTGTCTCAACACGTTCGACATGACCGAGGCCGGCGCACGGGCGGCCGTGGCGCAGGCCGCGGCCGACACCGGCCTCCCGGCGACCGATCCGGTGCGGTTCGGCGCGGGCGCCCTGGCGGAGGCGATCGTGAGAGAAGCAGTCGCCACGCGGTGAAATTCGGGGGGCGAAAATCGGCGGCACGGTGAAATCAGTGTAGGGGCGCGGCATGCCGCGCCCCTACAGCACACGCGGCAACCAATGGATGATACCGGCGGCGATCGGATACCGATCGTCGCCGGTTTCGGTTGTAGGCTCCCGCCGTGCATTGGCTCCGCTGCGTCCTCGCCGAATGGCAGCTGTTGCGCTCGCGTCTCGTGCGCTCGCGGCTCGGGCTCTGGCTGCTGCTGCTGGGCGCGGGCGGCGTCTGGCTCGCCGCACGCGGTGGGCCGCTCACGGTGGTCGCGCCCCACGTCGCCATGCTCGGCGCCGTGCTCGGCGTGGCGTTCACCGCCGCCTCGGACGCCGACCGCGCCGCCCTGTCACTCATCCTCACCCATCCGACTACGCCCCTCGCCGTGGCCGCGGGCCGCTGGCTCGCGGCTCTGACGGCCGCGGCGACGTTGGTGCTGGCGCTCCTGTTCGTCTCGGGCGCGGTCGCGTCCGGGCCGGGGGGCCTGCTGGTCCGGGCCGGCGCTGCGGCGTGCGGCGCGGCTGCTGCCGCCGCCGGGTGCGCACTCGTCGCCGGCGCCGCCGGGGGCAATACGCTCGCGGGAGTGCTCTTCCTCTATATCGCGGTGCCCAGCGTTGTGTCCGCCGATGCCCTCGCAACGGCTCCGGCCGCGGGCATGCTCGCGCGGGTCGGCGCGCTCGTCTTGGAGCTCCTGCCCGGCGTATGGCGGTACGCGGCCCTCGAGCGCGGCGATCCGCTGGGATGGGTCCATGCGGCGTGTTGGGCGGTGGGGGGCGTCGCTGGCACCGCGCGGCTGTTGTCGCGGCGGGCGATGTGAACGCGCCGGTCCTGCTCGTCAGCGGTGTCAGGCGCCGCCGTCGGGGCGCGGCGGCGGCGGTCGCGCATGCATCGCTCGAGCTCGCAGCAGGCGAGGTGGCGGCTCTCGTCGGCCCGCCCGGCTCCGGTAAGACGACGCTGCTCGCCATCGCCGCCGGGCGGCTCGCGCCCGATGCGGGCTCCGTGACGGTGGCGGGTGTGGCGACGGGCACGCTCGCGGCACGCGCACTGCTCGGCTACGCCCCGGAGGCACCGGTTTTCCCCCCGACCCTGAGCGTCCGTGACGTGTTGGCGTACTTCGCCCGGTTTCACGTCGTCGGGGTCGCACGCCGGGGGCTCGTGGCGGCGGCGCTCGAGCGCAGCGGTTTGGCGGGCGCCGCCGAGCGCCGCGCGGCGGGGTTGCCGCTGCCGCTGGTGCGCCGGCTCGCGCTCGCCCAGGCCGTGCTCGGTCACCGCCGGGTGCTGCTGCTTGACGAGACGCTCTCCGGCATGGACGCGGGCGGACGGCGCGCCATGTGCGAGCGCGTGCGCGAGCTCGCGGCGAGCGGCGTGGCGGTGGTGCTCGCGTCCTCCGACCTTGCGGCGGTGGAGCAGCTTGCGGCGCGGGTGCTCGTGATGCGGGACGGCCGCGTCGTCCGGGAGGCACCCACGGCGGCGCTGTTGCGGGAGCGGGTGCTCGAGATTCTGCTCGATGCGCCGCCCGCCGCGCCGCCGCCCGGATTTCGGCTCACCCCCTACGGTCTTCAGACCGACCTGGGCCCTCGTAGTGCGGAGGCGGCCCTCGCTCTGTGCCGCGAGCACCGCCTCGCCGTGCGCGCGTCGCGCGTACGGCTTCGCACGCTGGAGGACGCAGTGCTCGACGCGCAGGGTGACGGCGCGCGTTGACGCTCCGTGCGGCGGTTCCTACGTTTCAGCCGTGACGCTCTCGCTCCACAACACGCTCACCCGCCGTCTCGAACCGTTCCAACCGCTCGCGCCCCCGCGGGTGACGCTCTACACCTGTGGGCCCACGGTGTGGAACTACGCGCACATCGGGAATTTCCGCACCTTCCTGTTCGAGGACCTGCTGCGGCGCTACCTCGAGTTCTCGGGGTACGACGTCTTCCACATCATGAACTTGACGGACGTGGACGACCGCACCATCAAGGCGGCCGCCGCTGCGGGGAAGCGGCTCGAGGAGCACACGGCGCCGTTCGTCGAGGCGTTCTTCGGGGACTGCGACTATCTGCGCATCCGCAAGGCGCACGCCTACCCGCGGGCGACGCAGTCGGTGCCGGCGATGGTCCGTCTGGTCCAGCGATTGCTCGACACGGGCTTCGCCTACCGGGGTGAGGATGGCTCGGTGTACTTCGCGATCGCCAAGTTTCCGGGTTATGGCCGCCTGTCGCAGCTCGATCGGCGCGAGATCAAGATCGGCGCGCGCGTGGCGAGCGACGAATACGCCAAAGACGACCCGCGGGACTTCGCGCTGTGGAAGCGGGCTGACCCGATCGACGAACAGGTGGGCGCCGCGTGGGACGCGCCGTTCGGCCGCGGGCGGCCGGGGTGGCACCTCGAATGCTCCGCGATGTCGCTCGACCAGATCGGCAAATGTTGCCGTGTGGAAACGCTCGACATCCACGCCGGGGGAGTCGATCTGATTTTCCCCCATCATGAGGACGAGATCGCGCAGTCGGAGGCGGCGACGGGGAAGCCGTTCGCACGCTACTGGTTGCACGGCGAATTTCTCAACGTCGGCGGCACCAAGATGTCCAAACGGTTCGGGAATTTCCTCACGGCGCGCGATCTGCGGGAGCAGGGCGTGGACGCGGCCGCCGTGCGGCTGCTCTTCTCCCAGACGCATTACCGCAAGGCGCTCGACTTCAGCGACGAGGCGCTGGTCGCCGCAGGGCAGGGCGTGAAGCGACTGGGCGAGTTTCGGGAGCGCCTCCTCGGGGAAAAGGGAAACCCTATCGGACTCCCTGACGGTCGGGGGAAAGGGGAAGGCAAGCTCGCCGAGCTGGCGACGAAGTTCGAGGCGGACTTTCGCGCCGCGCTGGACGACGACCTCAACGCGCCGCGTGCCTGCGCCGCCCTGTTCGAGCTGGTGCACGAGGGAAACGGGGCGCTCGACGCGGGCGCGCCGGGCGGCGCCGTGGTGCGCGACGCCCTCGATCGGGCGATGGCGGTGCTCGACGTCCTCCCGACGGCCAAACCCGTCGACCCGGCGCTGGCGCGTTGGGTAGCAGAGCGCATCGCCGCGCGCGACAAAGCACGCAAAGCCAAGGACTTCACGGAGGCGGACCGGATCCGCGCCGAGCTCAAGGCGAGGGGGGTGGAGATCGAGGACACGCCGTCCGGCACCAAGTGGCGAATGGTCTAACTCGTTAACCGCACGTCCCTTGCCGTAGTAGCCCCGCCCCCTTAAGCTTCAGGTCTGAAAAGTTCAGCGATCGGCCAGCTGACGTAGCTCAACTGGTAGAGCAGCTGATTTGTAATCAGCAGGCTAAGGGTTCGAGTCCCTTCGTCAGCTCACGTTGCCGAAGAGGAGTAGGCCCGCCCCGAGTTTCCAGTCCGGAGGAACCAACACACCCCGCGCCGTGGGAAACGCGGGGTGCGTTGTCAGTGGGATCGGGGATCGGGGATCGGGGATTGGGGAAGGCGAACGAGGCGCGCGGCGGCCGGCGTGGTGGGGTGCCCGAGTGGCCAAAGGGAGCAGACTGTAAATCTGCCGGCGACAGCCTACGAAGGTTCGAATCCTTCCCCCACCACTCCTTCGAGCGCGCGGGCGTAGCTCAGTTGGTAGAGCATCAGCCTTCCAAGCTGAGGGTCGCGGGTTCGAGCCCCGTCGCCCGCTTATGCTCGCGTAGCTCAGTCGGCAGAGCGCGTCCTTGGTAAGGACGAGGTCACCGGTTCGATTCCGGTCGCGAGCTTTGAAAGAAAACAAGGCGTCGAGCGGAGACGTTACACGAAGGCGTCAGGCGAAGACGTCACGCGGACGCGTCATCGGTACGGTTTTGCGTGACGCTGTCGCTTGACAATCTTGTGCAACGATTGTGTGAAACGCAGTTCTTTTAGAGGATTCCATGGCTAAGGCAAAGTTTGAGCGCACCAAGCCGCACGTGAACGTCGGGACCATCGGCCACGTGGACCACGGCAAGACGACGCTCACCGCGGCGCTCACCAAGGTGGCGGCGGAGAAGGGGCTCGCGACCTACGTGAGCTACGACGAGGTCGCCAAGGCATCGGCGGCGCAGGGGCGGCGCGACGCGACCAAGATCTTGACGATCGCGACGTCGCACGTGGAGTACTCGAGCGAGCAGCGCCACTATGCGCACGTGGACTGCCCGGGCCATGCGGACTACGTGAAGAACATGATCACCGGCGCGGCGCAGATGGACGGCGCGATCCTCGTGGTGTCGGCGGTGGACGGGCCGATGCCGCAGACGCGCGAGCACATCCTGTTGGCGCGCCAGGTGAACGTGCCGGCGATCGTCGTGTTCCTGAACAAGTGCGACCTGGTGGACGACGCCGAGCTGCTCGACCTGGTGGAGCTCGAGGTGCGGGAGCTCTTGTCGAAGTACGAATTCCCGGGCGACGACATCCCGATGATCCGCGGCTCCGCGCTCAAGGCGATCGAAGGCGACAAGCAGTGGGTGCCCAAGGTGTGGGAGCTCCTCGGGGCGCTCGACAAGAGCATTCCGGTGCCGAAGCGGGAGGTGGAGAAGCCGTTCCTGATGCCGGTGGAGGACGTGTTCTCGATCACGGGGCGCGGCACGGTGGCCACGGGGCGGATCGACCGGGGCAAGATCAAGGTGGGCGAGGAAGTGGAGATGGTGGGCTTCGGGACGGACAAGAAGGTGGTGGTGACG
>QHUM01000030.1 GCA_003222135.1 Gemmatimonadota bacterium | reverse complement strand
CTTGCCGAGCAGGTTCTGTCGGAACCGCCCCTGCTTGCCCTTCAGCATGTCGGAGAGCGACTTGAGCGGCCGCTTGCCCCGGCCGCGGATCGCCTTGGAGCGCCGGCCGTTGTCGAACAGCGCGTCGACCGCCTCCTGCAGCATGCGCTTCTCGTTGCGGAGGATGACCTCCGGCGCCCGGTGCAGGATCAGCTTCTGCAGCCGGTTGTTGCGGTTGATGACGCGGCGGTACAGGTCGTTCAGGTCCGAGGTGGCGAACCGCCCGCCGTCGAGCGGCACGAGCGGCCGCAGGTCGGGCGGGATGACCGGGATCACGTCCAGGATCATCCAGCGCGGATCGTTGCGCCCCTCGCCCGCGGCGCCCGAGTTGCGGAACGCGTCCACGATCTTGAGGCGCTTCAGCTGCTGCTTCTTGCGGTGCTGGCTCGTCTCGCCCGCGACCGCCTCGCGCAGCTCGTCGGCCAGCTTGTCGATATTGAGCCGCTCGAGCAGCGCGCGCACGGCGGGCGCGCCGATGTCCGCCTTGAACACCGCGTCGCCCTCCGTCTTCGCCTTGGTGCGGAGCTCAAGGTAGCGATCTTCGTCGAGCAGCTCCTTCTCCTGCACCTCCTGCTCGCCGGCGTCGATCACCACGTAATTCGTGTAGTAGATCACCCGCTCCAGGTCCCGCAGAGTCATGTCGAGCAGGTTCCCCATGGGGGACGGCAGGGTCTTGAAGAACCAGATGTGCGCCACCGGCACCGCGAGCTCGATGTGGCCCATGCGCTCGCGCCGCACTTTGGACAGCGTCACCTCGACGCCGCAGCGATCGCAGATCACGCCGCGATAGCGGATCCGCTTGTACTTGCCGCAATGGCACTCCCAGTCCTTCACCGGACCGAAGATGCGCTCGCAGAACAGCCCATCCCGCTCCGGCTTGAAGGAGCGGTAGTTGATGGTCTCGGGCTTCGTCACCTCGCCCCACGACCACCAGGTGCGCTGGCCCTGTAGCTCCAGCCGCTCGCGCTCCTTCGAATCGCGCGGCCCCCGGATTTCCTCCGGGGACGCGATGCGAATCTGGATATAGTCGAAGCTCGAGCTCTTCGGCTCGCGCCCGCTGCGAAAATCGATCATCCGAGTCTCCCTCCCCCGTTACTCTTCGACGTCCTCGGTGGTGCCCAGGGTCACTTTCAACCCGAGGGCCTGCAGCTCCTTCACCAGCACGTTGAAGGATTCGGGGATGCCGGGTTTCGGCAGGTTCTGCCCCTTGACGATGGCCTCGTACACGCGGCTGCGGCCGTTCACGTCGTCCGACTTGACGGTGAGGATCTCCTGCAGCGTGTGCGCCGCCCCGTACGCTTCGAGCGCCCACACTTCCATCTCGCCGAACCGCTGGCCGCCGAACTGCGCTTTGCCGGCGAGCGGCTGCTGGGTGACCAGCGAGTACGGCCCGATGGAGCGGGCGTGGATCTTGTCGTCGACCAGGTGCGACAGCTTCATCATGTAGATCGACCCGACGGTGACGTCCGAAGAGAAGAACTCCCCCGAGCGGCCGTCGCGCAGCCGTGCCTTCCCCATCGGAGAGAGGCCGGCCGCCCGGAGCACTTCGTTCACCGCCCCGTCGACGTCGGCTTCGGACTTGGGTCCGAGCAGCCCCGCGAGCGCCGGGAACCCGACGGCATCCAGCACGTCGGCCGGCTTGTCGCGCTCCAGGAATTTCTCGATCTCCTTCAGCCCCGCCTTGAACGCGGCCTTGTCAGTCTTGGGCAGGTCGTCGGCCTCGAGCCGCGCCTGGTGCGCTTCCTGCTCGACGCGCCGTTGCTCGAGCTCCCGCTCGGCCAGCTGCTTCGCCGCGGCCTTGAGGAAGTCGACGACGCGGTGGTACACGTCGCGCGTCTCCTGCGAGAGCGCGCGGTGGCCCAGGACGCCGATGCCGGCCGTCGCGACCTCAGGCCGGCCGCCGTTCCCCGACGGCAGCTGCCGCAGGTCCTTGACGATCCGGCGCACCGTCTCCGGATCGAGCTCGGGGAGCCGGACGCCGAGCTGCAGCGCCTCGGCGGCCCAGGTGAGCCCGGCGAGCCGCAGCAGGACGCCGGTTTCGGTCTCGTCCGCGCCCTGGAAGACGGGCGTCTTGGCCTCGAACCCGAGGATGCGCGCGGCCCACCCGAGGTGCGTCTCGAGGATCTGGCCCACGTTCATCCGCGAGGGCACGCCGAGCGGGTTCAGCACGATATCCACCGGCGCGCCGTGCGGCAGGAACGGCATATCCTCCTCCGGCACGATACGCGCGATGATCCCCTTGTTCCCGTGGCGGCCCGCCATCTTGTCGCCGACCGAAATCTTGCGCTTCTCGGCGACGTATACCTTCACGAGCTGGATTACGCCCGGGGGGAGCTCGTCCGGCTGCAGGATCTTGTCGATCTGGTCCTCGGACTTCTCCTCGATCTTGGCGCGCTCCGACTGCGCGGCGTCCAGCACGGCGCGGAACCGCTCGTTCACCTGCTTGTTCGCCACGCGCAGGGTCTTCAAGTCCACGTCGGCGAAGTTGATCTCGTCGAGCTGCGGCTTGGCGAGCTTCGTCCCGGCCGGGAGGTACTCCTCGACCGTGCCGGCCTTGAGCATCAGCCCGATTTCCTGACCGGCGAGCAGGTCGCGCAGCTCGGCGAACATCGCCTCGGAAATGCGGGCCTTCTCCTCCGCCTCCAGCCGGCGCACTTCGCCGATTCGCTCGCCCCGGTCTTTCTCGACGACCTGATCCTCGATGCGCGAGAAGATCTTCACGTCGATCACCACGCCCTCCATCCCGGGCGGGACCTTCAGGGACGAGTCCTTCACGTCCTTCGCCTTCTCGCCGAAGATCGCCGTGAGAAGCTTTTCCTCCGGAGACAGCTCCGTCTCACCCTTCGGGGTGATCTTGCCGACCAGGATGTCCCCGGCCTTCACATGCGCGCCGATGCGCACGATGCCCCGCTCGTCCAGGTCGACGAGCGACTCCTCGGCGACGTTCGGGATCTCGCGCGTGATCTCCTCGCGGCCGCGCTTGGTGTCGCGGACGTGGAGCTCGAGCTCCTGGATGTGGATCGACGAGTACACGTCGTCTTTCACGAGGCGCTCCGACAGCACGATCGCGTCCTCGAAGTTGTGCCCGTACCACGGCATGAACGCCACCGTCACGTTGGCCCCGAGCGCCAGCTCACCGTGCTCGGTCCCGGCGCCGTCGGCCACGATCTGCCCCGCCTTCACCTTCTGGCCCACGTGCACGAGGGGCCGCTGGTTGATGGCCGTGTCCTGGTTGGTGCGCCAGAACTTCTTCAGGCGGTAGCGGTCGTGCTGCTTGAGCCGCGCCAGCGGGTGATCCCCCGTCTTGGCGTCCTCGTCGCCGGTGTCGATGATGATCTCGTCGGCCGTGACCCGCGTGACCACCCCGGCGCGGCGGGCGATGACCACCGCCCCCGAGTCGCGGGCCACCTTCTCCTCCAGGCCCGTTCCGATGAGGGGCGCCTGCGGGAACAGGAGCGGCACCGACTGCCGCTGCATGTTCGAGCCCATGAGCGCGCGGTTGGCGTCGTCGTGCTCGAGGAACGGGATCAGCGCCGCGGCGATCGACACGAGCTGCTCCGGCGCCACGTCCATGAAATCGATGCGACCCGGCGCCAGGAGCGGGTAATCGTCCCGTTTGCGGCACAGCACCAGCTCGTCGGCGAAATGGCCGTCTTCGGCGACGCGGGCGTTCGCCTGCGCCACCGCGTACTCCTCTTCCTCGGAGGCCGACAGCCAGCGGATCTCGTCGCTGACCTTGCCGTTCTTCACCACGCGGTACGGCGTCTCGATGAAGCCCAGGTCGTTCACCCGGGCGTAGGTCGAGAGGCTCGTGATGAGGCCGATGTTCGGGCCTTCCGGCGTCTCGATCGGACACATGCGGCCGTACTGGCTGTAGTGCACGTCCCGCACCTCGAAGCCCGCGCGCTCGCGCGTGAGGCCGCCCGGCCCGAGGGCGGAGAGCCGGCGCTTATGGGTCAGCTCGGCGAGCGGGTTGGTCTGGTCCATGAACTGCGACAGCTGGGACGAGCCGAAAAACGCTTGAATGACGGCACTGACCGTCCGCGCGTTCACGAGATCGTCCAGGGTGATCCGCTCGGGATCGTTGTTGATGCTCATCCGCTCCTTGATGAGCCGCGCCATGCGCGACAGGCCGACGGAGAACTGGTTCGCGATCAGCTCGCCCACCGAGCGCACCCGGCGGTTGCCCAGGTGGTCGATGTCGTCGGTGTAGCCGCGCCCCTCGCGTAGCTCGATCAGGTACCGGATGATCGCGATGAAGTCGTCCTCCGTGAGGACCGTGTGGTCCTTCGCCACGTTCACTTTGAGGCGCTGGTTGATCTTGTAGCGGCCCACCCGACCCAGGTCGTAGCGCTTGGGATGGAAGAACAGCCGCTCCAGCGCCTGCCGCGCCGTCTCGAGATTGGGCGCCTCGCCCGGCCGCAGCAGCGCGTAGATCTGCTCCAGGGCCTCGGCCTCCGTATGGGTCGGGTCCTTGAGCAGCGTGTTCTTGATGAGCGGCGACTCGCTCCGCCCGGCGGGCAGGAGCACGTCGACCTTGGTCACCCCGGCCTTGAGCAGCTTTTTCTTCAGGGTGTCCGACAGCTCCCGCCCCCCTTCGGCCACCACCTCGCCGGTCGCGGGGTCCGCCACGTCGAACGCCAGGATGTACGCGCCCTGCCGCTCGCGCGTGCTGGTCGGCTGGGCGTCGTCACGGAGATCGAGCGCCGTGTAGCCCGCGAACACCTTGACCTTGCTGATGCCAGCGCGCCGGAACGTGTTGAACTTCTCCAGCGTCAGCTCGTCGCCGACCTTGCCGAGCGGCTCGCCCTTCTTGTTCTCCGGATCGGGCACGTCGGCCGCCAAGAGCGTCCCCAGCACTTCGCGTTTCTGGGCGCGGCCCTCGAGCTTCCCCGTGATGTCGATGTCCTTCGTCGCGTAAAACAGCTTCAGAATGTCGGCGTTGATGCCGTAGCCGAAGGCCCGGAGCAGCGCCGTCGCCGGGAACTTCTTCTTCTTGTCGATGTGAACGTAGATCACGTCGTGGATGTCGATCGTGAACTCGACCCACGAGCCCCGGAACGGGATGATGCGCGCCGAGAACAGCCGCTGGCCGTTGGGGTGGATGCTCTCCTCGAACACCACGCCGGGGGACCGGTGCAACTGCGACACGATGACGCGCTCGGCGCCGTTGATGACGAACGTGCCCAGCGGGGTGAGAATGGGCAGCTCACCCAGGTAGACTTCCTTTTCGATGATGTTCTTCGGCCGCTTGGTCTTAGTGGTCTCGCCGACCTCCTCCATGACCACGAGCTGGAGCGTGGCCTTGAGCGGGACGGAATACGTCATGTCCCGCTCGATGCACTCCTCGACCGAGTACTTGGACTCCCCGAGGCCGTACTTCACGAACTCCAGGGAGTAGTTGCCGTTCACGTCCTGGATCGGGAAGACATCCTTGAAGACCCGCTCCAGCCCTACGTCCGTCCGCTCGGCGCCCTTGCCATCCGGCTGCAGCAGCGACTGGAACGCGCGTGTCTGGATATCGAGGAGGTGCGGCATCGGCATCCCCTCGTCGAGCTTGGCAAACGACAGTACCGGCAGCGTCTTCGTCATGTCACGACCTCAGGCAAATGCGAAAAAGGCCCCTGGCCCCCGATCGGTGCGCACCGACCGGGGCGAGACAGAGGGGCTCGGAGAAGCGAGCTGGAACGTGGCCGGTCCGCTACTTCAGTTCGACCGTCGCGCCCTGCGCTTCGAGCTTCTTCTTGATTTCCTCGGCTTCCTGCTTGGACACGCCTTCCTTCACGGTGCCGGGCGCGCCTTCCACCATGTCCTTGGCCTCCTTCAGGCCCAGGTTGGTGATCGCCCGGATCTCTTTGATCACCTGGATCTTCTTCTCCCCGGCGGCCTTGAGGATGACCGTGAACTCGGTCTGTTCCTCCGCGGCGGGGGCGGCCGCCCCTGCGCCCGCCCCGCCCGCACCCGCCGCGGGCGCCGCGGCGACCGGCGCGGCGATCGTGACGCCGAATTTCTCCTTGAACGCCTCGATCAGCTCCGCTAAATCAAACACCGACATGTTCCCGATGGCTTCGAGAATGTCGTCCTTGCTCACACTCGTCTGAGTCGCCATTGCCGTGTCTCCTACCCGATTAAGGAGCGGCGCCTGCCGTGGAGGCGCGCTTGGTCCGGAGCGCCTCGAGGGCACCCACCAGGTTCATCAACAAGCCGTTCAACGCGCCGACGAAGCCGGCCATCGGCGCCTGCAGCGTCCCGCCCAGCTGGGCGAGCAGCTCGGTGCGGGACGGGAGCGTGGCGAGCCGTTTGACCTGAGCGGGCGTCACCGCCTTCCCATCCACCAGGCCCACCTTGATGGCGGGCTTCTCGAACTCCCTCGCGAAGTCCCCGAGCACCTTGGCGGCGGCTACCGGATCCGCCCCCCCCAGCACGAGCCCCGTGGGACCCGCGAGATGGCGCTCGAGACCCGGCACGCGCGCGTCGTTCAAGGCGCGTAGGGCAAGCGTGTTCTTGACGACCACGTAATCGACCCCCGCCGCCCGGAGCCGGCGCCGCAGCTGCGTCAGCCGGGCGACGTCGAGTCCCGTGAAGTCCGTCACGTAGACGGTGGTCGAGCGGCGCAGCCGGTCCGCCAGGGCCGTTACGACCGCCTGCTTCTGCGCCTTGGTCCTGATCATGCGAACACCGCCGGGTCCAGGGGTACGCCGGGGCCCATCGTGCTCGACACGGTCACCGACCGGATGTAGTGCCCCTTCGCCGCCGCGGGCTTCGCCCGCACGATCGCCTCCATGAAGGTCTGGAGGTTCTCGGCCAGGGCGTCGGCGGGGAAGGACTTCTTGCCGATCGGGGCATGCACGATCCCACTCTTGTCCACCCGGAATTCGATCTTACCCGCTTTGAGCTCTTTGACCGCGCGCGCGACGTCCATCGTCACCGTGCCGGCCTTGGGGTTCGGCATCAGGCCGCGCGGGCCCAGCACCTTTCCCAGGGGGCCGAGCTGACCCATCACGTCCGGTGTCGCGACGATCATGTCGGTGTCGAGCCACCCGTCCTTGATCTTCTGGACGTACTCGACGCCCACGAAGTCGGCCCCCGCCGCCTCCGCCTCCTTCGCCTTATCGCCCTGCGCGATCACCAGCACCCGGATCGTCTTGCCGGTGCCATGGGGCAGGCTCACCGTGCCGCGCACGACCTGGTCGGCGTGCTTGGGATCGACGCCGAGGCGCACGGCCACGTCCACCGATTCGTCGAACTTGGCGTAGGCCGCGGCCTTCACCCGCTCCACCGCGTCGCGCGGCGGATACAGCTTGCGCGGCTCCAGGGTCCCGACCGCCGCGCGGTAGTGCTTGCCGTGCGTGCGCATCAGTCCTCCACCTCGAGCCCCATCGAGCGGGCAGTCCCCGCTACCATCTTCATCGCGGCCTCGATATCGTTGGCGTTCAAGTCCGGCATCTTCAGCTCGGCGATCTTGCGCACCTGGGCGCGCGTCACCTTTCCCACCTTCTGGCGGTTCGAGGTCGGGCTGCCCTTTTCGATCCCCGCTTCCTTCTTCAGGAGCACGGCCGCGGGGGGCGTCTTGGTGATGAAGGTGAACGTCCGGTCCTTGAAGATGGTGACTTCGACCGGCGTGACCATCCCCTGCGCCTGCGCCGTCCGGGCGTTGAACTGCTTCACGAACTCCATGATGTTCACGCCGTGCGGCCCCAAGGCCGTGCCCACCGGCGGGGCGGGTGTCGCCTGCCCCGCGGGAACCTGCAGCTTCACGACGGCGGCAATCGGTTTGGCCATGTCAGTGAGCCTTCAACTGGAGGTAGTCGAGCTCCACGGACGTGGGCCGCCCGAACAGCGACACCGCGACCCGCACCTTGCCCTTGTCCGGTATCACTTCCTCGACCGTCCCGGAGAAGTCGGAGAACGGCCCCTCGGTGATCTCCACCACCTGGCCCACGAGGAACGGAATGTGTTCCTGGGGCTCCTCTTCCTTGACCGCCTCTTCGATTCCGAGGAGGCGGTTCACCTCTTCCGAGCGGAGCGGCATCGGCATCCGGCCGGTGCCCACGAACTTGATCACACCCTGGATGCCGTTGATCACGTGGATCGTTTCCTGGTTCAAGACCATGTTCACGAGCACGTAGCCCGGATAGATCTTCCGCTCCACCGTGACTTTCTTGCCGTTCTTGATCTCCACCTGTTCCTGGGTCGGGACCAGGGCCTGCCGGATCGGCTTCTCCTCGTCCGGGCGCGGGTCGTCCTTGATGCGCCGGTCGATGAGCGAGCGAACCTTGTTCTCGTGCCCCGCCGTCGTCTGGATCGCGTACCAGCGATGGTCCGTCATTTGAACAGGTTAGCCACCGCCGACACGAATACCAGCTGCAGTATCGAGTCCATGAGCCCGATGAGCACGCCGAGGAAGATCACGAACACGACGATCACCCCGGTCGCCTTCTTGAGCTCGTCCCAGCTCGGCCAGGTGACCTTGCGAACTTCCGCGGGTACCTGAACGGCCACAAAATCCCAGGCGCGACGCAGCCACCCCTGCCCGGGGCGCTCCAGTGCTTCGGTGGCCACTACTTCGACTCCTTGTGCGCCGTCTGCTTGTTGCACCGTGGGCAGTACTTCTTCCACTCCGCCCGCTCGGGATGCTTACGCCGGTTCTTCGTCGTGAAGTAGTTCCGGCTCTTGCACGTGGTGCATTCCATGATGATGTTCTCGCGCGCCATTTCGGCCTCGAACGTCTATTTCAAGATCTTGGTGACCACGCCCGCACCAACGGTGCGGCCGCCTTCGCGGATCGCGAACCGCAGCTGCTCCTCCATCGCGATCGGCGTCATCAACTCGATCGTCATCTTCGTGTTGTCGCCCGGCATCACCATCTCCACCCCCGCCGGCAGCTCCACCGTCCCCGTCACGTCCGTGGTCCGGAGGTAGAACTGCGGCCGGTACCCCTTGAAGAACGGCGTGTGACGGCCGCCCTCCTCCTTCGTCAGGACGTACACCTCGGCATCGAACGCGGTGTGCGGCGTGATGCTACCCGGCTTCGCGAGCACCATGCCCCGCTCGACATCCGTCTTCTCCACCCCGCGCAGCAGCAGGCCGACGTTGTCCCCCGCCTGCCCCTCGTCGAGCAGCTTGCGGAACATCTCGACCCCCGTCACCACCACCTTCTTGTCCGTCCCGAAGCCCACCATCTCCACTTCCTCGCCCACCTTGATCTTGCCCCGGTCGATCCGCCCCGTGGCCACCGTGCCGCGCCCCGTGATCGAGAACACGTCCTCCACCGGCATCAG
>QHUM01000047.1 GCA_003222135.1 Gemmatimonadota bacterium | reverse complement strand
ATCAGCCTCGGGGCGGGAGCCCACGGCGTGGAGGCCGCGGCGCAGATCTACTTCGGCAAGCACGCGCGACAGCTCAACGTGGCGGAAGCGGCCACCCTGGCGGCGCTTCCCAAGCTGCCGGCGTTCTACAACCCGCGCACCCATCCCGAGCGCGCCGTGCGGCGGCGCAACGTCGTCCTGGGGCTGATGCGCGATCAGGGGTTCCTTTCCCCCGAGGAATGCGAGCTGTGGCGGGCCTATCCGCTCGTGCTCACGACGCACCGCACGAATTACGGCGACGTGGCGCCGTACTTCGTCGAGTGGCTGCGGGTCCAGCTCGACGCCCGCTTCGGGCGCGACCTCTACGAAGGTGGGCTGCGCATCTATACGACGCTCGACCTCGACATGCAGGAGGCCGCCGAGCGGGCGCTGCAATCGCAGCTCGACGCGATCGAGGCCGGGGTGTACTCGAACGGGAAGTTCCCGGGACGGACCACCTACCGCGAATACATCGAATCGTCCAAGGCGTCCGGGGAAGACCACGGGCTCTACACCCCCTACCTCCAGGGCGCGCTCGTCGCCCTCGAGGCGAACACCGGCTATATCCGCGCCATGATCGGCGGGCGTGACTTCGACGACTCGAAGTACAACCGCGCCACGCAGGCGATCCGCCAGCCCGGCTCGACATTCAAGCCGTTCGTGTACTCGGCGGCGGTCCGCGCCGGCCACCCGGTCACCGAGATCCTGGACGATTCGCCGCTCAACCCGCCGGTCATCCAGCTCGACTCGTCGCTGTGGCAGCCCAAGGATGACGACGACACGACGCTGGGGCTGATCCCGATGCGCGAAGGGCTGTACCTGTCCCGCAACCTCGCGACCATCAAGCTCGGGATGGCGCTGGGCGAGCAGACCGTGATCGGCGAGGCGCGCCGCTACGGGATCACCACCCCGCTCCCCCCCTACCCCTCGATCCACATCGGGGCCAAGGGCGTGAAGCCGATGGAGATGATCGCGGCCTACACCGCGTTCGCCACGCTCGGTACCCGGTCCGAGCCGATCGGCATCCTCCGGGTCGAGGACCGCCAGGGGAACATCCTCTGGAAGGCGGAGCCGCGCCGCGAGGATGTGATGGACCCCGAGCATGCCTGGCTGATGGTGGACATGATGAAGGATGTCATCCGTCGCGGCACCGCGTTCACCGCGGTGTGGAAGGCGGGATTCACGCTCCCCGCCGCCGGCAAGACCGGGACCACGGACGACTACACCGATGCGTGGTTCATCGGGTACACCCCGGAGCTCGTAGCCGGGATCTGGGTGGGCTACGACATTCAGCAACGCATCCTCGAGCACAACGCCGGCGGCGGTCGGATCGTGGCGCCCGCCTGGACGGCGTTCATGCGTGACGTGTACGACCGGCGACCGCAGCCGCCCGACTGGGAGCGGCCCGACTCGCTCGTCACGCGGGAAGTGGACTGGTCGAACGGCTACCTGGCGACGCCGTTCTGCCCGCAGGATGTGCGTCACTGGGACTGGTTCTATCCCGGCACCGAGCCGACGCAGTCGTGTCCCGTACACGCGCCGTTCGGCATCGGAGTGTCGCCATAACGGCGAGGGATCAGAGGTCGGGTGTCAGGGGCCAGGCGTCCGCAGCGGCGCCGGCTCCCTAACCCCTGATCCCTGATCCCTGACCCCTGATGTTGCGCATCCGCGCCCGCTCGGTTCATCCGGTCACGGCGCCGCCCATCGAGGACGGCGCCGTTCTCGTTGACGCGGGCGGCAGCATCGCCGCCATCGGCCCGAATGCCCAGGTGCCTACGCCGCCCGAGGCGCAGGCCCTCGAGTTCGCCGACGCCGTCCTCGTCCCCGGCCTGGTGAACTGTCACACCCACCTCGAGCTGACCCTCCTCGCCGGCAAGAACGCCGAGCGGGAATTCGCGCCGTGGATTCGCGCGATTCGCGTCCTGAAGGACGCGAGCACGCCAGCAGAGTTCTCCCGCTCGGCCGAGCAGGGGGTGCGCGACTGTTGGGCGGCGGGCGTCACGTGCGTCGCGGACACGGGCAGTACCGGCGCCCCCCTCGAGGCACTGGCGCGCCTCGGGGCGCGCGGCATCTACTATCAGGAAGTGTTCGGACCGGACCCCACAAAGTGCGGCGCCAGCCTGAGCGAGCTCGCGGCTGCCGTGCGGCGGCTGCGCCCACTCGCTACCGGCCGAGCCCGTCTGGGTGTGTCCCCGCACGCGCCGTATACGGTGAGCGAGCCGCTGTATCGGGCGGTGGCGGAGTTCGCCCGCCGCGAACGCCTGCCGCTCGCCGTGCACCTCGCCGAGTCGCGGGAGGAGACCCAGCTGGTCGCGGACGGAGCCGGCCCATTCGCGGAGGCGTTGCGCGCCCGTGGCATTCCGGTGGCGGCTCGCGGCCGGTCCCCCGTCCAACACCTCGTGCAACTTGGCGTCGTACAACGTGGAACGGCGTGTCTCTGCATTCACTGCGTGCAAGTGAGCCAGCGGGACGTCGAGCTGCTGCGGCAGGCGGGGGCGGCCATCGCGCTCTGCCCCCGCTCCAACCGCGCGCACGGGCACGGCACGGCCCCGCTCGCTGCGTTCCGCGCGGCCGGCCTGACCGTGGGGCTCGGGACCGATTCGGTCGTCTCGAGCGGCGATGTCGATCTCTGGTCGGAAGCGGCGGCCGCGGGGCTCGCCGGCGAGGAGGCCCTGCGGACGCTCACGCTGGACGGCGCCCGCACGCTGGGACTCGATGGTGAGATCGGGGCGCTGGCAGTGGGCAAAGCCGCGGATTTGGCGGTGTTTCCGTTGACCGCCCTGTTGCTCGACCGCCCTCGACCGCCCTCGACCGCCCTCCTGACCGTCGTCGCCGGCCGGGTAGTCCACGGCTAGATTCAGGCCCCATGAAAACGCAGCGGCACGCCGCGATTCTCAAGATCGTCCGCACCGGACGCGTCGCGAGCCAGGAACAGCTGCGCGAGCTCCTCAAGGGGGAAGGGTTCGCCGTCACGCAGGCGACGTTGTCGCGCGACATTCGCGACTTGGGCCTCGCCAAGGTGGCCGCCCCCGATGGGGGCTCGCACTACGCCCCGCCCCCGGAAAGCGGCCCCGGCATCCGGCATCACCTCGATCAGGTCCTGCCGGCGATGCTCGTAGCCATGGAGGGGGTGGGGCCGTTGCTCGTGGTCAAGACGCCGGCGGGGGGCGCCCAATCGCTCGGCCTCGCCATCGACGGGGCAGGGTGGGAGGAAATCATCGGGACCATCGCGGGGGACGACGCCATCCTCGTCATCACCAGGAGCGAGCGCGCCAGAAGGGCCGTGCAGAGCCGCCTCAAGCAGCTCGCGGGTCTGCCCGAGTGATCCTCATCGCTGACCCCTCGAGGCACGGGCTTTGCGCCCAACCTTCCCCGAACCCCGGGCGTATCGTAGCATTGACGCCCGATTCCCCCGAAACCTGACGAGAGGAGGAGCACGTGAACCACCTGAAGGCAATGAGCCTGCTCGGGGCGTGTCTGGCAGGCGCGTGGTTGGCGGCGCCGGGCGCGGCCGGTGCCCAGCAGGCCGGTTCGGCCGGCGGCGCCGCGCCGCTCAACACGCTTACTGCGGACGAGCGCGCCGCGGGCTGGCGCCTGTTGTTCGACGGTAAGACCACGGCAGGGTGGCGCGGATGGAAGATGGATTCGATGCCATCGGGGTGGCAGGTGGTGGACGGGACGCTGAAGCGCGTCAAGCCGGCGGCCGACATCATCACGAAGGAGAAGTTCAAGAACTTCGAGCTGTCGCTCGAGTGGAACATCGCCAAGAACGGCAACAGCGGGATCTTCTACCGCGCGAGCGAAGATCCGGACGACAACGCCATCTACTGGAGCGAGCCGGAGATGCAGGTGCTCGACGACGTCGGGCATCCCGACGGCCAGTCCCGCCTGACGGCGGCCGGCGCCGACTACGGTCTGTATCCGTCGCCCGCCGGAGTCGTGAAGGGCCCCGGCCAGTGGAACCAGGTGCGCCTCGTGGTGAACGGCAATCACGTCGAGCACTGGCTCAACGGCGTGAAGGTGGTCCAGTACGAGCTGGGCAGCCCGGATTGGGAGGCCAAAGTGAAGGCGAGCAAGTTCGCCCCGCACCCGCGTTACGGCCGCAACGCCGAGGGCTACATCGGCTTGCAGGAGCACGAGTACCCCGTGACGTTCCGCAATATCAAGATCCGGGTGCTGCCGTGAGCGTCCGCGCCAGGCTGTCGGCGATGATGTTTCTGCAGTTCTTCATCTGGGGTGCGTGGTACACGACGATCGCAGTGTACATGACCCATCATGGCATGGAGACGCTGACACACTGGCCCTATACGGTGAACCCGATCGCGGCCATCGTGGCGCCGTTCTTCCTCGGGCTGATCGCGGACCGCTACTTCGCGACCGAGAAGGTGCTCGGCGTGCTCCACCTGCTGGGCGGCGTGATCATGTTCGCCGTGCCGGGGGCCGCGGGCGCGCCCGTCGTGTTCATCCTGCTCCTGCTGCTCTACAACCTGTGCTACATGCCGACCCTCGGCCTCGCGAACAGCCTGGCGTTCCACCACATCCAGTCACAGGAGAAGCAATTTCCTCTGATCCGAGTGTTCGGAACGGCCGGCTGGATCGTAGCGGGACTGTTCATCAGCTTCGTGCTGGGACCGCTGATCGGCGTTGTCCCGGAGCCCACGGCTCTGCCGATTTACACGACCGCCACGGCGAGCGTGCTATTGGGGCTCTTCAGCTTCCTACTGCCCCACACACCACCGCCCGGAGCCGGGCAGCGGGTCTCGCTGCGCAGCATCCTCGGTCTCGACGCACTGGCGCAGCTCGGCGACCGCGCGTTCTACGTCTTCATTGCCGCCTCGCTCCTGCTGTGCATCCCGCTGGCGGCCTATTACAACTTCACCCAGATCTTCCTGGGCGATGCGGGCATCACCAAAATCGCGGCGACCCAGTCGCTCGGGCAGATGTCCGAGGTGATCTTCATGTTGCTCATGCCGGTCTTTTTCGTGCGGCTCGGGGTGAAGCGGATGCTGATGGTGGGCATGGCCGCCTGGGTCGTGCGCTACGCCCTGTTTGCGGTGGCGGCGCCCTCCGCGGTCCTCTCGCTCATCATCATCGCGATCCTGCTGCACGGCGTGTGCTACGACTTCTTTTTCGTCACCGGTCAGATCTACGTGGACAAGAAATCGACACCCGCGATTCGCGGCCAGGCGCAGGGATTCCTGGTGCTGGTCACCTATGGCGTCGGCATGCTCATCGGCGCGCAGGTGGCGGGCAACGTGTACAACCGGTTCTTGGGCGGCGCGGCCAGCTTGACCCTCGGGCGTTGGCCCAGCTTCTGGGTGCTGCCGGCTGGGTTCGCCGCGGTCGTTCTGGTCCTATTCGCAGCCATGTTTCGCCCGGGGGGCGCGCGCGCGCCCGCGCCCGTGGCGGCCGACTGAGGAGGGTCGCATCATGTCACGCAAACGCATCTCGAGACGGAAATTCGTCGGCGACGTGGGCGCCGGCGTGGCCTTCACCATCGTGCCCCGGCACGTGCTGGGTCGTGGCTACCGCGCGCCCAGCGACAAGCTCAACGTCGCCTGCATCGGCGTGGGGGGCATGGGCCGCAACGACGTGCGCGGCATGGAGGGGGAGAACATCTACGCCCTGTGCGACGTGGATTGGAAGAGCGCCGAAGACGCGTTCCAGACCTATATCAAGGCGAAGCGATACAAGGATTACCGCGAGATGTTCGACAAGGAGTCGAAGAACATCGACGCCGTGACGGTGTCGACGCCCGACCACTCGCACGCCGCCGCCGGAATGCTCGCCCTGAAGGCGGGCAAGCACACCTACATCCAAAAGCCGCTCGCCCGGACCATGGGCGAAGTGCGCGCGCTGGCCGACTACGCGCGCAGTCATCCCAAGATCATGACCCAGATGGGGAACCAGGGGCACGCGCGCGACGGCACGCGCCAGATCCGCGAGTTGGTCGAAGCAGGCGCCATCGGGTCGGTGCGCGAGGTGCACTTCTGGACCAATCGGCCGATCTGGCCGCAGGCGCTCGACCGGCCGCTCGAGGAGTACTACGCTCCCGCTACGCTCGACTGGAACCTGTGGCTCGGGCCCGCGTCGGAGCGGCCGTATCATCCGGCGTACGCGCCGTTCAAGTGGCGCGGTTTCTGGGACTTCGGTACGGGAGCGCTGGGTGACATGGCGTGCCACATCATGGACGCCGCCTACTGGACCCTCGATCTCGGCTACCCCACGCGCATCGAGGCCGAGTCGACACCGCTCTTCAAGGAGACCGCGCCGGCCGGCTCGCGCATCAGCTACACGTTCGCCGCGAAGGGCAAGCGCCCCGAGGTGAAAGTGGTCTGGCGCGACGGCAGTCTCTATCCGCCGCGACCGGTCGAAGTGGCCGACGAGCTGGCGTGGCCGTTCGACAAGGGCGGTGGGCAGCTCTGGATCGGAAGCGACGGCAAGCTGACCGCGGGGACGTACGGGGACGACGCCAAGCTGCTCACGTCCGCGAAGCAGGGCGTCGCGAGCGGCGATCCACCGCCACCCGCGCAGCAGCCGAAGTACCCGCACTCGCCCGGCGTCTACGCCGAGTGGATCGCGGCGTGCAAGGGCGGGCCGCCCGCGGGCTCGACGTTCGATGGCCACGCGGGAGGGCTGTCGTCGATGGTACTGCTCGGGTGTCTCGCGGTACGGCTGGGCCGGGCGCTGGAGATCAACCCGGAGAACGGCCAGGTGACGAACGTGAGTATCCCGGACGAGTTCATCCATCCACGTTATCGGTCGGGGTGGAGCTTGTAGCGGACGTTGACCCTCGGCCTGTTGTTCGTCGTGGTGGACCTGGGCGAGGCGCTGGCGAAGAGCCCGCTCCTCGCCCTCGTCACGCTGTTCGGCGCGGGCCTCGTCACGAGCCTCACGCCGTGCATCTACCCCATGATCCCGATCACGGCGGGTATCCTCGCGGGCACGGGGGCCGGGAGCACCTCCCGCGCTCGAGCGGCCCGACTGACGTTCGCCTACGTATCGGGGCTGGCGCTGTTTTACGCGATCCTCGGCCTCATCGCCGGCCTCACCGGGTCGCTGTTCGGCACCGTGAGCGCGAGCCCGTGGGCGCGCTTCGCGATCGGGAACCTGCTGCTCGTTTTCGGCCTTGCCATGCTGGACGTGTTTCCCGTGTCCGCGCCGCAACGTCTGCTGCAGTGGGCCGGACGCCTCACGGGGGGATCGTACGGGGGCGTGTTTCTGCTCGGCGCCACGTCCGGCATCGTCGCGGCGCCGTGCGGGGCCCCGGCCTTCGCGGCGGTGCTCACGTGGGTGGCTACGACGCGGAGTGCGACGCTGGGCTTCATCTATCTCTTCGTCTTCTCGCTCGGGATGACAGCACTGCTGGTGGTCGTCGGGGTATTCTCGGGCTCCTTAGCGTCGCTCCCCCGGACCGGCGCCTGGACGTTGTGGATCAAGAAGGTCGCGGGCGTGGCGCTGCTCGCGATGGCGGAGTACTACTTCATTCAAATGGGCACGGTCTTGTGACGATGCGATTGCTGGCTCTGGCGACTGGCTGTCTCCTCGCCCTCCCGGTGGCGCTGGCCGGGCAGGACGTGGGGCTACCCCTCGGAACCACGGGGCCCGCCGTGACGCTCGCCGATCTCGATGGCAAGGTGGTGGACCTGGGGCAGTACGTGGGGAAGCAGCCCGTGCTGCTCGAGTTCTGGGCTACGTGGTGCCCGCTGTGCAAGGCGCTCGAGCCGTCGCTCAAGGCGGCGCATGCCAAGTACGGCGCTAACGTGACGTTCCTCGCCGTCGGCGTCGGCGTGAACGAGACCCCGGCGTCGATCAAGCGCCACCTCGCAGCGGCCCCGCTGCCGTTCCCCGTGCTGTACGATGCGAACGGAGCGGCGGTGCGGGCGTATCAGGCGCCCACGACCTCTTACATCGTCGTGCTCGATCGCGCCGGCAAAGTCGTGTACACCGGCGCCGGCGCCGAGCAGGACATCGCCGCGGTGCTGCGGCGGCTGCTCGGGGACTGACTATTCCGCCGGCTTAGGCGCCACCCGGTCGATCGCCGCGCCCAGCTCCTTGTACGCCGTCGGGTCGATCTCCCGGAACGGCGTCGCCCGATACGCGATCTTCCCGTCGGGGCCGACCACGAACAGGGTGCGGTTGTCGAGCCCGTACTTCGGATTGGTGGCGCCGTACGTCTTGCCGATGACGCCCCCGGTATCGCTCGCGAACAGATACTGGAACTCGTCGTCCCGAGCCCACGCGGCGAGCGTGTCGGCGGGATCCACGCTGATGGCGATGAGCACCACGTTGCGGCCGTCGTGAAACAACTGTGCGTACTGATCACGGTACGCATGCATTTGGATCGTTCAGCCTTTGGTTCGCGCCTTATAGAAGAAGGCGAGGACGACCGTCTTCCCCTTGAAATCGCTCAAGTGGATCGGATTCCTGAGCACGCCGTAGCGCGTCGCGCCCGGGAGCGCGAAGTCGGGTGCGGCCACTCCGACCTGGAGCGGCTCCGGGCCCTTGGGCGCCTCCTGCGCGCCCGCTCTTGGGGCGGCGGCGGCTAGGAGCGGCACGGCCAGCGCGAGTGTGAGAAGCTTCATGTGGTATTCTCCTCCGAAGTGATCCCCATCGAGCAAGCTACATCTTGGACGCCTGTCGCGCGCGGCGGGCAAGCAACAGCATCCACAGCCCGAACGCGAGGAGGACGACGCCCCAGATCAGGTTGACCGGTACGCCCGTCGGCTCAGTGCCCGGCTGGCCGCGCGTCGCGGCGCCGTACAGAGTGAGCAGCAGGCCCAGCACGCCGAACAACGCGCCCAGCGGCATCCGCAGGTCGATTCCCACGCCGCGCCCCTTCCGCCCTAAAAAAAGATCAGGTTCAAAGCGACCGTCAGGGTCAACACGATCACGGCCAGTGGGCCGGGGCGCTCGTACCACCGCTTCACGTCGTCGGTGGGTTTGGGCGTCAGCCCGTACACCAGGCCGTGCAGTTGCTCCGCCGGCCGGGGTCGCGTCAGCAGGCTGACGACGATGGTCACGACGAAGCACGTGACCCACGCCGCGATCGCGGTCCAGAACGTTTGGGCCAGCTCGCTCGGGTACGTCGTCACCACGCCGAAATACCCGCCCTTGACGCCGACGTGCGCGCCGGCGGGGAGCGACATCCCGTGGTGCACGGCCGCGGCGAGGATGCCGGAGACGAGGCCGGTGAAGGCCCCGTGGCCGGTGGCCCGCGGCCAGAACATCCCCAGCGCGAACGTGGCGAACAGCGGCGCGTTCACGAACGCGAACACGAGCTGCAGGAAGTCCATGATGTTGTTGAACGACGCCGCCACGTACGCCGCCACGATAGAGATGGCCACCCCGAACACCGTCGCGAACCGGCCCATCGCGAGGTAGTGCGAGTCCGGCGCCCCCCGCCGGATATAGCTCTGGTACAGGTCGTAGGTCCACACGGTATTGAAGGCCGTCACGTTCCCGGCCATCCCCGACATGAACGACGCCAGCAGCGCCGTGAGCCCCAGCCCGAGCAGGCCCGCCGGGAAGAAGTGCATCAGCATCATCGGCGTGGCGAGATCGTAGTCGAGCACCACGCGGCCGCGGGCGTCGCGCAGCGGCTCGCCGGTGCGCGGGTCGAGCTTGGGCGGCACGATCCCCTCCCGGCGCTCCGGGACCGGATTCGCCGGAGCGACCGTCGCCGCGGCGGCGGCACTGGCCACCGCGGGCGCACCCGGCGCCGGGACGCTCGTCGACCGCACGGCGGTGGAGCTCACGACCAGAGCGAGCATGCCGGGAAGAATCACGAGGAAGGGAAACAGCATCTTGGGGAGCGCGGCGATGAGCGGCGTGCGCCGCGCCGCCGTCATCGAGTTCGCCGCCATGGCGCGTTGCACGACGAGGAAGTCCGTGCACCAGTACCCGAACGACAGCACGAACCCGAGGCCCATGACGAGGCCGAACCACTCGACGCCGACGGGGTTCGCGGACGCGCTTCCCATGAACGCCCAGCTCCGCGTGTAGGCGCCCGCCGCGTAGCCGTTGCTGGTGGCGACGCCGGCAAGCCGCGCGGAGAGCCCCGCCCACCCGCCCACGTCCCGCAGCCCGAGGAACACGAGCGGGGCGAAGCCGAACACGATGAGGAAGAACTGCAGCACCTCGTTGTAGATGGCGCTCGTCAGGCCGCCGAGGAAGATGTAGCCGAGCACGATGCCCCCCGCGACGAGGATGCTGGCGTCGAAGCTCCATCCCAGCAGCAGATTGAGCAGCTTCCCCATCGCATACAGCGAGATGCCGGACGAGAACACCGTCATGACGGCGAACGAGACGGCGTTCACCGCCCGCGTCTTCTCGTCGAACCGCAGCTTCAGATATTCGGGGACGGACCGGGCGCGCGAGCCGTAGTAGAACGGCATCATGAAGAGCCCCACGAACACCATGGCCGGGATCGCGCCCACCCAGTAAAAGTGACTCGTCGCGATCCCGTACTTGGCGCCCGAGGCACCCATCCCGATCACTTCCTGTGCGCCCAGGTTCGCCGAGATGAACGCGAGACCGGTCACCCAGGCGGGGATCGAGCGGCCCGAGAGGAAGAAGTCCTCGCTCGTGTGCACGTAGCGCCGCAGCATCGCTCCGATGCCGAGCACGAACGCGAAGTACAGCAGCATGATGGCGTAATCGATCCAGTGCAGCGTCGTCATGCGACGGTCTCCCAGGGTCCCGCGGGACTACTTCGCTCGGATCGGCGTGACGCGCAGCATGGCCACGCCGTGTGCCGCCACCGTCGCGGCGTACTCGCGCTTGAACGCACCTCGATCGGCCCGCGCCCACAGGTCTCGCACGGTCGCGGAATCGGTGTGCAGCCCGAGCCGGTCGAAGCGCGCGGTGATCTTGGCCGCCGTGTCCCCCCGGTTGAGCAGCGCCACCGCGCGCGCGCCGTCCTTCAGCGGCTTCGCCCACGCCTGGAGCTCGGGCGGTCCTTCCCGCACGAGCATCCCCTGCACCCCGAGCGAGTCCTGATCCACGCTGATCACCTCGGCGTTCGTCAGGATGTCGCGCGTGGCGGGGGACATGGCCCGCACGTCGTTCCCGGCCATGAGCGGCGCGGCCATGATGGCCCACAGGCTGAAGTGGGCGCGGTACTCGCCGTCCGTCATGCCGCCGTTCCCCACCTCGAGCATGTCGGGGTCGTTCCACGCGCCCGGCCGCGCGACGCTGGCGTGCTGCGACGAGAGATCGAGCAGGGAGAGCATGGACGACCACTTGTCCCGGATGTCGCCGGTGGTCCGCCACAGGTTGCCGATCTGGGGCGCCCACGCCCATGGCTCATTCGACCCCCATTCGCAGATGCTGAAGACGATCGGCCGGCCCGCTTTGGCGAGGGCGTCGCGGAACTTGGCGTACTGCGTGGGCGCGTCGAGCCCCTCCGCGTGACACCAGTCCTCCTTGACGTAGTCCACGCCCCAGGCGGCGAACGTGCGCGCATCCTGCTCCTCGTGACCGTAGGTCCCGGGCCGGCGCTGACACGTGTTGGTCCCCGCGTCGGTGTAGATCCCGAACCCCAGTCCTTTGGCGTGGACGTAATCCGCCAGCGCCTTGATGCCGTGCGGGAAGCGGGCCGAGTCGGCGACCAAGGCACCGGCGGCGTCGCGCGCCACCTCCCAGCAGTCGTCGATCACCACGTAGCGGTAGCCGGCGTCGCGCATGCCGCTGGCCACGATCGCGTCCGCCGCCTCCTTGATCAGCTGCTCGCTCACGTTGCAGCCGAAATGGTTCCAGCTGTTCCACCCCATCGGGGGCGTACGTGCGAGCCCGTTGTCGAGGGCGGCCCGGGCGGCCCGGGCGGCGCGGCCCGGACCCGGCGCCACGACCGGGGCGATGAGCAGCACGGCGAGCAATGGCTTGGCGAGACGCGAGTGCACGGAAGCCTTCTCCCTGGTGTCGAGGGCTCTAGTTCTTGAGCGGGTGGTAATTCACGTCCAGCACGGCGAGCCGCGCGAGATGCGTGGCGAGCCGTGCCAGGAAGTCCGGGTAGCTCTTTGCCTCGCGCGGCGTCCACAGCACCTCCGCGAGCGCGCACGCCCGCGGGAACGCCATGTACTCCGCCCGTTTCGGGTCGGGGATGTATTCGGTCCACAGCTGGCCCTGCGCGCCCAGCACGTGGCGCGCTTCGTCCGGCGTCAGGGCCGCCGGGACCGGCTCGTAGGCGTACACCGTGTCGAGCGGCAGAAACCCCCCGATCGCCAGTGGCTCGGTAGTCGTGTCGGCGGACTGATAGTAGTCGAAGTAGGTATGCGACCCGGGTGTCATCACCACGTCGTGCCCGGCGCGCGCGGCCGCGATGCCGCCGTCTATCCCGCGCCACGACATGACGACCGCGTTGGGCGCGAGACCGCCCTCGAGGATCTCGTCCCAGCCCACGAGCGAGCGACCGTGCGCCGTGAGGAACTCATCCATGCGGCGCGTGAAGTAGCTCTGCAACTCGTCCTCGTCTTTGAGACCGAGCTCGCGGATCCTGGCCTGCGCGAGCGGGCTCGCCTTCCATTGGGTCTTGGGCGCTTCGTCGCCGCCGATGTGGATCCAGCGCCCGGGGAACAGGGCCATCACTTCGGTGAGGACGTTTTGCTCGAACCGGATCGTCGCGTCTGACGGGTTGAGGATGTTTTCGTCCACACCCCAGGCCGTCCAGACGGGAAGTGTGTCGGGCTTGTTGCCCAGCTCGGGATACGAGGCGATTGCCGCCTGGGAATGGCCCGGCATCTCGATCTCCGGCACGAGCGTGACGAACCGGGCCTGCGCATACGCGACCAGCTCCGCGATGTCGTCCTGGGTGTAAAAGCCGCCATGCGGCTGGCCGTCGAAGCGCCACTTGGTCGAGTCACGGTCGGAGTGCCCGATGATCGTCTGACGCCGCCACGCGCCTACCTGGGTGAGCCGTGGGTACTGGCGGATCTCAATCCGCCAGCCCTGGTCGTCGGTCAGGTGCAGGTGCACCCGGTTGAGCTTATGGAGCGCGGCGAGATCGACGAGCTTCTTCACGAACTCCTTCGGCATGAAGTGGCGCGCCACGTCCAGGTGTATGCCCCTCCACCGGAACCGCGGGAAGTCCTCGATGGATACGGCGGGAATCGTCCAGACGGCGGTCGGCACCCGCGCCTGGCGGAAGATGGCCGCCGGGAGCAGCTGGCGCAGGGTCTGGACCGCGTAGAACGCCCCTGCCGGCTGCGGCGCGCGGATCGTGATGCGACCCGGTGTGACGTCCAGCCGGTACCCCTCCGCGCCGAGGCCCGTCAGCGCCGGGTCGAGCCGGAGCGTGATCACGCGCGCGCCGGCCGGCGCCGCCGCGCGGACGGCGAGCCGCAGGCCGGTGGCGGGGAAGAGGTAATCGCCCAGCAGCTCGCCCAGCGGGCGCGTGGCGCGGTCGGTGACGATCACCGTCGTGCCAGTCACGACGAACGCCCCCGGTCCGGGTGTGACATGCACCGGGCGGGGGATGACGGAAATCGCGGAGTCCGCGGCCAGGACCAGGAGCAGGGTCGAGAGCGTGATCATGGGTTGGCGTCGTGCTAAGGCGAGCCGCCGAGCTCGCGCACCCAGATGTCGCGATAGCGGACCGGATTGCCGTGATCCTGCAGCACGAGCGGCAGTTTGTCCGGGTGCGGCTGGTAATGGGCCCGGCTCCCGTGCACCGTCCAGCCCGTGATGACCGTGTTGTCCTGCGCGAGGACCCCGTTGTGGAATACGGTGACGCGGGCGGAGTCCCGCACCGAGCCGTCGGCCGCGAAGTGCGGCCGGTGAAACACGATGTCGTACGCCTGCCATTGGCCGGGGGGACGGCACGCGTTGACGAGCGGGGGCGTCTGCCCGTACACCGCCGCGGCCTGACCATCGGCGTAGGTGTCGTTGTGGTAGGTGTCCAGCACCTGAATCTCGTAGTGGCCCATCAGGAAGACGCCGCTGTTGCCGCGCTCCTGACTCTCGCCTTTGGGCGGCGTGGGCGCGGCCCACTCGACGTGCAGCTGGAAGTCACCGAAGCCGCGCTTCGTCATGATCACGCCGGTGTGGGGCGCGACCTCGACGTACCCGTTCCGCACGACCCATTTCGCGGGGGTGCTGTCTTGCGACTGCCACGCCCCGAGATCCCGGCCGTCGAACAGCACGATCGCGTCGGAGGGCGGCGGCACCGGGGGTCGCTCGGGGCCCGGGTCGATGACCGGGGGACGGGGGCGGTCGAGGGAGTGGACGGGCCATTGCTGGGCGGGCGAGCGCGCGGGACCGCACACCAGCGCCAGGAGCGCCACTGACGCGATTGCGGATTGCGGATTTCGGATTGCGGATTTGACGGCCGCTTTTCCAATCCGCAATCCGCAATCCACAATCCGCAATTGGTTCATGGTTTCCATGTCCCCCTCGCCACCGCCGGCACGAATTGCTCCAAGCCGTCCGGGGGAAAGGCCAGCGTCTTCCCCTGCTCGGCGCTCATGTAGGCCGTCATCAGCAGCTTCACCACCTCGACGCCGTCGTCGAACGTCAGCTCGGGCTGCGCGCAGCCCAGGAACACTCTCACGAAATGCCGGTCCTCGGCTTCGTAGCCGTAGGCGGCCGGCTCGCTCGCCACCACGGGCATCAAGCCGATCTCGGCGTTCTGCTTCTCGACCAGGTCCTCACCGGCCTTGCCCTTCACCTCGCGGCTGAAGAAGAGCTTGAGCGGGCTGTCCAGCGTGTTCCACGACATCGAGTATTCGGGACCGAGCAGCTCGGCCGAGAGGCGCAGCCCCGCGCCCACGAAGCTCCACGACGTCGTCGCCTCTCCCAGCACGGTCGCGCCGTCGTCCGTCTCGAACTCGATCATGAGGCTGGCGAAGTCCTCCGACGGGCGCTTGGTATAGTCCACCTCTTGGCCCATCCGCTGCTGCAGCCGCTTCGCGTACTCGGGGAGACTCCACTTCAGGCTCGCGATGTGCCCGGTCACGTGCACCGGGCGCACCGTCGAGAGCGGCGCCCCCGGCTTGGTCAGCAGGTGACGCACCACCAGCGCCGAATGGCACATCATGTCGTTCAGCACGCCGCCGCCCTGCAGCTGTCCCTGCCAGAACCACGGCATGTGGGGCCCGCTGTGCTCCTCGGCGGCACGGGCGAGGTAGGGGCGGCCGGTCAGCGCCGCGCCGCGGCTCCAGATGATGGCCCGTCCGTGCGCGACGGCCGGGGCGAACGCCTGGTTCTCGAGGTAGCCGTGGGCAATCCCGGCCTGCGTCACGAGCTCGGCGACGCGCTGTGCCTCGGCGAGGTTGCGCGCCAGCGGTTTCTCGCACGCGATCCCCTTGAGCTCTGCTTTGCCGCGCACCACCGCATCGGTGATCTCTTCCACGTTCTCGATGCGCGCGTCGTTCCGGCCGCACAGCCACACGGCGTCGATCTCCGGGTCCGCCACCATCTCGGCGATGGAGCGGTAGGCGTTCGTAGACCCGAGGTCGAGCTGGCGCGCCAGGGCGGCCGTCTCCTCGGCGCGCTGCCGCGTCGGGCTCCACACCCCGCGCACGTCCGCGTCGCGCACCGCCTGGAAAGCGTGCAGGTGGAACCGCGCGTTGAAGCCGCTCCCGATGAACCCGACGCCGAGTCGACGAGCTGTCATTACGTCTGCCCTTCCCCCTTCCCCGGCCTTTTCCCCTTCCCCGGCCTCATGCCCCGTAGGACACCCCGAGTTTCGCGAGCGCTTCGGGCGGGCAGCCTTTCCACTCGGCGAGGAACGTGTTGCCGATGTAGCGCAGGTCTTGCACGCCCAGTTTGCTCGAGAAGAACCCCGCAGCCGTGAGATCGCGGAAGCTGTTGAAGAAGGCGACGCCCGCCGCGTGCTCGCGCTTCGCCTTCTTGGGCCACGCGACGTCGTCGAGCAGCGCGGTCCGCTCGGCGTCGGTGCAGGTGACGAACGTCTTGCCGTAGCGGTCGTCGCACTCGTGATCGAGCCAGGCCAGACCGCCGCGAATCGGCGTCTGCAGCTCGGGATCGTCCCCGAGCATGAAGTCCATGAACTCCGGGACGCCGGCATCGGTGGCGCTCCCCGAGCGCTCGTCCTTGGGAATGATGAGATCGACCAGCAGGCGCACCGTGTCCCATTCGTGGGCGGTGAAGCTCTTCGGCGCGTACGGCGCGCCGTGCTCGAGCGCCTGGCGCGCCAGCGCCGCCGCTTCGCGCACCGACTCCGGAGCCCAGCGGAACGCCGCGGTGACCGGAGCCACGGCGAGCAGGGTGACTGCCGAGCGTCTATCCATTCCTTCCCCCATTTCGGATTGCGGATTTCGGATTGCGGATTTGACGTGTCGAGCTCGGCATTGCCAATCCGCAATCGGCAATCCGCAATCCGCAATCGTTCACAACTCTCCCCGTTTCATCAGGTCCGTGATATGCTCGCTCGTCCGCAGGGATATGGCGAGAATCGTCCAGGTCGGGTTCTTGTCCGCCTGCGATACGAACGGCCCGCCGTCGGTCACGAACAGGTTCTTGCAGTCGTGCGCCTGGCACCAGCGGTTGAGCACCGAGGTCTTCGGGTCGTCGCCCATGCGCAGGCCGCCGAGCTCGTGGATGATGGTGCCGCCCGCCGCGATGCCGTAGCCCCGCTCCGCCGTGGGCATGGGGGAGAACACCTCGCCGCCCATCTCCGCGATGAGCGCGCGGAACGTCTCCTGCATGTGCTTCACCTGCTTGTACTCGTGGTCCGACCACTTCCAGTGGAAGCGCAGCACCGGGATGCCCCACCGGTCCACCAGGCGCGGGTCGAGCTCGCAGTAGGTGTCGTCGTTCGGGATCATCTCGCCGCGGCCCGAGAAGCCGATCGTGGCGCCGTAATAGCGGCGGTAGTCGTCCTTGAGCTGCCTGCCGTAGCCGCCACCGGGAGGATAGCGGTGGATCCCGCCCATGAACCCGTAGCCGGGTTGGTGGGTCCCGCCCCACACCTCGATGTGGTAGCCGCGCGGGAAATCGAGCTTCGCGTCCTCCAGCCACCACGGCATGTAGAGGTGCATGCCGCCCACGCCGTCGTGGTTGTGCGGCACGTGGTCCATCATTTTGGGAATGAATCCTCCGACGTCCGTCCCGGTCGTGTCGGTGATGTACTTGCCGACCGTGCCGCTCGCGTTCGCGAGACCGTTGGGGAAGCGTGCCGACCGGGAGTTGAACAGCAGCCGCGCGGACTCGAAGGCGCTGGCGGCCAGCACCACGACCTTGGCGCGCACGTGCTGGTCCGTTCCGGTCGTCTTGTCGACGTACGCCACGCCCGAGGCGCGGCCGTTCTTGTCCACCGTCACCTCGCGCGCCATCGCATTGGTCACGAGGGTGAGCTTGCCCGTGGCGAGCGCCGGGGCGATCAGTACGTTGGTGGAGGTGAAGTTCGCGTTCACACGGCAGCCGCGGTTGCATTGGCCGCAGTAGTGACACGCGGCCCGGCCGTTCAAGGGCCGCGTGAGGATCGAGAGCCGCGCGGGAATGCAGGTGACGTGGAGCTTGTCGGCGGCCTGCTTGACCAGGAGCTCGTGGCAGCGAGGCATCGGTGGCGGCTGGAACACTCCGTTGGGCTCGTTCGGGAGGTTCTCCTTGCTGCCGAACACCCCGATCAGCCGGTCGATCTTGTCATAGTAAGGCGCGACGTCCTCGTAGGAGATCGGCCAGTCGTCGCCCAGCCCGTCCCGGCTCTTGCGCTTGAAGTCGTACGGCCCGAAGCGCAGCGAGATGCGGCCCCAGTGATTGGTGCGGCCCCCCACCATGCGGGCCCGCCACCAGTTGAACTCGGTGCCGGCCGCCCGGGTGTACGGCTCACCGTCGATCTCCCAGCCCCCGATGCACGCGTCGAACTCGCCGAACGGCCGCTCCTTGGTGGACTTGCCGCGCCGCGGCGACTCGTACGGCCACGTCAGCATCGCCGAGTCCTTGGCGTTGTCCCACGGGACGCCCGCCTCGAGCACGATCACGTCGGCGCCCGCCTGGGTGAGCGCATGGGCGGCCATGCCGCCGCCGGCGCCGGAGCCGATGATGCACACGTCGTACTGCTTCGCTTGCCGGACCAGCGTCATGCCGGTGCCTCCCTTTCAAACAGTGCACACCGCGACCGCCTCAGAGAGCGACGTGAGCGGATCGCGGGTGGGAGTGAACTCGTGCGCCACGAAACCCTGGAAGCCCGTGTCGGCGATGGCCGCCGCGACGGCGTGCCAGTTCAGCTCCTGCGTGCCGTCCAGCTCGTGGCGGCCGGGCACCCCCCCCGTATGGAAGTGGGCGATGTACTCCCGGTTGTCGCGGATCGTGCGGATCACGTCGCCTTCCATGATCTGCATGTGATAGATGTCGTACAGCAGCTTGACGCGCGGCGAGTTGACCGCCTTCATCACGGCGACTCCGAACGCGGTGTGGTCTCCCTGGTAATCCGCGTGGTCCACCTTGCTGTTCAGCAGCTCGAGGCACACCGTCACGCCCTGCGCCTCGGCCAGCGCCTTGATCTGATTCAGTCCGGCGACGCAGTTGTCGATCGCCTCCGCGTCGCTCTTGCCGCGGCGGTTGCCGAACATCGTGATGACGTTCGGGACGCCGTGGCGCGCCGCCTCCGGAATCGTGGCCTCGAGCTCCCGCAGCAGCATCGCGTGGTTCGCCCGGTCGTTGAATCCCGTGGCGATGAAGTCCCGGCGGCTCACGGGATAGCC
Source organism: Gemmatimonadota bacterium (assembly GCA_003222135.1). Lineage (GTDB taxonomy): Bacteria > Gemmatimonadota > Gemmatimonadetes > Gemmatimonadales > GWC2-71-9 > 20CM-4-69-16. The sequence goes on along the minus strand of QHUM01000047.1, from coordinate 46,088 downwards.
CATCGAGCAGACGAGCCCGCAGTCGCGCACCTGCTGCCATTCGTCGGCGCCGAGCAGGTCGATCCCCGCCAGGCCGATCTTCGCCGCGGCGCGACAGAATTCGGGGAGCGGGATCCCGCGGTATGGCCAACGGCAGGCGGACTGCTTCAGACGTCCCGCGGTGCCCTTTAGGGCAGTGGTCGGCCGAGCCCAGGGTTTAGCCTGGGAACCCAAGGTGCTCGCCGCGAACACCCCCAGCAGGTCGCGCCGCCGCATCAGAACTCCAGCCGCTTCAGGTAGTCGCAGCTCGCCTTGATCGAGGCGAATGCGTCGGTCGGCTGATCGTGCTCGACGAAGGCGTGGCGGATCCCGGCCTGGTCTTCCCGCGCGAAGATCTTCTTCCAGTCGATCGTTCCCGCGCCGACGTCCATCATCTTATGGTCGGGCGGCCCCCCTGAGTCCTTGACGTGCACCAGCGGGATCCGGCCGGGCCAGCGCGCGAAGTAGGTGAGGGGATCCTGGCCGCCCTTGGTGATCCAGTAGAGGTCCATCTCGAACTGGACGAGCTTGGGGTCGGTCGTCTCGAGCAGGACGTCGTAGGGCAGGCGGCCCTCCGTGGGCACGAATTCGAAGTCGTGGTTGTGGTAGGCGAACTGCAAGCCCGCGTCGTGGGCTTGGGCCGCCGCGCGGTTGAAGTCCTGGGCGACCCGCTTGAAGCCATCCAGGGTCTTGCGCGCCTCCGCGGGAATCCACGGCACCACGACGTATTGGTGGCCGATCGCCTTCGCCGCGTCGAGCGACGCGCGCCACTGGTCGGGCGCGAGCGATGGGATGTGCGCCGACGGCGCCGTCAGGCCGTGGTGATCGAGCAGGGCCTTCACGTCGGCCGGGGACTTCCCGAAGTAGCCCGCGAACTCGACTTCCTGATAGCCGGCGGCGGCCACCTTGGCGATCGTCGCTGCGACATCCTTCTCCATCTCGTGCCGCACCGTGTACAGCTGGAGCCCGACGCGGTCGAGTTTGCGCGTAAGGGCGAGGGGCTGGGGACTCGTGGCCAGGGGGCGAACGGCAAACCCCATGGCCGCGGCACCGAGCGTTTTCGTGAAGTCGCGTCGACTGGTCATCGTTGCTTTCCTCCCTGGTCCCTGACCCCTGATCTCTGGGGCCTTACAGTTCGTTCCGTTTCATCGCTTCCACTGCGTATGCCGCCGCCCGCGCCGTGAGCGCCATGTACGTGATGGACGGATTTTGACATGCCGTCGACGCCATGCAGGCGCCGTCGGTGACGAACACGTTTTTCACGTCGTGGCACTGGTTGTGGGCGTTCAGGACCGACGTCTTCGGGTCGCGCCCCATCCGCGCGGTGCCCATTTCGTGGATCGTGAGACCCGGTGGATTGTCGTCCGTGAAGGAGTGGATGTCGCGCGCCCCCGCGGCCTCCAGCATCTCCGCCCCGGTGACCGACATGTCGTGCAGCAGCTTGCGCTCGTTGTCGCTCCACGCGCAGTGGATCCGCAGCGCCGGAACCCCCCAGGCGTCGACCTTCTCCGAGTCGATCTCCACGAAGTTGGTCGGGCGGGGCAGGCATTCCCCGAAGCCGTAGAACGAGAAGTGCCAGGGCCCGGCTGTGTGCAGGCCGCGTTTGAGCTCGACGCCGAACCCGGGCTGCGACGCCATGCGGCCCCACCCCGCGCGATCGGCGCCGCCCTGAAACCCGTACCCGCGCAGCAGGTCGGGGTGCGGCGTCTTCACGTTGCGGAATCGGGGCACATAGATCCCGTTGGGCCGGTGCCCGTGGACGCCGCGGTCTTCCATGCCCGGGATCATCCCCGCCGCCCCGCCGCCCATGATGTGGTCCATGAGGTTCTTGCCGAGCGCACCGCTCGCGTTCGCGAGCCCGGCGGGGAAGCGGCGGGTCTTCGAGTTGAGGAGGATGCGGGTCGACTCGAGCGTCGAGGCGCACAGGAAGACGACGCGCGCGTGGAACTCGAGCGCCTGGTGGGTCTGCGCGTCGATGACGCGCACACCGGTGGCCCGGTCGCGCCGCTCGTCGTACAAGACGCTCTCGACCACGCTGTAGGGGCGCAGCGTGAGCCGGCCCGTGGCGCGCGCCGCCGGGAGCGTCACGCCGATGCTGTTGAAGTACGAGTGCGTGATGCAGCCGCGCTCGCACGGCCCGCAGTAGTGGCACGCCGCGCGCCCGCCGTGCGGCGCCGTGAGGATGGCGACGCGGCCGATCGTCACGACCCGCTCCGGGGCGAAGCGCTTCGCGACGCCCTCGCGCACGACCTGCTCGGCGCAGTTCAGCGCCATCGGCGGGAGGAACTTGCCGTCGGGGAGCTGGGGGAGACCGAGCGCCTCGCCCGAGATCCCGATGAACTCCTCGACGTGGTCGTACCACGGCGCGATGTCGGCGTAGCGGATCGGCCAATCCACGCCGAAGCCGTCGCGCGCATTCGCCTCGAAGTCGAGATCGCTCCAGCGGTACACCTGCCGCCCCCACATGAGGGACCGGCCGCCGACCTGGCGCCCACGGATCCAGTGGAACGGCTTGTCGGGATCGAAGCTGTACGGGTTCTCCCGGTCGTTCACGAAGAACTTGCCGCTGTACTCGTTGCAGGCGTAGCAGTGGCGCTGGATGAACTGATCGCGCTCGAGCGCCTTGCGGTCGCCGAAGCCGCGGAACTTCATCGCCCACGGCGGCACGTGCTCGACGTAGTCCCGGGCGGGATCGATCGGCCGGCCGGCCTCGAGCACGAGCGTCTTGAGCCCGCGCTCGCACAGCTCCTTCGCGGCCCACCCGCCCGAGATCCCGGAGCCGACGACGATGGCGTCGAAGCTGGGCGCCGCCATCAGAAATCCCCGGGGCCGGCGCTCATCCGCCTCAAGTCCGTGCACCCGTCGTAGGAGCCCGGGATCACCTCGTAGTGCAGCTCGGCCGTGGCGCCGACTTCGGAGGTGCAGTAGCCGTACACCGTGAGGAACTTCATCCGCTGGAAGAACAGCTTCCAGGTATCCTGTTTCGCCTCCTGCCGCGTCCGGAGGTCGGCGTCGAGCGCAGTCAGGATCGCCTCGCGTTGCGCCGCGGTTGCGCTGATGAAATCCGTGCCGTAGGCGGTGCGCGCACGCGCGTCCACGTCGGCCAGTCCGTCGAGAAACTGCTTCCGGTCGTCGTCCGGCGCCCATTCGGCGAGCAGCAGATCGATGAAGCGGTGCACCTGGGCCGCCCGGGCGCCGGGCGTGTCGGTCGTGGGGATGATCAGCTCGGCGATCGTGGCGACCGTCTCGCTTTGATGCGGATCGAGCACCTGGAGCCCGCGACTCCGGGCTTGCGCGTGGATGCGCCGGCCAGCCGCGCCGAGGCGCTCGGCGGAACGGCCCGGCAGCGCCGGCAGGAGCGCGCTGGCGCCAAGCACACGGAGCAATTCTCGCCGGTTCATCGGGACCAAAAAGATCGGCGCGCCAGGGCGCGGGCGCTAGGCTCGGGGGTCGTTGACAGCCGCTCCACGACGTGTATGTTTATGCATCCGACTGCATAAACACACGAGGAGCGCGACATGGGGCCGTTGGTGGTGCTGGCGTATTCGGGCGGGCTCGACACGTCCGCGATCGTACCCTGGCTGCGCGAGCAGCATCGCGCCCGGGTGGTGTGCTTCGCCGCCGACGTGGGACAGGGGGCGGGGGAGCTCGCGGGGCTGGTCGAAAAGGCGAAGCGCTCCGGCGCGATGGACTGCGTGATCGAGGACCTCCGCGAGGAGTTCGTGCGGGACTTCGTCTTCCGCACGCTCCGTGCCGGGGCAGTGTACGCGCGCACCTACCTCTTGGGCACTGCCATGGCGCGGCCGGTGACCGCGGCTCACCAGGTCGCCCTGGCGCAGCGGATCGGCGCCCAGGCCGTCGCCCACGGCTGCACCGGCAAGGGCAACGACCAGGTCCGCTTCGAGTTGACCTACGCCGCCCTCGCGCCGGAGCTGCAGGTGATCGCCCCGTGGCGCGAATGGACCTTCCAGGGTCGCGAGGACCTGATCGCCTACGTCAAGGCGAAAGGCATTCCGGTCCAGGCGACGCTCGAGAAGCCGTACTCGACCGACCGGAACCTGTGGCATTGCTCCCACGAAGGGGGCATCCTCGAAGACCCCGCCCACGAAGCACCGGAACACATCTTCGTCATGACCAAGAGCCCGCTCGACGCCCCCGCGGAGCCCGTCGTGGTGCAGATCGGCTTCGAGGAAGGGACGCCGGTTTCGGTGGACCACGTGCCGCTCGGTCCCGTGGAGCTGCTCGAGACCTTGAACGATGTCGCCGCGGAGCACGGCGTGGGCCGCGCGGACGTGGTGGAGGATCGGCTCGTGGGAATGAAGTCCCGTGGCGTCTACGAGACGCCCGGCGGGACGCTGCTCCACGCCGCGCACCGGGAGCTCGAGCAGCTGGTGCTCGACCGGCGCACCCTGCGGCTCAAGGACGAAGTGGCCCTCCGCTATGCCGACGTGGTGTACGACGGTCGCTGGTGGACCCCCGAGCGCGAGGCCCTCGATGCGCTGATCACGAGCACCCAGCAGCGCGTGACCGGAACCGTGGGGCTCAAGCTGTACAAGGGGAGCGTTACGGTGGCCGGCCGGGAGAGTCCGCACGCGCTGTATCAGCCGTCCTATGCCACCTTCGGGAAGGACAACGTCTACAACCAGAAGGATGCCGAGGGCTTCATCCACCTGTACGGTCTCGCGATCAAGATCGGGGCCGGCCTGGATGCGGTGCGCCGGGAGCAGGACGCCGTCGCGGCGGCCGACTGATGGCCCGCCACCCGACCGAGAGCAGCCCCCCGCCTGCCACTCCTCCAGCGCCCCACCAGATGTGGGGGGGGCGCTTTAGCCTGGGACCGAGCGAGGCGCTCGACGCCTTGAACCGCAGTTTGCCGGTGGATCACCGCTTGTGGCCGCAGGACGTGACCGCCAGCAAGGCATGGGTGCACGCGTTGGGGCGGGTCGGGGTGCTGAACCCGGCCGAAGAGTCCCAGTTGTTGGACGGGCTCGATCGCGTGGCCGAGCGCCTGGCGGACGGCGCCGCGGTCGGGGCCCCCGACGAGGACGTCCACACGTTGGTCGAGCGGCTCCTGTATGACGAAGTCGGCGCCGTAGCGGGGAAGCTCCACACCGGCCGCTCTCGCAACGATCAGGTCGCGACCGACCTCCGTCTCTGGACGCTCGGCGCGATCGACCAGCTCGACGCCGACCTGGCGGCGCTCGGTCGCACCCTCGTCGGGCGTGCTCGCGAGGGCATCGACGCGATCCTCCCCGGCTACACGCACGGCCAGCGGGCGCAACCGGTGCGCTGGGCGTACGTCCTCGTCGCCCACGCCTGGCCGCTGGTGCGCGACCGCCAGCGGCTCGCCGACGCGCGACGCCGCGTGGCCGAGCTGCCGCTCGGCTCGGGGGCGATCGCGGGATCGGGCTTCGTCGTCGACCGCGTGCTGCTCAAGGAAGCCCTCGGATTCCGCGCCGTGTCCGCCAACGCACTGGACGCCACGGGCGACCGCGACTTCGTGGCCGAGGTGCTGTTCCACATCGCGCTGGTGGGCACGCACCTCTCGCGCCTCAGCGCGGAGCTGATTCAGTACGCGAGCTCGGAGTACGGGTTCGTCCGGCTCGCTGACGACTTCAGCACCGGGTCGAGCCTGATGCCCCAGAAGCGCAACCCCGATGTGTTCGAGCTCGCCCGCGCCAAATCGGGCCGTCTGCTCGGCGACTTGGTGGCGCTGCTCACGACGCTCAAGGGCATTCCCGCGGGTTACTCGAAGGATCTGCAGGAGGACAAGGCGTTGCTGTTCGACGCCTTCGACACCCTGGCCGTGGTGTTGCCCGCCGTCACGGGCGCGCTCGCGTCGCTCGGCATCGACCCGGAGCGCATGCGCGCGGCGCTCGATGCGTCGCTCCGCGCCACCGACCTGGCCGATCTCCTGGTCGAGGCGGGAGTGCCGTTCCGGGAGAGCCACGCCCTCGTGGGGAAACTGGTCCGAGAGGCCGAGCGTGCCGGCGTGCCGCTCGATCGCGTGCCGCAGGTCGTCGCCGGGGGGATCCACCCGGCGTTGGGCGCGGCGCTGGCACAACTCGGCACCTGGGAAGACAGCGTCGAGGGGCGCGCGACCCCCGGCGGGTCGTCCCGTAAGTCCGTGGAGGATCAGCTGGAGGAGCTGCGCAAGCTGTTCGGTGCGGGCGCGGGGACATAACCCTAGCTCTTGCCGCGCGTTAGGCGGTTGTGTAGCATACGAGGCCGTCCCGCTCGTTCCACGGCGAGACGGCCGCTTTTTCGCCTGGAGAAAATGCTGTGCGCTGCCTTGCGCTGAACGCCTCGTTCGAGCCCCTGACCATGGTGCCCGTACGGCGTGCCTTGCGCCTCGTGATCGACCGGAAGGCGGAGATCGTCGAGGCCGACGGCTCCGTCGTGCGCAGCGAGCGCCTGCAATTCCCCCGGCCGGCCGTCATCCGCCTCGTGAAATTCGTCCACGTCCCACGTCGCTTCCGCCGCCAGGTCACCAATACCTTCCTCTTCGCCCGCGACAACTACCGCTGCCAGTTCTGCGGGCGCAGCCAGCAGGAGCTGCGGCACAGGGAGTGCCTGACCCGGGACCACCTGGTGCCCCTGTCGCGGGGGGGCACGAACGCCTGGACGAACGTATTGACGGCATGCAGTAGCTGTAACACCCGGAAGGGCAACCTGCTGCCCGAGGAGGCGGGGATGCACCCGATGCGGCCCCCGTTCGAGCCGCACTTCGTGCACCTGGCATGGGCGGTACGCCGGCTCACGTCGATCCAGTCGAAGTACATCCGGCTGTTCTACGGCGGCGACGTGCTCGCAACCCTGGAGGCGCTGTAAGGGCACGGCACGCCGTGCCCCTACGGGCCGCTGGTAAACGTCTCCGACCGGGCCTCGAGGGTGAGGCGTGGTAGTCCGGCAATCCGCACCAGAATCCGCTGCAGGCCGCGCACCAGTGCGCCGCCCACGTTCCCTTCGCCCGAGACCGCCGGACTCACGTCGCCTTTGAGCCAGCGCGTCAGCTCTTCCAGATCGGTGTCATTGAGCGTCGTGACGTCGAGGCGACAGAGGAAGTAGAACTTGCCCGACCCCTTCGGCGCGAGTCGGACGCGGTACGGGATCTCGAGCGCCCGCTCGAGACTGTCGCCGGTGGCGTAGCGCGTCACCGCGCCGTTTTCGGTGCGGATCAACACGAAATCATCGGCGATGGGATCGTGGTTCGCCACCGCGTCCCACGGCCAGTCGCTCACGAACTGATCGAACCAGCCCGAGCGCGCGCGCCACAGCTCGAGGCGATAATGCAGCCGCAGCGGAAATCCCGACCGCATCAGGCCGACGAACTTGCCGTCGGCGAGCAGCGCGGTGGCCTGGACACGAGGCACGCCGCTCTGCACGAGCACCGTCAGCGAGGGCTGTTGCGCGCCGGCCGGGGGGGAGGGGGCGGCCGCCGCGCACGCGAGCAGGGCGAGGAGACGGAGCCCCGCCCTCACCTCAGAAGCGATGGTCGAGTCGCAGCGTGAATCGCAAAGGCTCGCCCGCCGTCACCGCCTTCGCCACGTACAGGCCGAACCCGCCCCAGTCGACGCCCAGTCCCAGATTTCCGAGCCAGCTCCCGATCGTCGGCAGCCGGTCGCTCGGCACCCGGCCCGGCCCGGTGCCGACGAGCCACGCCTGGCCGGCGTCGCCCAGCACGACGAGATCGGGGCCGCGCAAGGCGAACAGCGATTTGGACTGCTCGTCCTCCGGGCGCGAGGAGTTGTACGCCCAGTGGAGCGAGATGTGGCCCCGGTACTCGGCCTGTACCAGGAGCACCCGGTCGCACGCGGCGAGGAGGGTGCCCCTGAACGCCGCGTCGGTGATGTCGCGGTTGCACGCACTGCCACGGAAGCCGTACCCCGCCAGCGGATCGGGTCCGCCGATCGAGAGCCGGCGCTGCAGCGGCAGGGGGTCGCCGCCCAGCCAGCCGCCGGCCAGCAGGCGGAGATTCACGCGCCCGGAGGGGCTGACGCGGGTGTAGCGGCGCAAATCGAAGAACGCCCGGGTAAACCGGTACGAGCCGTCCGTGGGGATGGGGCGGCGCACGGTCGTCGGCACGCCCGTCTGGGGGCTCACGTCTTTGCTGTGCGAGCTCTCGAGCTGGGCCGACACGAACCACCCCGCCGTCGGGTCGGTACGATCGTTGCGCGTGTCCAGGGTGACCGTGCCGCTCACCGTGGTGTAGTGTCCCGCGTCGATCGGCGGGTTGGGGCGCCACGGCTGATCGTGGCGGAACAAGGTCCACGGGTCGCGCGCCGCCACGCTCGTCTGCCACTCATGCCGCACGTCGAGGGCGAGGTGAAGCAGCCGCGTCGGCTGCACGAACACGCGGCCCGCGAGTCCCTTGCTCAGGTAGTAGTCGCGATAGTCGCGCTGGAACAGGAACGCCGACCAGCCGATCTCCGCGTTATGCAGTCCCCAGTCCTCGACCGGCACGACCGCGTCATAGGCCCGCACCTCGGCGCCGTAGGCAGGGACTTCGCCCGCGCGCAGCTCCGTGCCCAACAGATAGCCCAAGTCGCTGCGCCGGTCCGTCAGGTCCCCTGCCGTGCGGAACACTCCCAGCGCGTCGAGCCGGAACCGCACGTTCTGCTGGAGCTTCCAGTCGAACATCGGACCGAACACGACCGGCAAGCCCTCGACCCGGTTGAAGGTGCCGCCCGTGGCGAGTGTGAGCGACGAGCGTGAGTCGGCGGTGCCCCACGACTTTTCCACGCCCACATTGCGGAGCCAGCGGCGCGGGTTCACCCGCGCCAGGGCGATCTCCTCGCCCTGCGTGCGATATCCGAGCGGGGCGCGGTACACGCGCATCTCGCCTCCCACCGCGGCGCCCGGCGTCTGCGTCGCGGTCCCGCCGATCACGATCAGGTCTCCCGAGATCACGGCACCCGAGTCGACGCTCGCGTCCCCGTTGATCACGAGCAGGGTGCCCTGGATGCGGCCGCCCACCGAGACTGTGCCGTTGCGCACGGCCACGTCGCCGCGCCACTCGTTGCCCCGAGGCAGCCGCGAGCGGCCCACCAGACGGGTCGTGGTCGGGGCGTTGTAGAAACGGATCGCCTCCTCCGCCACGAGGCGCGGCAGCTCGCCCGGTTGCGGCGCGACGCTCACGCTCTCGGGGTTGATGACGATGGCCGTGTCCTGGGCGCGGGCGACTGCCGGGGCGAGGAGGCAGACCAGAGTCAGGACGGTCGCGCGCATGGGCGGGGCCTCGGTTGGGGGCGCCGACGGCAGGTGCATGGGCCGTGCCGCCTTCCGGCCGTGCTCGGCGGCGCGCCGCGAGGCTCGGAAGCGTGTCATCCCGCCACGTTGCGGGGAGGCTCGAGCCCGAGCCGTCGCATCCGCCGGTACAGGTTGGCGCGATCGGTGGCGAGCCGGCGGGCGGCTTCGGCGACGTTGCCGCGCGCGGCAGACAAAGCGCGGGCGATCAAGGTGCGCTCGAAGTTGTCGAGCGCCCCGGCGAGCGCCACGTCGGTCCAGTCGTCCGTCCCCGCGCTGGGCCGCGCCGCGCCGTCCTGCGGCACGACGCGCGCCACATCGTCCGCGGTGATTGACGCGCCCGTCGCCAGGATCGCGAGACGCTCGACCAGGTTCGCCAGTTCGCGCACGTTCCCCGGCCAGGCGTACGCCGTGAGCAGCTGCACGGCGCCGGCGTCGAGGCGCACCGGCCGTCCCAGACGGCCGGATTGGCGCGCTGCGAAATGCTGTACCAGCGGCGGGACGTCCTCCGCCCGCTCCCGCAGCGGGAGAATGTGCAGGGGCAGCACGTTGAGCCGAAACAAGAGGTCCTCGCGGAACAGCCCCTGCTGGGCCGCTTTGGTCAGGTCCTTGTTGGTCGCCGCGATCACGCGGACATCCACCGTGACCGGTCGCTCGCCACCGAGCCGCTCGATCACGCCGGTCTCGAGCACGCGCAGCAGCTTCGCCTGGGCCTCGAGGCTCAGGTCGCCGACCTCGTCCAAGAAGAGCGTGCCACCGTCCGCCAGCTCGAAGCGGCCCACGCGTCGCTCGGTGGCGCCCGTGAAGGCGCCGCGTTCGTGCCCGAACATCTCGGATTCCACGAGATCCTTCGGGATGGCGGCGCTGTTCACACACACGAACCGCTGCGCCGCACGCGCGCTCTGGCGGTGGATGGCTGAAGCCACGAGCTCCTTGCCGGTCCCCGACTCGCCGGTGATCAGCACCCGTGCCTCGGTGGGGGCGACGCGAGCGATCAGGGCGCGCAGCTCGTCCATGGCGGCGCTCACGCCCACGAGGGGATCGGCATGACCCAACGCTTCGTGCAGGCGCCGGTTCTCGGCGAGCGTGCGCGACAGCTCGAGCGCGGCCCGCAGGGTCGTGAGCACGCCCTCGGGGGTGAGCGGCTTCTCGAGGAACTGGAACGCGCCCAGCTTGGTGGCGCGCACCGCGTCGGTGAGGTTCGCCTTACCGCTCATCATCACCACGGGCAGATCCGGGGCGCTGCGTTTGAGCTGCTCCAGCGTCGCGAGGCCGTCGGGACCGCCCGGCATCATCAGGTCGAGCAGCACCGCGTCGGGCGTCTCCCGCTCGACTGCCGCGATCGCCGCGGTCCCGTTCGCGGCCTCGGCGGTCTCGAAGCCCTCCGACTGCAGCAGCGCGCCCACCATTTTGCGGATGTTGGTCTCGTCGTCCACCAGCAGGATGCGCGGGCTCATGCGGTCGCCAGGACGATGGAGAACGTGGCGCCGCCGCCCGGCGTCTCCGACACGTGGATCGTGCCCTGGTGGGCCTCGATCGTCTGCCGCACCAGCGCGAGACCAAGGCCGGTGCCGTCCTGCTTGGTCGTGAAGTACGGCTCGAACACCCGCGGCCGCAGCTCCTCCGGGATGCCGCACCCGTGGTCGGCGATCGTCACGAGCAGGCCCCGGCCGTCGTTCGCCACGGCGACGTCGATCGAGCCGCGGCCCCCCATCGCCTCGGCTGCGTTGCGGAGCAGGTTCGCGAAGGCGCGCCGCAGCGGGTCGTACTGGCCGAGCATCGTACGCGGGGCGCCGTTGGCGCGGACGGTCACCGCGACCTCGGGCGGCACGGCGCTCTTGCTCAGATCGACGAGCAAGTCCACGAGATCCACTTCGCTCTTCGGCCCCTCGGGCAACCGGCCGAACTCGGCGAACTCCTTCGCCAGGCGGTCGAGCCGGTCGGTTTCGGCGGAGAGCACGTCCACCGCCACCGCCGTCGGTCCCGCTGCCTGCGCACTCGAGCGGCGCAGCTGATCGACCGCGATCCGCATCGCCGTCAGTGGATTCTTGATTTCGTGCGCCACGCGCCGCGCGACTTCGCGGAACGCGCGCAGCCGTTCGGCCTCGAGCTCCTGCTCGCGCGCCTGGTCGAGCGCCGTCGCCAGCTCGCGCAACGCCTGGCGCAGTGCCTCAAACTCGGGGGCCCCATGAGTGGGCGGACCCGCCGGGAGGGGCATGCGGCGGCGAATCAGTCGCGTCCAGCCGACCAGCTCGTCGATCGGCCGCGACAACTGCCGCGACAGATGTCCGGCGAGCCGCACGCCCGCGAATACGACCACCGCCCCCAGCACCACCACCACGCCCGCGAACGCGCCGGCGTAGTAGCGCAGGTACGTCTCGGCGCGGCGTGACAGCGTCACTTCGGTCGACACCTGCTCCAGCAGCCGCCGCACTGCCGCCCGCTCGCGCGGCGCGAGCCGCGTCGTGTCGATCCGGTCGACCATGTCGCGCGCCGAGGCCGCGACCTCTTCCCACCCGACGCGCGCGCCCGCCGACGGGCCTACCGTGCGCACCGCGAGCGCCCACCCTACCACCGCGAGCGCGGTCGGCACGGCGGTGAGCGCTACAAGAACGAGGAAGATCCGTTGGCGGAACGGGAGCGCCATATTTGACGGGGCAATCTAGGTGTTCGGCACCCGTGTGACAATTCGACACGCTCGGGGGTTCAGATGAAGTCCCACACGCACTACCTCTGGTTCAATACCAAGCAGCGCCAGGAGATCATCGACGTCACCGATGAGGTGGCCGAACAGGTGCGCGCGAGCGGCGTCCAGGAAGGGCTCGTCCTGGTGAGCGCCATGCATATTACCGCCTCGGTGTTCGTGAACGACCAGGAATCAGGCCTGTGGGCGGACATCCTGAAGTGGCTCGAGGAGACGATCGCGCCATGGGACCCGGGTCGCTATCGGCACAACGAGACCGGCGAGGACAACGCGGCGGCCCACCTCCGGAGCCTGACGATCGGTCACGAAGTGATCGTGCCCATCACGGCGGGAAAGGTCGATCTCGGTCCCTGGCAGCGCGTGTTCTACGGCGAGTGGGACGGCCAGCGCAAGAAGCGGGTGATCATCAAGGTGCTGGGAGAGTGATCAGGGCGACGCCGAAGCGACACGGATGCATGCGGCACCGCTCCATCACGACCTTCACGCGGTACGGCGCCGTCTGGCGGGGCGTCACCCGGATCACCGGCGCGTTTTCGCTCGCACGGTCGGCTGCCAGGTCGTGGCTCGAGAGGTCGGACAGTACGAGACCGAGCCGCTCGCAATCCTCGTCGCACGTGCCCACGACGACGTAGGAGACCCCGGCCTGGAGCGTGAGTGTGAGCGACTCCGACTCGTCGGTGTCGAGCGAGCCGACATGTGCAGCGAGGGACCGTACGGCTCCCTTCGCACCGAGTGTGGCTGTGGCCCGCGTGAGCTGCCCGCGCACCTGACGCTCCCACCGGTCCCCCTGGCCGCGAGCGGGCGTCGGCATGAGCAACCCGAGCGCGCACGCGACGGCTGCGGCCAGGCGCAGGTTCATCCGACCTGACGGCGGGTCGCGCCCAACGCCACCACGACCACGGCTGCCCCGCCCAGCAGCAGGCCGAGCACCGTGGCGCTGAGCGGTGCCGCCGGCCCGAGCGGGAGGCGCGGCACGAAGCGGCGTTGCCAGCGCTCGGTCCACTCGCCGACCGGCATCTTGAGCGCGGCGGCGAGGGCGGTGTCGACCGGGTCGGGCGAATTCCAGAACCGCAGGAAGCGATCGTGGCCCACCTCCCGTACCACGTCCGCCAGGTAGCGATCGCTGTAAAGGAGGCGTTGCCCCCGCCACCACGCTCGGGGATCGCTCTCGAGAAATCGGGGCAGGGAGTCTCCGGTCCATTCCGCGGCACCGGAGAGCACGGCGGCCCGGCAGCTTGTTGTTCGTCCGGCCATGCAGCCGATGGCCGTGACCGGAAACTGATAAACGCTCCTCCACCACCAGCGTGTCCCGTTCTGGTACATCACGAAAGAGTCTTGAGGTCGCTCGGGCCGCTCTCGGTCCCAGAAGGGGACGCGGGCCAGGTCGTAGCCGCGCTTGGCCAACCAGTGCCGCACTTCCTTGCCTGGCGCTCCGTAGACCGCGTAGAAAGCGCACGGCCCGAGGCCGGTCCGGATCCAGTCTTCGATTCGCGCCGGGACCATGCCTGCGAGCGTGCGGGTCCACTCCCAGGCCGGAATCAGAGCCACGCACGTCGTCCGATCGCTCGAATCGGGAAACAGGTAGGCCGGAGACGCAAAGTCCTGGCTCGGCGTTGCGGCGGCTTTGGCAGAAACGTAGCGCCGCGGGTCGACGACCAGACCCACCGACACCTTCGTCACGCCGAGCCCCAACTGGCGCGAGACCTCATCCAGAACGGGTCTCACCCGTTCGCGGACGAGCGGTGCGAGCGACTCGGATGACTCGATTAGCAGCGCCGGACCAGGCTCGTCTCTCTCGCGCCGTCGCAGCAATTCGGGCTGGAGTCGCTTGCGATACTCTGGGAGCCGCAGCGCCAGGTTTGCCACACGCCACTGGGCGGCGAGCGCCTGTGCACGCAGGCGTGCCGGAGTCTGTCGGATCGGCGCGTCGCCCAACCCGGCCTGACGCGCCGCACCGCGCGGTGGCAGGTACGCCACTGCCACGGCGCCGCACGCGAGCAGCACGGCCGCCAGCCACCACCTCAGCTCACGCGCCATCGCGAGCTCCGCAGGGCGCAAACCGCGAAGACGGCCGTCCACCCGAGCGCGGCCCACGGCCCCCAAGGCGGTACGGTGACGGGCGCCGGGCGGGCGGTGAGGATTTCCGACCGCCACAGCGCGACGACGCTATCGACGCTCACGCCCGCCGCGGCGGCGAGGCGGTCGGCGATCGGGGTGCCCGGTGTCGCGACCAGGCGGTGATATGCCTCCCGGCCACCGAGCCGCAACGCGACGTGCACCAGTGCCGCGCGGGCGTCGTAGGTCAGCGGGCGTGGCAGCACTCCCGCGGGCAGCGATCGCAGTAGCTCGGTACAGGCCGAATCGCTGCCGGCCCGGCACGACTGCAGCGCCGGCTTGCGCGCGCCGTGATCGGAATAGCTGAAATACTCCGCGAATGACCTCGAGACCAAGGCGCGGCGCTCGGCGGCGCTTGGGTGCCACTGGTCCACCGGGTCGGGCGACTGGCCGAGCGTGAGCGCGGTGCGGCAGTCGTTCATCACGCCGAGGAAGCAGTTGCGAGCCGGCTGGGAGGGAGCCGTCACGAGCTGCACGTAGACCGCGGCGCGCGCTTGCACCGGATGAACGATCGGCGCCACCGGCCCTCCCAGCCAGTTCTGCAACGCTGAGTCGGGCCGGCCGATCGGCACGTTCATCAGCAGCATCATGGCGAGCGACGCGACGTCTTTGTCCCAGGGCACTTGGGTCGCACCGCGCAGCGTCGGCTTCGGGCTCGTGGTGTCGGGGTCGTACGGCGCGATGAGATAGGGGCGCTGCTCGAGCTGCCGGGCCTCGCTGCCGTACAGGCTGTCGATCACCGGCCAGGCGCGGGCCGCGGCTTCCCGCAACCGCGCAGGGGACGGGATCGTGACGATCCGCAGCGCGCCCACGCTGATCGTGTCCGTGCCCCCCGCCCGCGCGTGGTTGAGGCTGTCGACCATGTCCGCCAGGGCGTTCGCGCGGCGCCACTCGCGCAGGAGACTATCCGCGCGGACCTGGAGCCGCTCGACGCTCTGGCTCGCCAGTCTGCCGGGTGTCATGGCCATCATTACCGTGAGGAGGCACAGACACGTTGTGTGCTTCAGCACAGTGCCTTGCCGAGCCCACGCTTTAGCGTGGGAATGACGGCACCGTACTCGATCGTTTTTCACCAGCGGGCTACACATCGATCAGCATCCAGCGCCCGGTGAAAATCGCGAGCGGCCCGGGCCAATTGAGGACCGCGACCTGCACCTTGCCGAACAGATCGAGATCGATATTCGCGACCCCGGCGACGATCTGCACGAGAATGACGCCTCCGATGAGCCCGAGGATGATCCCGGCGGTGCGTGCCGTGCCGGCCGAGACCGCGAAGAACACGGCGTACGCGACGAGAACGGCGAGGGCGAAGCGGATGGCGAGCGCTACGGGGTATCCCTGCAGCCCCGCGGGGATCGTGGCGCTCCAGGTGGCGAGCAGCGCACTCGCCGCCACGGCGATGACGGGTGCGGCGAGCAGCGTCGCCCCGCCACCGAACCGCAGCAGGACATAGCGCCAGCGCGGCAGCGGGAGCGACAGCGCGTGCACGTGGCGCCCGCGATGGTCGGGAGCCCAGGTGGCGATCGCGACGAGCAGTCCGAGTGCGGCGGCGAGCACGGGGTAGAGCGTCCCCCAGGACTGCACGGACTGCAGCAGCTCGGCCGCCTGCAACGGACTCGTGTCGGGGCGCGCCGCGCCCTGTACGGACACGAGCGGCAGCGCGAACGCCGCTACGCTGCCGAGCGCGATGATCAGCCGGGACCACTTCCATTGACTGTACAGCACGACGTGGAACATGGCGTCCTCCTTAACTGGGCGGACCTCGGAAGGTGCGCAGCAGCTCCACGAACCCTTCCTCGAGATCCAGGTCGATCACGTCGTTCAGGGCGGCGCCGATCGTCGCGAAATACGCCGCCATTTCCGGCTCCCAATCGCGCACCACCCAGGTTTCCGCCCCGCCGTTGGCCTGCTCGCGCGCGAGGATCATGAACGGCGCACCGGCGGCCGTCGGGGGAGCGCCCGCGACGCGCAGCCGCTTGATGCCGTTCTTGAAGCGCTGCATCGGCACCTCGGTGATGAGGCGGCCATTGTCCATGACGCCGATCCAGTCGCAGATGCGCTCGAGCTCGTGGACCAGGTGACTGGAGATGAAGACAGTCGCCTGCCGCTGTGAGACGTAATCGAGCAGCGCCGACAGCACGTCCCGTCGCACCACCGGGTCGAGTCCGTCGGTCGGCTCGTCCAACACCAGCAGGTCCGGTCGCTGCGCCAGCGCGAGCAGGGACATCAGTTTCCCCTTTTGCCCTTTCGACAATCGGCCGAACGTCGCCCCCTCATCCAACTCGAACTCGCGTCGCAGCCGTTGTGCACAAGGCCAGTCCCAGCTCGGGTAGAACGCTGCCTGAAAGCGCAGCGTCTCTCGGACCGTGAGCGTGGGGTCCAGGTGCGGGTGCTCCGGCACGTACCCCACGCGGGCCAGCACGCGCGGCGCGGCGTCGGGGATCTGGTCGCCCAGCACGGTGATGCGGCCGGCGAGGGGTCGCAGCAGCCCCAGCACGAGCCGGATCGTGGTCGTCTTGCCGGAGCCGTTGGGGCCAAGGAATCCATAGATGGCCCCGGACGGGACGTTCAGGTCCAGCTGTTTGAGCTCGAATGCCCTGCCCGCGCGATAGTGCAGCTGTCGAATTTCGATGGCGTTGGTCATGCCGTTCCCACTCCGATCTCTTCCGCGATCGCCGCTTGCAGCTCGGCCAGGGACACGCCGAGTCGTCCCGCTTCGCCCAGCATCTGGCGCACCAGCGTAGTGGCCTGCCGGGCGCGCTCGCGCGCCCGGCCTTCGGGCGGGACCTCGCGCACGAACGTCCCTGCGCCCTGGCGCATCTCGACGAACCCTTCGCTCTCCAGGTCGCGATAGGCCTGAACCACGGTTGCCGGGTTCACGCGCAGCTCTCCGGCGAGGTGCCGTACCGAGGGGAGCGCCGCGCCAGGGCGGAGCTCGCCCGCCGCGATCGCGACCCGCAAGCGGTTCGCGATTTGAGCGTACAGCGGGTTGGGACTACGGGGATCGAGCTGTTCGAACACGGCGTTGCATGTGTACCATTGTTACGATACAGTGATACAAGCGACCGGCGCTGTCAACCCTGGATAGTCGCGGGCCAGTGGCCCTTCGTGTGCAAGTTGTTTATTTTCAAAGACTCTGAACGTTGTGGGGGAAGTCGTAGACGTGGCGACAGATCATCTGGCGGCGCTCTTCGCCGAGCACGCGAAGACGCACCCCACCGAGAGTGCCACCTCGTTGAGCACACACGAGCTCAAGTACTATCCACGCGAGCTGGAGGACCTCCTCCGGACGCACCCTGCCGTGGGCGACGTCTGCGTCGTCGGCATCCCCAACGCAACGTTGGGAGAGCTGATCCGCGCCTGCGTCGTGCCCACGGAGGGATCCTACAAAGTGCCGGACCTGGTGCGCCTCTTCGACGCCTTCCCGCTGACCGGCAGCGGCAAGGTGAAGCGACGGGAGCTCACGCAGGTCATCGGCCTGGAACTGAGTGCAACCACATGACACCGCAGCCGCAAGCCCATTTACCACGACCGGTTCACCACGAACCCCCCGCCCACGCGCCCAACGCGGCCCTGCTGATCGACTTCGACAATGTGACGATGGCGATCCGCTCGGACCTGCAGACGGAGCTCAAGCGGCTTCTCCAGTCCGACATCATCCGCGGGAAAGTGGCCGTGCAGCGCGCCTACGCCGATTGGCGGCGCTATCAGCAGTACGTCGTTCCGCTGGCGGAATCCTCGATCGACCTCATCTTCGCGCCGGCCTACGGCTCGAACAAGAAGAACGCGACCGACATCCGGCTGGCGATCGACGCGCTGGAGCTCGTCTTCACCCGCCCCGAGATCGGGACGTTCATCCTCCTGTCCGGGGACTCGGACTTCTCGGCCTTGGTGCTCAAGCTCAAGGAATACGGCAAATACGTGATCGGGGTGGGGATCCGCGAGTCGTCGAGCGACTTGTTGATTCAGAACTGCGACGAGTACTACTCGTACAACGAGCTCGCGGGATTCACCAAGGAGAGCGACGTCACCTACGTGCGCCGCGATCCCTGGGAGCTCGTGGTCGAGGCGGTGAAGCAGATGACGGCGCACAACGACGTCATGCGCTCCGACCGCCTGAAGCAGGTCATGCAGGAGATCGACCCCACGTTCGACGAGAAGGATGCAGGGTTCTCGCGCTTCTCGAAGTTCGTGGTGGAGGCGGCCCACAAGGGTCTCATCCACCTCACCAAGCTGGACAACGGGCAGTACGAGATCGCGCTCGGCGCAGGCGTCCCCGGCGCTGCGGCGCAGCCGGCCTTTCCCGGCGTCGAGCTGGCGCGCGATGGCGACGAGCGGTCGCACCGGGGTGGGTCGCGCCGGCGATCGGAGGAAGGCCGCGGCCGCCGTGGTGCCGGCGGCGAGCGCGGCGAGCGGGCGGAAGGCGGAGGGTTCTCCCTCGGCGAGGCGTACGGCCTCCTGAAGCAGGCCCTCTCACGGCTCGGGGGCGGCGAAAAGCCCGTCAGCGCGGAGCAGCTGCGTGACACCATGGTCGAGCTCAAAGGCGCGGAGGCCGAGCCGCTCGACCCGGAGCGCTTCCCCAAGCTGCTGCAGCAGGCGCAAGAGGCCGAGATCATCGATCTCTCCAAGGAGGACGACGGAGCCTACGCCGTGAAGTTGCGGGAGGAGACACGCGGCGTGCCGGCCCCCGAGCCAATCGGCGCGGCCGACATAGACGAGGCGAACGACCCGCCAATGCCGGCGTCGTCGGCGCCACCGTCGATGCGACCGGCGCAGCCGCCCGCGGGAGGAGGGGTGCCATCGCGCGGCGCCCGGTTCCGGCGCGGCTCCCGCGGGGCACACCGCGCGCCGCCCCCGGAGATCCAGCAGATCGGCGTCGTGGAGATGGACCCGAACTTCAAGCCGCGCGTCGAACTGGTGCCGACGCGCACCCCCACCCCCACCCCCACCCCCGCCCTCGAGCCCCCCGCCTCGGAAGCCGAGCCGCCCAGGGCGCCGACGGAGGAGAATCGCCGTGAGCGCGGCGGCCGCGGCGGAGGGCAGGGTGGGCGCGGTCGGCGTGGTGGCGGTGGTGGCGGTGGTGGCGGTGGGGGGGGCGCGGGGGGCGGTCCGCGAGGCGACGATGCAAATCGGGGTGATCGGGGAGGGGAGCGCGGTGAGCGCGGTGGTCGCGGTCGCAGAGGTGGTCGGGGCCGGGGTGGACGCGAACGCCCGGCTGCTGACGAGCGCGGTACCGACCAGCAGGCGCCCGCGTTCCGGGCGGCCCCGCGGCCGCCCGAGTCGTCCCCGTCGGCTCCCCCTCCCCCGGAACCGCGTGCCGCCGAGCCCGAAGTCGAGGGCGAGTCATTCTGGTCGAAGGTGAAACGCGGACTCACCGGCGGCGCGTGACGGGTGCGGCGCTCCCGGCGGCGTTCTACGCGCGACCCACATCTGAGGTCGCGCGTAGGCTTTTGGGCCACGTTCTCGTGAGCCGGGTCCGAGGCCACCGCGTGGCCGGCCGTATCGTTGAGACTGAGGCGTACGTGGGCCCTGACGACCCGGCTTGCCACGGCTACCGGGCGCGTCGCACCCGCCGCAACGCGAGTCTGTTCGGGCCGCCCGGCACCGCGTACGTCTACTTCACCTACGGGATGCACTGGTGCCTGAACGCGGTGACGGAAGCGATGGGGTTTCCCGCCGCCGTGCTGATCCGCGCGCTCGAGCCCGTGGCGGGACTCGCGACGATGCGTCGGCGGCGGGGCGGCGTGCCGGACAGCGAGCTGTGCTCGGGGCCGGCGAAGCTGTGCGCGGCGCTGGGCGTGACCGGCCGGCTCGATGGGGTGTCGCTCCAGCGGGGCGTGCTGCGTGTCGTAAGAAACCCTTCACGACAGCTACGCACCATCATCGCGACACCGCGCATCGGTATCTCGCGGGCCACCGACTGGCCGCTGCGGTTCCTGATCGAGGGCTCGCCATGGGTCTCCCGCTAGGACTGCTGCTCGTGCTCCAGCACCCGATCATCCTCGACGGCCACATCGACACGGCGCAGCGCATGCTCGACATGAAGGCCGACATCTCGGCGCGGTTGCCGGACGGCCACGTCGACCTCCCGCGGATGCAGGAAGGCGGCCTCTCGGCCGCGTTCTTCTCGATCTGGGTCGACGCGCGTTACGGGCCGGGCACCGCGTTCCGACGGGCCCTGGCGTTGATCGATGCGGTGCAGGTGCTGGTGGATACGCAACCCGGCGCCGAGCTGGCGACGGACGCGGACGAAGTGCGGGGGGCCGTGGCGCGGGGTCACATCGCCGTGCTGATGGGCGTGGAGGGCGGCCACGCCATCGAGAACTCGCTCGCACACCTCGACTCGTTGTATCGCCGGGGCGTGCGCTACATGACGCTCACGTGGAACAACGGCAACGATTGGGCCGGCTCGGCCACCGACGAGCGACGCCACGGGGGCCTCACCGATCTCGGCAAGCGCGTCGTGCGGCACATGAACGAGCTGGGAATGCTGGTGGACGTGTCGCATGTCTCGGACTCGACCTTCTGGGACGTGCTGGCAACGACCTCGCGGCCCGTGATCGCCTCGCATTCGTCCTGCCGGGCGATTGCCCGTCACCCGCGGAACCTGTCGGACGCTCAGCTGCGCGCCATTGCCAAGAACGGCGGCGTCGTGGGCATCAACTTCTATCCGGTGTTTCTCGACGACCACTTCCGGGAGCAGTACGAGGAGTTGCGGCGCCGTCTGCGGCCCGAGACCGACGCGATCCATGCGCGTTACCGGGGGCGCCCGGGGGAGTCCGCGTTCGAGGTCGACAAGTTCGTGGGTGACAAGGCGGAGAGCCTCGGCGTGCCCGGGCTCGATCGGCTGGTGGACCACATCGACCACGCGGTCCAGGTGATGGGCATCGACCACGTGGGGCTGGGAAGCGACTTCGACGGCATCAGCGTCCTGCCCGCTCCCATGAAAGACGCGACGTCGCTGCCCTTGCTGGTCGCGGCCTTACGGGCGCGCGGCTACGCGGACGGCGACGTCGCGAAGATCCTGGGAGAGAACTTCCTCCGGCTACTCAGTGCCCTTCGGTGACCCCTTCCTTGGCGCTGCCCAAGCTGTAGCGGATGCCACCCTGGAACGTGTGGGTCGTGCCTTGGATCAGGAAGCCCCGGGCCGACGACGTCAGAATGTAGTGGCCGTACAGCGCGAGCCGCCCCTGCTTGATGTCGACCCCCCCCATCCACCAGAAGAACGCCTTGCTCGCCGCTGCGTCGGCTTCGTCCTGCAGCTGGGAGAACTGCGACAGCGTCTGGCAGCTCGAGCACGTCACCTGGGGGTTCAGCAGCTGCATGATGGCGAACCCGCCGCCGCCGAACGGCTCGACTCGCTTTTGCGCTGGAAAAGCGAGTACCCCGATCATGATGCGGCGCATGTCGTGGAACGCGACGTTTCCCGGCTCGATCGTCCCGTCGGGCTCGACCATCGTCGTGTGCCGGTCCGAAAGGAAGAACGATTGCTCATACGCGAGGTACAGCGCCGTGCGCTTGCCGGTCACCAGCCAATGGCCGCCGAACGTCGGCTCAAAGGCGTAGCTGTCGTAGTTGGTCTTGAACACGAACAGACCGCCCTGCGCGCCCCAGTACCACTTGTGATTCCAGTCGCTGCTCCGTTGCTCGTACGTCGGCCCACCGCGCGTTGGTCGCGGGGCTTCCGGCGGCTTGCCCCCAGCCGCGATGATCGAGTCGCGCTTCTCTTTGGGAATCGGGGGCGGGAGCTCTTCGTGCGGGCCGCCGCCCCCGATGAAGAACGAGAGTCCCGCGGAGCCGATCACGTGCCCCACCCACGTCGAGGACAAACAACAGCTACTCGGGGCATAGTACGCACGCGCTTCGAGCCGCAGCGCCAGCCGGTCGGTGAGGAAGATCCGGTCGCCCAGTCCGCCGTGCCCTGCGAGTAGATGAAAGTTGTACGGTGGATTCACGCCCATATCGATGTACGAGAAGCCGCCCAGCACATACAGGACGTTGTGCGCGCCCCCCCCGTTGATGACGAGGCTAGCGCTGCCGGTGCGTACCTGCGTGTGTGCCCCGCCGGATTTCGGGAAGGGGTAGGCGACGTTGCCGTCGACCTCGAGGCCGAGGTAATCGTTGAAATAGAATGCGAGCCGGCCGCCACCGCCGAACTGGTTGTCGAGCTGGAACTGCTTGTCGTAGCGGCTGTAGCTGCCGAAGCCGCCGATCTCGAGCTGGTGGGCATGCTGGGCCCTCAGGGTCCCGGCCCCGGCTGCCAACAACACCCCGATCACAGTGACTGCCCGCATGGACGACTCCTCGGTGGTCGGAAAAAGCGACCCCCAAAATAGGGGTTTCGGTCGGAAAACGCGATACCCCTTCGCTTTAAGCCTCGAAACCTTGAAAGTACTTGAGGTCCAGGACGGTACCATAGTCACTTTGCACCGAACAAACACCGAAAACCGACCGTCAGATCAAGCCCAACCGGGTACCGACTCGCTTAAAGGCCTGCAGCGCGAAATCGAGGTCCTCCCGGGTGTGGGCGGCCGACAGCTGGCAGCGGACTCGGGCATGGCCTTGCGGGACCACCGGATGGCCGAACCCCGTGACAAACACCCCCTGATCGAGCAGCAGCTCGCTCATCTGAATGGCCTGGGCGGTCTCCCCCAGGATCACGGGGATGATGGGGGTCTCGCCCGGCAGGGGCTTGAACCCGAGGGCGATCAACCGTCCACGGAAGTAGCTCGCGTTCTCGTGCAGCCGGCTCACCAGCTCCGGGTGCCGCTCGACGTGGCGCACCGCCCCGAGGGCGCTTCCGGCGACCGTGGGGGGGAGCGCATTGCTGAACAGCTGTGGGCGGGAGCGCTGCGTCAGATAATCGGCGAGCGCCGCCGGGCCCGCCGTGAAGCCGCCGGCGGCTCCGCCAAGCGCCTTGCCGAGCGTCGAGGTGATGATGTCCACTTCTCCGAGCATGCCGTAGTGCTCGGCGGTGCCGCGGCCGGTCTTGCCGAGCACGCCGGTCGCGTGGGAGTCGTCTACGGCGACCACGGCGCCGTATTGCCGCGCCAGCGCGACGATGTCGGGGAGCCGGGCGATATCGCCCTCCATTGAGAACACGCCGTCGGTGAAGATCAACTTGAGCGGTGCGTCCCGTGCCCGTTTTAAGGTCTGCTCGAGGTCGCCCATGTCGGCGTGCTTATAGACCGCGGTCTGGCACTTGGTGACCGCCTTCGCCAGGCGGATCGAATCGATGATCGAGGCGTGATTCAACTGGTCGGAGATGACGATGTCCCGCTCGCCCAACAGGGTGGGACAAAGCCCCTCGTTCGCGTTCCAGCAGCTGACATATGTGAGTGAGGACTCACATCCGACGAATTGCGCGAGTGCCGCCTCGAGCTCCCGGTGGATCGTAAATGTGCCGCAGATGAACCGGACCGAGCCAGTGCCCGCGCCGAACGCGTCGAGCGCCCGGTGGCCGGCAGCCACGACCTCCGGGGCGTTGCAGAGGCCCAGGTAGTTGTTGGACGAGAGAATCACGACCTCACCGCGCCCTTGCATCTTGACTCTGGTGGCTTGCGGCGACTCCAGGTAATTGAGGCGCTTGTATACGCCGTCGCGCTTGAACTGCTCCAGCTCGCTCTCCAGCCTCATTCCGAGCGTCATGCGATCTCCAGGATGATCTTGCCGGCGTCGCCCCCGCGGATCGCGGCGAGCGCTTCGTCGACCTTGGCGAGGGGAAACTGGTGCGTGATGACCGGGCGCGGGTCGAGCAGGCCGGCCGTGAGATAGCGCCGCATCTGCTGCCACGTGTCGTACATCTTCCGGCCGATGACGCCGTACACGGTGATCCCCTTGAAGATGATCTCGGTGGCGAAGTCGACGGGCACGTCGCCCTTGGGGATGCCGAGCAGCTGCACCCGACCGCCCAGGCGGACCGCGGCGAATGCTTGGTGCAGGGCGGAGGGGACGCCCGACATCTCGCACACCACGTCGGCCCCGTCGCCGCCCGTCTCCTCCACGACCGTGCGCACCACGTCGTCCCGCGCCGCGTTGATGACGACGTGCGCGCCCATCGTGCGGGCGAGCTCGAGGCGCTTCGGGTTCACGTCGGACGCGATGACTTTCGCCGCCCCCGCGGCGCGGGCGATGCCGACCGCGAAGCAGCCGATCGGGCCGCACCCCACGATGAACACGGTGCTGCCGGACACGTCCGCCGTCAGCACCGCGTGGAAGGCATTGCCCATCGGGTCCATCACGGCCCCGACGGTGGTCGGAATGCCGTTCAGGGGCAGCACGTTGGTGGCGGGCATCGCGATGTACTCGGCGAACGCCCCGTCCAGGTCCACGCCGATGATCCGCGTGTTGCGGCAGATGTGCCCGTTCCCGGTGCGGCACTGCATGCAGTACCCGCACACGATGTGGCCCTCGGCCGTCACCGGCTGCCCGACCTTGAGCTCAGCGACGCCGTCGCCCACCGCGACGATCTCACCCGCGAACTCGTGGCCGATCACGAGGGGCGGTTTGAGGCGTCCCTGCGCCCATGTGTCCCAGTCGGCGATGTGCAGGTCGGTGCCGCACACGCCGGCGTGCCGCACGGCGATGAGCACCTCCCCGGGACCGGCGGACGGTTTCGCGACGGTCGTGACCTTCAGACCCGGGGCGCGCTTCTCCTTGACGATCGCTTGCATGTGAGCTCAGGATGGGGACCCCGGGCCACCGGCCCGGGGTCAGCCGAGCGAACCCACCTCGGGGCGGCTGACCCCGGGGCGCTGCCCCGGGGTCCCCGGGAGCGGGCGGCAGGATGTGTCAGAAGATCGATCGCGTAAACCCGCCATCTACCTGTAGCACAGCGCCGGTAATATAACTGGCTCGTTCGGAGGCCAGGAACGCGACCGCCGCGCCGAGCTCGTCGGTGCGTCCCATGCGGCCCAGCGGAATCGCCGCCACCAAGTCGCGCATCACCTCCTGCGACCCGCGGTTCTCCCGCTTGGCGCGGGTTTCGGTCAGCTCGGTGATGCGCTCGGTGGCGATGAACCCCGGACAGATCACGTTGACCGTGATCCCTTCCGGCGCCACCTCGTCCGCCAGCGCCTTCGCGAAGCCCAGGACGCCGGCGCGCGCGGTGGTGGAGAGGATGAGTCCGGGGAGCGGCTGTTTGGCGGCGACGGAGGCGAGGCAGATCACCCGGCCCCACTGGAGCTGCCGCATGATCGGCACGGCGGCGCGGGCCAGGTGCACGGCGGAGAGCAGGTTCAGCTCCACGGCGCGGTGAAACGCCTCTCCGCTCAGCTGGCTGAACGGTGCGGCCGGTGGACCGCCCGCATTGCAGAACAGCACGTCCAGCCGGCCCAGCTCACGGTGCACTCGTGCGACGAGCCCCTCGGCCTGCGCCGGGACGCCGACGTCGCCCGGCCCGGCGGTCACATCCTGCCCGGTCTCGGCGCGGAGCTCGACGGCGGCCCGCTCGACCGATTCCTGGTGGCGGCCGTTCACGACGACGCGCGCGCCCTCCTGCGCCAGCGCCTTCGCCACGGCGCGGCCCAGCCCCTTGGTGCTGCCACACACCAGGGCGACGCGGCCGGCAAGGCCGAGATCCATGGGGCGGAATTCTACCGGACGGCGGGAACGGCGGCCGGCTCGATGCGCACCGCGCAGCACTTCAGCTCGGCCATCTTCGCGTAGGGATCGAGCACCGGGTTGGTGAGCAGGTTCGCGGCAGCCTCGCGGAAATGGAACGGCACGAACACCTGCCCGCGCGCCACCCGGTCGGAAATCCGGCAGGAGATGACGAGTGAGTTGCGCCGGGAAGTCACGCGCGCCAGGTCCCCTTCTTCGATGCCGAGTGCGGCGGCGTCCGCCGGGTTGATCTCCATGATGGCCGTCGGCTCACGCTGGTCGAGCCCGGTCGCGCGACGGGTCATGGTCCCGGTGTGCCAGTGATACAGCTGGCGGCCCGTGTTCATCACGAACGGGTACGCGTCATCCGGAAGCTCGACGGGCGGCCCATACTCGACGGGCACGAAGATCGCCTTGCCGTCCGTCGTGGGGAACCGCTGGTCGAACAGGAAGGCGGTGCCCGGATGGGCGGCGGTCGGCACGGGATACTGCAGGCCGGCGCCGTCGAGTCGCTCGTAGGTGACGCCCGCCCAGCTCGGGGTCACGCGCACGATCTCCCGCATCACGTCCTGCGCCGTCGTGTGGGCGGTCTTGAGGCCGAGCCGGTTCGACAGCTCGATCAGGATCTGCAAGTCGTAGCGCGCGTCGCCCGGCGGAGTCGCCGCCTCGCGCGCAAGCTGGATCCGGCGCTCGGTGTTCACGAAGGTCCCGGTCTTCTCGGCGAAGCTCGAGCCCGGCAGGACGACATCCGCGTAACGGGCCGTCTCCGTGAGGAACAAGTCGTGCACCGCGAGGAATTCCAGCTCGCGGAACCAGTGCTCGGCGTGGGCGATGTCGGGATCGGAGATGATCGGGTTCTCGCCCATGATGTACATGCCGCGGACCCCGCTCTCGTGCTTCACGATCTCCGTGACCATGAGCCCCTCCTTGAGCGAGAGGGACTCCGCGGGGACGCCCCAGACGTGGGCGTACTCCGCCCGGATCTTCGGGTCTTTGACCGACCGGTAGTCGGTGTAGACGAACGGGATCGCCCCCACGTCGGAGGCGCCTTGGACGTTGTTCTGGCCGCGCACCGGCATCATCGCCGCACCCCAGCGGCCGATCATGCCGCAGGCGAGCATGAGGTTGAGCAGCGACGCGACCAGATCGGTGCCGTTGGCGTGCTGCGTGAGTCCCATCGCCCACAGGGTGCTCGTCTTGGGGCCCTTCGCGTAGATCTCCGCCGCGCGCCTGATCAGCTCCGCCGGGACGCCCGTGATCTTCGCCGCGACCTCCGGCGTCAGGGCCCGCACGGACTGCCGCACCGCGTCGAACCCGGTCGTGCGCGCCGCGATGAACGGCTTGTCTTCGAACCCGCGCGCGACGATGTGATTGAGCATCGCGGTGAACAGCGCCACGTCCGTGCCGGGCTGCATCTGGAGATGGACGTCGGCCCGCCCGGCCAGCTCGGTGCGGCGGGGATCGGCCACGACGAGCGTGGCACCGCGCTGCTGCGCGCGCTTGATCGCCGCGCCGAACACGGGGTGCGATTCGGTCGTGTTGGCGCCGGCGATGAAGATGACATCCGCGGCGTGCTCGACCTCACGCATCGAGCCGGAGGCCGCCGACGTGTTGAGCGCTCGCTGCATCGCCGCGACCGAGGTCGAATGGCACAACCGCGTGCAGTGGTCGATGTTGTTGGTGCCGAGCGCTCCGCGGAACAGCCGCATGAGGACGTAGTTCTCTTCATTCGAGCACTTGGCCGAGGAGAAGCAGGCGAGCGCGTCGCCGCCGCGCGCGCCTTTGATACGCAACAGCTCCTGCGTGGTGAGCTCGAGTGCCTCGTCCCAGCTCGCCTCGCGGAACGGCTCGTACCAGGACGCCGGCGTGGCCCCGCGGTCGCGGATGTCCAGGTCGAGCCGCTCGAGCAGCGATAGCTCGCGCAGCGATTTGCCGACCGAGCGCGGCGGGCCCGCCGGCTTCGCATTCTGGCCCTCACCTTCGATCGTCTGCCACGGCCCGCCGCGGCGCTCCCGGCCCGTCGGCCCGCGCCACGTCCAGCGACCGCCCTCCTTCACCCACCCCTTCCGGATCAGCGGCTTGGTGAGCCGGTCGCGGTGCTGCGGGAAGTCATAGCCGAACCGGCCCTTCACGCACGTCGAGCCCTGATTCGGAGTATCGAGCTCGATGTCGGGCGAGGTGACGCGCAGGACCGTGTTGTCGGCTACGTGCAGGTCCACCTGACACCCGACCCCGCAGTACGGGCACACCGATCGGACGACGCGGTCCGGATGGCGGATGCGCTCCGGGGCGAAGCGCTGCTGCGGCATCACCTCGAAGATCGCGCCGGTGGGGCAGACGCGGACGCACTCGCCGCACCACGTGCATCCCGCCTTGTCGGGGTCGCCGTCGGCGCCGACGATGATCTCGGTGTGCTCGCCCCGCTGGCCCACGTCCAGGACTCCCACGACCTGGATGTCCTCACACGCGCGCACGCAGCGCGTGCACAGCACGCAGGTGCTCATGTCGTGGCGAATCATCGAGTCGCCCGGGCGCTCGTCGCCGTGGCGCAGCGGCAGGTCGCGCCCTCCCGGGGGCGTCGGCACGACGCCGTAGCGCACCACGTACCGCTCGAACTCGTTGCGGGGCCGGGCGCGACCGCCGTTGATCAGATGGTCCCCCGGGTAGCGCTCCAGCAGCAGCCGCAGTACCCCGCGCCGGTTTTCGACGGCGGCGTGGGACTCGGCTTGCACCACCATGCCGTCCGCCACCTGCGTCGCGCACGCCGGCAGGAGCTTCGGCTGGCCTTCGACCGAGACCAGGCAGATGCGGCAGTTTCCCACGACCGGGAGTTTGGGATACCAGCACAAGGTGGGGATGTCGTCGATTCCGGCAGCCCGGGCGGCCTCGAGGATCGTCTGGTCGGGCTGAGCCGTGATGCTCCGGCCGTTGATCACGAGGCGGGTCATGCGGTGAAGATTAACCCGCGCGCTGCGCCCGGCAACCCTAAGTGCTTGCCGCACCGCGCGGTATGCGCATGAGTGAAACGCGACAGGGCCGGCGCTCGGCCGGCCCCGTCGTCTTCAGTCGATATGCTCGGGCAAGTGGCGGTGCGTGTGGTCGTCCGCCTCACCCTCGTCGGTGAACCAGCAGTACGCCCAGATCTTAGCCGGGCGGAGCATCTGCCGGCCGACGCGCAGGATGATACCGATCGGCTCGTCGTCCAGGACTAAAGGGAGACTGGTCATTGAAGAGGCGTTCCCGGTTGTCGGATACTGCGTTCCCGGGCAAAACGTTTGCCACACGCCTCGTCTGGCAACGCCGTATCCGGCAACGGGTTGACGGAGCGGGCTTCGGCGGAGTGGTTACTCCGACACGTTCGCGGCCGTGTCCGCTTGACGCTGCGGCTTGGTGGCCGTGAACCCCGCGCTCGCTTTGGTGCGGCGCCGGCGCGTGACGTGCCAATCGCCGTACAGTGCTTGCAGCGCTTCCGGGGCGAGCGGGATCACCTCACGCGCCGCAGGCGCCGTCGCGAGGACGATGTGCACGCCGCCCGGGCGCGTGCGCGCCTGCAAGTCCGCGATCACCGCGTTGCGGTCCCGGGGCCGCGCCGGGACCAGGGCGGTCGGGTCGAGGACGACGAGGCTCGGCGCGACGTCGGGCAGCCAGCTGCCCCAGTGGATCACGAGGGCCTGGAAGCGGCCGGCGAGCTGCTCGCTGACGGCGCGGCCCTCCGCGGCTTCGATCGCTCCCAGATCCTGATCGAGCAGGAACACCTCGGCGTCGTGCGCTGCGAGAAACAACGCGGCGGGCAGCGCGGCGGCGCCCATGACGAGTGCGAGGTCCCCCGGCTCGAGCCGGCGCGCACAACTCACCAGCTGGCCGTCGGGCTCGAGGCCCCAGTGGGTGGGCTCGCGTTGCGCCGCGCGCAAGGCACGGTGCTTCATCCGCCAGCGCGCGAACGCCGGCAGTCGCAGCCGCCGCGCGATGATCCGGTCGACGTGCTCGAGCAGCAGCACCTCGGTGAGGAGGTATTGGCCGGCCGAGTTCTCTTCCAGCTCGCGCACCGCCTCGTCGCCGATCTCCAGCAGCTCTTCTCGGGACAGCGTGTTCTTGTACTCCTCGATCCGCTGCAGCAGAAACTCCTGGTACTCCTGCTTGAGCGAGCGGGGCGGCCGGCGCGCGATGTGCGAGCGATGGTCGTCGTTGAGGGCGTTCAGCATGGCTCGATGTGGACCGTTACTTCGTGGAGCTGCAGGTCCCGTTTAAGGCGTTCCTCCACCTGGTCCGCGATCGCGTGCGCCGCGGCGACGTCCGCCTTGGGGTCGACGGCGATCGTCACTTCGGCGTAGCGCAGGTCCGAGGGCCCGCGCGAGCGGATGCCGTAGGCGCTCTTCACCCCGGGCACGGTTTCCGCGGTCTGCCTGATCTCGCCGGTCGGCAGCGCGCGCTGGTCCACGAGCACGGGAACCGTGCGTCCGAGAATGCGGTAGGCCACGAGCACGATCAACAGCGCCACCACGATCGCGACGGCCGGGTCGACCCACGACCAGCCCTGGCGGGCGAACAGCACGCCGGCCAGGACGCCCACGGTGATGAGCGCGTCGGTGCGCGTGTGGGCGGCGTCGGCGACGAGCAGCTCGCTCTTCAGCTCCCGGCCGCGCCGGTTCTCGTACCAGGCAATCGCGCCGTTGACGCCCAGGGTGAGCACGAGCACCGCGAGTTGCGCATCGGTAACGGCGACCGGGTGGGCGCCCTGCAGCAGCTCGTTCACCGCGCCGCGGATCAGCTCGAAGCAGGTGATCGAGAGGAATCCCACGATGGCGAGGGCGCCGAGCGTCTCGAACTTGCTGTGGCCGTACGGGTGGTCCTCGTCGGGCTCCTTCGCCGCTACCCGCACGACGATCAGGGCGAGGAGGTTGTTCAGGACGTCCACGGACGAGTCCAGGGCGCTGCCGAGGATGGCAAGCGACCCGGAGCGGAGGCCCACGAACGATTTGGCCGCCACAATCGCCAGGTTGGCGACCAGGAGGCCGATGAAGACTCGGCGGACGAGGGCGGTCGCGGGGCGCCCCTCGGGCCGGGAAAGCGGCATGGGATGCAAGCTTGTAAGTGAGGCCTGTTTAGTCAACGGCTCGGAGCAGAGCGCCCTTGAGATACCCGGTCTCCGGGACGTTGAGGAGCTCCGGGTGATCCCGGCCGGCGCCGGTGAGCGCGAGCAGCTCGAGCCGCCGGCCGGCGTCGTGCGCGGCATCCACCAGCATGTCCCCGAACACCGCCCGGCCGACGTGGTAGGAGCACGAGCAGGTGAACAGCACGCCACCGGATGCGAGCAGACGCATGGCGCGAAGATTGATCTCCTTGTAACCGGCGAGCGCGCGGGTGATGCTCTGCTTCGTCTTCGCGAACGCCGGAGGGTCGAGGACGATCGTGTCGAAGCTCTCGTGCCGCCGTTCCAGCTCGCGCAGCAGATCGAACACGTTCGCCTCCTGCCAGGTGATGTTGGTGAGGCCGTTGAGCGCCGCGTTCTGCGCTCCCCGGGCCAGCGCCTCCCCGCTCGAATCGACCGCGGTCACCGCCGCGGCGCGGCGCGCCAGGTGCAGCGCGAACGAGCCGTGATAGGTGAACAGGTCGAGCGCCGGGCCGGACCCGGCGTGCGCGGCGACGAGGCCGCGGTTCTCACGCTGGTCGAGGAATGCCCCCGTCTTCTGACCCGCATGCGGCGCGGCGAGGTAGCGCACACCGTACTCCTCGACCTCCACCGTTTCGGGCACGCTGCCGAATGCCGGCACCACCTCGAGCGGCAGCCCCTCGTGCCGCCGGATCGCGACGTCGTTGCGGAGCAGAATGCCGGCGGGGGCGAGCGCGGCTCGGATCCCCGCGACGACGTCGTCCCGTCGCTGCTCGATCCCCGCCGACAGCAGCTGCGCGACGACGTACGGGCCGTACCGATCCACCACCAGGGACGGCAAGCCGTCTGCTTCGGCGTGCACCACACGGTACGCCGTGGCCGCGAGCCCGGAGCGCCGGCCGGCGGCGGCGGCGATGCGCTCGCCCCACCACGCCGCGTCGATCGCCTCGCGGCCGCGCGTGAGCAGCCGCAGGCGAATCTCGGACCGCGGTGAATAGAGGGCCTGCCCCAGGTGCCGGCCGCGGCGATCGGTGACCGCGACGATGCCCGGCTCGTCGCGCGGCTCGTCGTACAGGTCGGTCCGGTAGATCCAGGGGTGGCCCGCCTGCCAGCGCGCGCCGCCCCTGGCGGACACCACGACCGTGCGCACGCGCCGGCTCGGATCGCCCTCGACCGTCGTGGATCGCCCCTGACCGCTCGTCATGTCCCGCGGTCGGGCCTCAGCTTCGCCGCCTCCCGCAGGTACATATGTTTCAGCTGGCGCTGCGGCTTCGTGGTGTAGAAGTGCAGCAGCACGCGGATGCAGCGCGGCAGCCCGTCCGACACCGCGACCTCGGCGGCGCCGAGCAGGGGGACGTCGAGCCAGCCGAGCCGGCGTGCGGCGCGCGCCGGATACTCGGCGGTCAAGTCCGGCGACGATGTGAAGATCGCGCTCTCCACGTCCTCCGGCTCGAAGCCGTTCGCGTCCCGCAGCGCCCGCAGCAGCTCGTCGGCCGCCTCGAGGATCGCCTCGCGGGTGTTCGCCGTCGCGGTGGTGGCGCCGCGCAGTCCACGCAGGATCTTGGTCATGGCTCTGGTCGATCAGGTGCGCTTGATGGTGATCACGGATGCGGCGCTTCTCAAGGGGCGCGATCCGGTCACGGCGTGCCGCCAGGCGGTGGCGGGTGGCGCGACGATGATCCAGGTGCGTCTGAAGGACGCGGCGCCGCGTGACATGCTCGCCCTCGCCTGGGCGCTGGTCGGCGCCCTGAGCGTACCCGTGATCGTGAACGACCGGGTGGACGTCGCCCTCGCCGCCGGCGCGGCCGGAACCCACCTGGGCCAGGAAGATCCGCCGCTCGACCGGCTCCGCCCCCACGTGCCGCCCGGCTTCCTGCTCGGCATCTCGGTCGGGTCGGCGGCCGAGGCCGAGCGGGCGCGGGCCGTGCCGGCGGACTACTGGAGCGTCGGGCCGTGCTTCGCCACGGCCACCAAGTCCGACGCCGGGCCGCCGCTCGGCCCCGCCGGGTTCGCCGCCGTGGCGCGGCTCGGCCCCACCGACGTCCCGGTCATCGGTATCGGCGGCATCACCGCCGCCAACGCGGGGTCGCTCTCCCGCGCCGCCGGCGTCGCGGTGGCTGCGGCGGTGTGGCGTGCTAGCGACCCAGCCGCGGCGACGCGCGCGC
This sequence comes from Gemmatimonadota bacterium, assembly GCA_003222135.1. Classification (GTDB taxonomy): domain Bacteria; phylum Gemmatimonadota; class Gemmatimonadetes; order Gemmatimonadales; family GWC2-71-9; genus 20CM-4-69-16. The sequence continues at coordinate 13,129 of QHUM01000047.1, read as the reverse complement.
TGCGCGCCGCATTTCCTTGACCCGCTTGATGGCGGCGAGGTGCTCGGGGTACGTGGTCGAGAAGATGTGCTTGCCGTCGCTCTGCGCCACGAAATAGAGGAACGGGACGTTTGCGGGGTAGAGGGCGGCGGCGAGGCTGGCGCGGCCCGGTTGCGCGATCGGGCCCGGCGGGAGCCCCGTGTGGAGGTACGTGTTATAGGACGAGCGCACCGCCAGGTTCTTGTGCCATACCCGCTTGAGGCGCCGGCCGTAGGCGTAGCTCACCGTCGGGTCCGCCTCCAGCCGCATCCCTCGCCGCAGCCGATTCTGATACACGGCCGAGATGAATGGCCGATCGGGATCGTAGCGCACTTCCGCCTCGATGATCGACGCGAGCGTGACGAGCTCGTGCCGCGAGAAGCGCAGCGAATCGAGCCGCGCCTGCCATTCCGGGCTCCACGTGGCGGAGAACTCATGCGTCATTACGCGAACGAGCTCTCGCGCCCCGATGCGCAGTGGCAGCACGTACGTCGTCGGGAACAGATACCCTTCGGCGCTGCTCGCTTCCTGCGGCAGCCCGAGCCCGGCGAGCAGGGCGGAATCTTCCGCCGCCTCGAGAAACGAATCCCGCGGGATGCGGAGCTGGGCCTGGGCGAGCTGTGCGATCTCGGCGAGCCGTAGGCCTTCGCGCACCGTGAAGCGTTGCTCGACGCCGCGACCCCGCTCCAGCGTGGCGATGACGTCATTCCACGACTCGTCCTGCCGCAGCAGGTAGACGCCGCTCTTGAGTGACCCGGCGAGCCCGCGCAGCTTGGCGTACAGGCGGAACGGCCCGGGGTGATCGAGCACCCCATTCGCCGCGAGGGAGTCGATGGCCGCGTCGAGGGTGGCGCCAGCCGGAATAGTGACGGTGACCCGCGAGCCGTCGGGGGAGCCGCATCCCAGGGCGGCGATCAGCGTTCCCACCAATAGATTGCGGATCTCGGATTTCGGATTGCGGATTGGACGTACGCCCTTCGAATCCGCAATCCCCAATCCGCAATCCGCAATGGCTCTCACGTGGCCGATCCCCGCTTCGCGTCCAAGTAGTGCTGCAGCAAGAGCGTCGCGGCCAGGGCGTCCACGTCTTCCTTGCGGCCCCGGGCCGAGCCGCCCATTTCGCGCACCGCCTGGAGCGCGCGCGCCGTCGTGAAGCGCTCGTCCCACAGCTCGACGGGACGGGCCGCGCGTCGTGCGATCTCGCGCGCGAGTTCCCGGGCCTGCCGGGCGGGCTCGCCTTCGGTGCCTTCGGGGGCGAGGGGCAGGCCGACGATCACGCCGATCACGGCGTGCTCGTCGAGCAGCGTGAGCAGGCGGCGCATAGGGAACCGCTTGCCGGCGCGGCGCGTGAGGGTCGTGAGCGGCTGCGCCAGTGTCTGACTCTCGTCCGACAAGGCGAGGCCGATGCGACGCTCGCCCCAGTCGACGGCCAACAGCCGCCCGCCGTCCGTCACCCCTGCGCCATCGTCGCGAAGAACTCGTTGTTCGTCTTGGTGCGCTTCATGCGCTCGAGCAGGAACTCGATCGCCTCCACGGGCGGCATGTCGGAGAGGAAGTTGCGGAGCAGGTAGACTTTGTTGAGCTCTTCCTTCGTGAGGAGCAGCTCTTCCTTGCGGGTCGAAGTGCGCTGCACCTCGATCGCCGGGTAGACGCGGCGGTCGGCGATGCGCCGGTCGAGGATGACCTCCATGTTGCCGGTGCCCTTGAACTCCTCGAAAATCACCTCGTCCATGCGCGAGCCGGTGTCGATCAGTGCCGTGGCGACGATCGTGAGCGAGCCGCCCCCCTCGATGTTGCGCGCCGCTCCGAAGAACCGCTTGGGCTTCTGCAGCGCGTTCGCATCCACGCCGCCCGACAGGATCTTGCCCGAGTGCGGCACGACCACGTTGTGGGCGCGCCCGAGGCGCGTGATCGAGTCGAGCAGGATCATGACGTCCTTCCCGTGCTCCACCAGGCGCTTCGCCTTCTCGATCACCATGTCCGCCACCTGGACGTGCCGGTCGGCGGGCTCGTCGAACGTGGAGGAGATCACCTCCGCCCCCTTCACGTTCTCCTCCATGTCCGTCACCTCTTCCGGCCGCTCGTCGATCAGCAGCACGATGAGGTAGATCTCCGGATGGTTTTCGATGACGGCGTTCGCGAGCTTTTGCATCAGGATGGTCTTGCCGGCCTTGGGCGGCGACACGATGAGACCGCGCTGCCCTTTGCCGATGGGGCACAGAATGTCCATGACCCGCATCGACAGGTCGCCGTCCTTGCGCTCGAGCCGGATCCGCTCTTCGGGATAGCGGGGCCGCAGGTTGTCGAACGCGACCCGGTGCTTCGCCTTCTCCGGCTCCTCGCCGTTGACGGTCTCGACCTTGAGGAGCGCCAGGTAGCGCTCCCCCTCTTTGGGCGGACGCACCTGGCCCATGATCGTGTCGCCGGTCCGCAGATCGAACCGCTTGATCTGACTGGGCGAGACGTAGATGTCGTCCGGGCCGTAGAGGTAATTCCAGTCCGGGCTGCGCAGGAAGCCGTACCCCTCGGGGAGGATTTCGAGCACTCCCTCGCCGCGCAACACCGTGTCGGAATCGAGGAGCGACTGCTCGATACGGAAGATGAGATCCTGCTTGCGGAGCCCCGAGTAGTTGGTGATGTTCAGGGTCTCGGCCATCGCGTGCAGTTCCGCGACGGACTTCTTCTTCAGTTCAGCGATATCCACGTGTGTCGTGCTCCGTGTGCGCTACGGCGGGCGAACCCCGGGGATGGGGGAGTGACGCGTTGAGAATGGATTCTTTGGGAGTTCGAAGGAGTGCGAATCTATTTTAGGCCGCAGGAGAGCCGCCGTCAAGTGCGCCCATGGACTTGAGCGGCTTCCTCCTCGCCTGGCGCACCGCCGCGCTGCCCGACCGGGAAGTGATTGACGCGCTTGTACATCCGGCGCACGCCCGCCCCTCTCCGGCGCTCGCCGCTCGGCTCCGGGACTGGCCCGGCAGCTACTACTGGTCCGACGAGCCTGACGGACGGCACCTCGTCCTCACGCGCCCGGTGGGACGGCGGCGCCGCGACGCCTGGGCCTTACACGGGTTGCTCTTCGCCGCCACGCTGTTCACGACGACCTTCGTAGGCGCCGTGCTCCTGGGCGCGATCCCCTTCGACCCGAACCCGCTGGCGCTCCTGCTCGGCACCTACCCGTTCCCTCGCGACTTCATCCACGCCTGGGCCCAGGGACTCTCGTTCTCCGTGCCGCTGCTCGCCGTCCTGTTGTGCCACGAGCTGGGTCACTACCTCACGGCGCTGCGCTATCAGCTCGATGTGTCGCCGCCGTACTTCATCCCGGCGCCCGTCGTCCCGTGGTCGATCGGCACCATGGGCGCGTTCATCCGGCTGCGCACGGTCGTGTCGGACCGCCGCCAGCTGCTCGACGTGGGCCTGGCGGGGCCGATCGCGGGGCTGGTGGTGGCGTTGCCGGCGCTCGTGATCGGGTTCGCGCTGAGTCATCCGCCTGCCGGCCCGGGGTCCCTCACCGGCATGGTGCTGGGGCTCGATGACGGCCAGGCGGTGCTCGGGGACTCGCTGCTGACGTTCGCGCTGCGCCACCTGGTGCGCGGCTCGGCGCCGGCCCTCGTGCTCCACCCGGTGGCATTCGCCGGCTGGCTCGGCGTGTTCGTCACGATGCTCAATTTGCTCCCCATCTCCCAACTGGATGGCGGGCACATCCTGTACTCGGCCGTGCCGCGCTGGCACCGCAGGACCGCGCTCGGGTTCTGGGCGCTGATCGTCGCCCTCGGCATCTACTGGAAGGGCTGGCTCCTGTGGGGAGGACTCGTGCTGCTGCTGTCGCGCGGGCGACTCGGCCACCCGCCGGTGCTGGACGAGCACCGCCCGCTGCCGCGGTCGCGCATCGTGCTCGCGTGGACGGCGCTGATCCTCTTCCTGGTGACATTCACGCCCGTACCTTTTCGACTGTGAGAGGCTGGTAAGAGGTCCCTTCCCCTTTGCCCGGCCTCTCACGGGCCTTTCCCCGGTAGTTCCGTATTGCGTAAGTATCTCCGGCCTATATCTTTGCTCAAACCAGCCCTACGGCGACGCATGCCCGGACAACCGGCACGATACTCGAGTCCCGACTCCTCCGACGCGGTCGTCCACGACCTTCCCCCCATCCGATTCGACGGACAACTCATCGCCATACGTCTCCTGGTACGCCGCGCCGAGGACGGGATCTGGCGCGGCCGCATGTTGTTCGGGGCGGCGGACACCGAGGGAGAGCGCTCCACCGCCGAGATCTTTTGCGCCACGTCGGAGCCGGACTTATGGCAGTCGGTCCGCGACCTGCGGGACCATCACTTGCGCGACCTGTACCGCTCGCTGCTTTGATGGCCTCCCCCCAGGGCGGCGACCGGCTGCAGACGCTGCGGCACGACCTCTCGAACCCCCTGGCGGCGATCCTCGCCGAAACCCAGCTGCTGCTTCTCAATGCCGAGCGTTTGGACGAAGAAACGGTTGCCGGCTTGAAGCAGATCGAGAGCCTCGCCCGCAAGATGCGGCAGATCCTGCAAGCCCCCCCCCTGGACGCGTGAGCCGGCTGCACCGCCCGCGGTACTGTCCGGCGGCCTTGTGGTGGCGTCCCCGGCGCGTCTACCTCGCCAGCCCGCGCTGGCTACGCTGGCCGCCCGCTCGCGTGCTCCGCTTCGACCGCTGACTCCTGCAGGTAGCGCCACCCGCTCCAGAGGTAGAGGGCCAACAGCGCCGCCGTCGACGCACTGACCACGTACTTGAACGCCGCCGGCGCGTCGCTCGCCGAGAGCAACCCTTCGATGGTACCGGCGAGCGCGAGCAGCGTGACGACCGCGCCGATCATCCGGGCTGCGATGCGCCCCTGCAGCACGAGAGCGTCTGCGCGCGTCAGGTCTCCGGGGAGGAGCAGGGCCCCGGCGAGCCGGAACCCGGCGCCACCGGCGATGAAGATCGCCGTCAACTCGAGGATCCCGTGCCCCGCGATGAACGTGGCGAGGTACGCGCCCGCGTGGTAGTTGACGAACAATCCGAATCCCATGCCGAGGCTCACCCCGTTGCCGACGAGAACGAGCGCGGTCAGGGTGCCGGCCAGCATCCCCCCCACGAACGCCCAGAACGCCACCGCGATGTTGTTGCTGATGATCGCCGACGCGATGACGGGCAGCTCCTCCCCCGGCGACTGGCCGTAGCCGATGCCGCGGGCCTGGTGCTCCGCCGCCTGCTCGGCGCGGCTGATCATGACGGGCGGCAGGACCTCGTCGGCGAGCTCCGGCCGGCCGCGGATCAGGCCGTACCCGACGACCGCGGGGACGATGAAGAGCAGGAACGCCGCCAGCACCTGGCGCCATGACTGAACGACCGCGGCGGGGAAGTCACGTACCAGGTAGCGGACGAGCGGGGCGCGGCGACGTCCCCGTGCCCGGTACAGCGCGTTGTGGCCCGCGCTCACCACGCGCTCCAGATACTCGATGACGCGCGGGTCGACGCCATAGGTCCGCGCCCGCGCGAGATCGGCAGTCACTTCCCGGTAGCGCGCGGCGAACGCGGGGATCTCGCCAGGAGCGAGGGCGCCGACGCCGGCCCGCTCCACCCGGGTGGCGACGGTGTGAAAGGCGGCCCACCCGTCTCGTTTTCCGGCCACGAACCGCTCCGCGGTGACGGTCGTTCGTCCGGCGGCGCCGGTCTGCGCGCGGGTCGCGAAGCGGCTGCCGCGCTTGCGCTGCTCCTCGGCGTGGAGCGTGGTGAGATAATCGTCGGCATCGGTCGTGCGGCGGGGGATGCGGTCCTGAAACCGGCGCGCCAGCTCCGTGGCGAGCCGCACCTGGAGGGCCACGTCGAGCTGGCCCGAGCGCGCCAGAAACTGATCGAGCAGCCGAAACTCATCGTCGCTGAGCTCGGGCGGGCCGGTTTCGACCGGCTCGGGGACGGCCGCGCCGGGTTGGGGGAGGGGCCCGAGGCCCCAGTCGACCGGGCGGTCGCGCACCACGATCGTCCCCGCCGCCAGGTCGCCCAAGCGCTGGTTACGCGGATGCAGGAACACCATCACGAGGCCCGGCACGAACGGCAGCAGCGGGAAGTAGCAGTCGAGCAGCCGGACGACGTTGCGCACGATCGCCCCGGTCGGGGTCACGGCATGGCCGGTTTCCATGACGACGCGGATCCCGAGCGCCTGCTTGCCCGGCGTCCGTCCCCCGTTCAACGCCTCGAACGCGGCGAAGTAGCCGAAGAATGTCAGGAACGAAAGCAGGATCACGAACGCCAACACCCAGCCCTCGAGTCCGGCGCCCAGATGCCACAGGCCCGTTGCGCCCCCGGCGAATTGCAGCAGCACCAGGAGCACGATCACGATCAGGGTGTCCACCAGCGCCGCGGCCGCCCGGGAGCCCACGCCGGCCAGCTCCAGGCGCACCGCGACGTGCTCGGGGGTTTCGATGTCGAGCTGCTGGCGCAGCTCCGCCGGGCGAACCGGGTCTCGCGCTGGCGCGTTCACGTCCTCATCTTACCGCGACCCCGGTACAGGAGCGAGTCGCGCATGCCAGACCTCCGGCCCATGGACTTCGGGGAGATCCTCGACGGGTCCCTCATGATCTACCGCCGGCATTTCGGGCTGTTTCTCAAGCTCGCGGTGTCGGCGTTGTCGGTGCCGCTCGTGCTGCTGGTGTATTTCGGGCTGCGCGCGTTGGCGGAGCTGCAGCAGAACCCGGTCCGCGTGCTGTTCTACCTGCTGCCGATCGGGCTCGTGTACTACGTCGCGAGCCTCGTGCTGACGACCGGCACGATCCGGATCATCTCCGACTCCTATCTCGGCCGCGAGCCGCGCCTGCGCGACGCGCTGTCGCTCGGCTGGTCGAAGATCTGGCCACTCACCGCGGTGGGGTTCGGCAAGGGCATCGTGATGATGTTGATCGTGCTCGGCTGCAGCGTTGTGGTGGGGATCGGGATCGCGGTCCTCAAGGGGGCCGGCGTCCTGGCGGCGATCGCGTTGGTCGCCGCGGGCACCTGGTTCCTGTTCTTCGTGCTATGCGGCTACGGGGTCACGACGCCGGTCGTCGTGTTGGAGGAGCTGCGCAGCTCGTTCGACGCCTTCGGCCGCTCGTGGGAGCTCACCCGCAGCTTCAAGCTGAAGGTGGCCGGGTTGTTCTTCGTTGCGGTGCTGCTGACCAATTTCATTCCCTCCCTCGTTTTTCGCGGCATCGGCGCCGTGTTCCTGCAGTCGGTCCCGCCCCTGGGAATCGCGCTCACGGCCGTGGGATACGTGGCGCCGCTCGTCCTGGCCCCGGTGCTCGCGGCGGTGATCACCCTGATGTACTACGACCTGCGGGTGCGTCGTGAGGCGTTCGACCTGCAAGTCCTGGGTCAGCGGCTGGGGATCATCTGACGGGCGCACCGGCCGCCATGCTTCAAGCCGCGCCGCCCGCCGATTCGCTGCGGCGCGCACTAGCCGAGGTCTTCGCGCGCCCCGATTACGCCTGGGTGCCACGTTTCGACCTCGGCGACTGGATGCGCGAGCAGGTGCTGCGGCTGCTGGACTGGATCGGGCGCCAGCAGACGGCTCACCCGGCGGCGTTCAAGGTGGTGCTCACGATCCTGATCGCGGTGCTGGCAGGGCTGCTGATTCACATGGGATATGTCGTCTGGCGTATCACCCGCCCGACGGTGCACACGCTGGCGCGGGCCGCGGGGGCGACCGGATTACGGCTCGAGGACGCGCGGGCCCACCGCGAGCGCGCGGACGAGCTCGCTCGGGCGGGTCGCTACGCCGAAGCGCTGGCGCACCGTTTCATCGCGCTGCTCCTCGAGCTGGAGCGGCGCCACGCCCTCACGTTCCACCCGTCCAAGACGCCCGCCGAGTACGTGCGCGAAGCACGTCTCGACGAGTCGGGCCGCGCCTCGCTCGCCGATCTCGTGGCCCGGTTGTACCGCCACGTGTTCGGGGCCGTCCCGTGCGACGACGCTACGTACCACGATTTCGGGGCCACCGCCGACGCGGTGTTCCGTCATGTCGCGCCGGCTTGAGCTCGGGCTCGCGCTCGTCGTCGCCCTGGCGGTGGGCGTGGCGATCGCGGCGGGGAGCCGGGGCACGGCGCCGCAATTCGACTTGCGAACGTCGAGCATGCTCTCGGGTCCGCTCGGCAGCCGCGGGGTGTACGACGTGCTCGCGCGGTTGCGCGTGCCGGTGGAGCGGCGGCGCACGCCGCTGTTCGACTTCGCGCGCACCGCACCGCGCGGCACACCGCCCGCGGTGCTCGTCGTGCTCCAGCCACCGCGCAGCCTGTATGCCGCCGAGCTCGCTCAGGTGGTGGAGTTCGTGCGGGCGGGCGGCCGTGTGGTGGCCGCCGGGTCGGGCGGTGGCATCACGGGCTGCGTGGGTTGGCGCACCAAGAACGAGGAAGTGTTCCTGCTGCGCGACAGCTTTCCGGTTGTCTCACCCGTGCCCACGCTCTCCCTCCCCCCGGTGACCGACTTTCTCAAGCCGTGGCGCGACGACGTGGCGGACGAGTCGCGCCTGCGGGTGCGGGGCGGACCGATCGAGGAAAATGAATGCGCCACGCTGTCCCCGACCGCGGAAGACACCCTGCTGCGTCTCACCGACGGGCGGCCGGCGGTGCTGCGGCTCGCCTATCGCGGCGGCGGGAGCGTGACGCTCGTCGCCGACCCGGGATACTTCCGCAACCGCCTCTGGCGCGCGAGCGATGTCCCGTACTTCGTTACTCCGCTCCTGGTGCCGGCCCGCCGGGGACGCGTGGTGTGGGACGAATACCATCAGGGGTTCGGGCGGGGTCGCTCGATGATGGGCGTGGTGCTGGGGTGGCTTGTGGGCACGCCGGGCGGCCGGGTGATCTTGCAGCTCGTCGGCGTCCTGGTGGTCGGGCTCGCCGTCGCCGCGGTGCGGTTCGGCCCCGCCCGGCGGGGCGTGGCGACCCGCCGCCGCTCGGCGCTCGAGCACCTCGAGGCGCTGGCGGCGGGGCTGGAAGGCGCCGCCGGCACCGACACGGCCGTGACGCTCACCGTCTCGGGGTTGCGGCGCCGGCTCGGCCGCACGGGACTGCTGCGTCCCGACGACCAGCGCTCCTGGCTGGCGGCGCTCGAGCTCGCGCTGCCCACCGCCCGAGGACGCGACGCCGTGCGCCGGCTGCAGCGGATCATCACCCAACCCGGCGGCGCCGAGCGGGCGCTCGCAGCCGCCCAAGCCGCGGAGGACGTGTGGGAGGAGCTACGCCCGGCGACGACGCGCGCCCCATCCTAGGCGCGCTGCAGCAGGTGATCCTGGGGCAGCAGGCCGCCACCCGGGATGTGCTGGTGTGCCTGCTGGCGCGCGGCCACGTGCTGCTCGAAGGCGTGCCCGGGACGGCCAAGACGCTGCTGGTGCGGACCCTGGCACTCGCGCTCGACGTCAAGTTCCAGCGGATCCAGTTCACGCCCGACCTGATGCCCGCGGACATCACGGGCATCTCGATCCTCACGGGGTCGCACGAATTCACTTTCCGCCCCGGCCCGATCTTCGCGGACCTGGTGCTCGCCGACGAGATCAACCGCGCGCCCGCGAAGACCCAGGCGGCGCTGCTCGAGGCGATGCAGGAGCGCACCGTCACCGTCGACGGCGTGAGCCACCCCCTCTCCACGACGTTCACGGTATTCGCGACCCAGAATCCGATCGAGTTCGAAGGGACGTACCCGCTCCCCGAGGCGGAGCTCGATCGGTTCATGGCGAAAGTGCTGGTGGATTACCCCGACGCGGCGGACGAGCAGGGCATCCTCACTCGCTACGTCGCGGGCTTCGAGGCGGACCGGCCCGCCACCTACGGCGTGAGCCCCGTCACGAACGCCTCCGGTCTGGAGCGGCTGCGCCGCGACGTCGAAACGATGCGCGTCGAGCCGCAGATCACCGCGTATATCACGGCGATCGTGCGCGCCACGCGCGACGCGGCGTCGCTCACGCTGGGCGCGAGCCCGCGCGCCGGGGTGTCGCTGCTCAAGGCGGCCCGCGCCGCGGCGTTCGTCGACGGGCGCGAGTATGTGATTCCGGACGACGTGAAGGCGCTGGCGCCCGCGGTGCTGCGTCACCGCGTGAGCGTGGCGCCCGAGCTCGAGCTCGAAGGCGTGACCGCGGACGCGGCCCTCAAAGCCATCCTCGACAAGACCGAGGTCCCGACGGCGTGACCCTGCTGACGCGGCGCGCGCTCTGGGCGGGCGCCGCGCTCGCCGCCCTTGGGCTCCTGGGCTTCTGGGTGCCCTGGGCGCTCGATGCGATGCTGTTCGCCGACGTGGCGCTGCTCGCCGCGGTGTGGCTCGACGCGCGGCGGGCGAGCCCGCTCGGGCCTGATGGGATCAGCGTGAGCCGCGAGGCGCCGCCCGCCTTCTCCGTCGGCCGCTCGGGTGAAGTGAGCTACCGCTGGCGTAACGCGGCCGGGCGCGGCGTGCGATTGCGGCTGCGCGAAGTGCGGCCCGATCTCTTGGGCGGCACCCAACCGCCCCGCGAGCTCGCCGTCGGGCCGCGGGGCGAGGCACGCGAAACGCTCCCGGTTGTGCCGGTGCGGCGCGGCCGCGAGCACGCGGCGGGAGCGTTCGTGGTGGACACGATCGGGCCGCTCGGTCTCGGGCTGCGCCGGGGCAGCGTCGGGCTGCCGTGGGATGCCGCGGTCTACCCGCCGCTTGTCACCGTGCGGCTGCGGGCGTCGGTCGCCCGGGCGGCGCGGCGCCAGCAGGGCGTAACGCCGATCCGCCAGCTCGGCGAAGGGCGGCTGTTCGAATCGCTGCGCGAATGGGTACCAGGCGACGACCTGCGCCACATCGATTGGAAGGCGACCGCCAAGCGCCGCAAGGTCATCACGCGACAATACGAGGCCGAGCGGCGCCAGCAGGTGCTGCTGGTGCTCGACACGGGCCGGCTCCTCACCGCCGAGATCGCCGGCGTGTCGCGGCTCGATTACGTCGTGCAGGCGGCGCTCGAGCTGGCGTACGTCGCGGCGCAGCACGACGACAACGTGGGCGTCATGGCATTCGCGAACGGCGTGCAGCACTTCGTCGCACCGCAACGCGGGCGGCTCGGCTTGAAGCGCGTGCTCGACGTGCTGGCGGCTGTGGAGGCGACGCTGGTCGAGCCCGACTACCCGGGCGCGTTCCGCTACCTCGCCGCGCGCAATCGCAAGCGGGCCCTCACCGTGCTCTTCACCGACGTGATCGACCGGTTCGCTTCCGATGCCCTGGTTGCGAACGTGGCCAGCCTGCGGCCGCGCCACCTGCCGCTCGCCGTGACGCTGCGCAACCCGGAGGTCGATGACGTGGCGGCGCTCCGGCCGGAAACGACGCGCGACGCGTTTCGCAAGGCCGCGGCCGAAGAGCTGCTGCGGGCGCGCGAAGAGGCACTGGGTCGCATGCGGCGCGCCGGCGTGCTGGTGCTCGACGTGCCCCCCGCGCGCGCCGCGTACGCCGTGGTGGCCAAATACCTGGAATTGAAACGCCGCGGGCGGCTGTGATCGGCGTCGTCGTGGCCCGGCCGGACCGCTCCTTATAGATTGGGGCCCACCTGCGCCGGGCCTCGATCCATGCGACTCACCCGCGGCTGCGCCGCGCTGGCACTGCTGTTCAGTTCTGCGACGCTCGCGACGTGCGTCTTCCCCACCGAGCGAGATTCCTCCGTGCACGTCAGCGTGACACGGCTCAGGATCTTGATCCGTGGAAGGGACACGACGGCGAAGGCGACGGCGTGGCAGATGATCGCACCGGGGGACTCGCAGCGGATTCCCAACGTCAGCTTCGTCTGGTCGAGCAGTAATCCCTCCGTCGCCACGGTGGACAACGCCGGGCACATCGTCGGCGTGAACTCGGGGCCGGCGGTGATCCGGGCGGCGGCGGCGAATTTCGACAAAGCCAGCGCCACGGGAGACGACACATTGCGCGTGTCCGCCCCGCTCGAGATCGACAGCGTCCGCCCCAAGACCGTCAAGTATGGCGAGAAGCTCACGATCTGGGGTGTCGGCGCGGACTCGATCTTCTCGGCGTCCCTGGCGGGCGCGCAGCTGATCCGCGTGCCGTTTTCGGATACCGCGTTCAAGTCCGGTACCGCGCGCACCCGCTTCTGGGTGCCGCCGCCCGCGACCACCGATTCGCTGTTCTACTTGGGGATCTCCGGTGGCCTCGGGGTATTCGGCTTCCTGCACGGCGACACGACGCGCGTGCTCGAGCGCGACATCTACGAGCCCAACGACACGATTCCCAGCGCGATCGACCTGGACGCCGCCCGACCGTTCCCCACCACGAACACGCTGCTCGACTCGCTCCTGTTCTTCAACCCGGCCCTCGCGTTCGAGACGCTGAAGCGCGGGCAGACCACCGGGGTGGACTGGTATCACTTCACCCAAGGGAAGACCCGCGATCTCACCATCTTCCTCACCGCTCCCCAAATCGCCGGCACGTTCCGTACCTTCCTCACCGATTCGCTCGGCTGGAATGGTACGGCCAAGACGTACGTCATCGGCCGCGACGCCTGGACCTTCGGCCCGGGCTCCCACGCGTGTCACGGGGCGGGGTTCGCGCCCTCCGAACGGGTCGCGGACTCGACCGTCGTCGCATTCAAGAATCTCCCAGCCGGTGCACTGGACGGCATCGCGCTGTACGGGACACCCGGACGCTATGGCCTCGGTGTCATCGCGGGGTACCAGAGCGAGTTGCCCGCGGACGCGCACGAGGATGACAACTCGTGCAATGCCGCCGACCTCCGGGGCACGCTCCCGGCCCCGACCTTTCGCGACACCTTGACGATCGAAAATCCGCACGATGTCGACTGGATACGATTCCATTACACGAACCAGGGGGTCACCTCGACGGCACAGGTGCGTCTGCACGCGTTCCCGGGCGTGCACCCGGACTCGCTCAAGGACCTGGACTTGTACGTGGTCAAGGTGCCAGTCGCAGGAGACACCCTCGTTTCGGTGGTCGCCGCCGATACTGCGCCAGGTTCGGATGTGAACCTGACGCCCTCCCTCGCCACAGGGGACTACTACCTGGCGATCGTGGACTTCGCGGGCACGACGACGACCTACGAGGTCTGCGTGGGTTACGTCCCGCTGTTGGCTGCAGGGACCTGCAACACGCCGACGTGGCCATCGCC
>QHUM01000066.1 GCA_003222135.1 Gemmatimonadota bacterium | reverse complement strand
CTCGCAAAGACGTACAGCGTCGTCCCTTCGACGGCATGGTGCAGAGAGTACCGCGCGGCGTTGTAGTCGCTCGAGCTTAAGGGCTTACCGCTCTCGATCGCGTCCTTGAACTTGGGCTCGCCCGACGCGAGATCGATGACGTTCACTTCGGCGTTCGTCGCCACATCAGGCCGCGAGATATAGAGCAGGCCCGCAGGCGTCAGCTCGGCATAAGAGAGCTGCCCCTTGATCTTCACGTCCTTCTTCAGGCGCAAGCTGGCCGTCGCGACGTCCAGCACGTTCACGAAAGTGCGCGACTCGGCGTCGACGGCGAGCACCGCGGAGCCACCGGTGACCATCGCGTCCGTCACCGTGCCGTGCATCCGCAGCGGCTTCTGGGCGATCGTCGTCCCGTCTTCGTACCGGGCCACATTGAGCCCCGTCTGCACGACTCCGTTCACGATGCGCACGTTGCCCGTCGCCTGATTGGCGGGCGGTGATTCCGGAAGGATGATGATCCCGTTGGGATGTTGCACGATGCCGTGCACCCAGCCCTCGATCGTCGGGGGCTTGGCCCACAGGGCCTGACCGTCGGCGAGGCGGTAGGCCATGAGCCGGTCGTCGAAGCCCACGTAAATGCGGTCGGTTTTGTCGAGCGACGGAAAGAGTCGTACGTGTCGCGCGGGGTTGCCGGCGCGGGCGGTAGGCAGCACGGCCGACCACCGCACCGCGCCCGACCGTGCGTCCAGTGCCCGCAGGCCCAGCAGGGTGTGGACCACGATCATGTCGGGCCCCGCCTGCAGCACCTCGAGCGCGGTGGCCTCCGACGCGGCGGTCACCAGGCGCTGCATCAAACCACCGAGCCCCTTCTTCTGGGGCTCCGTCTGCTCGAACAGCCCCTCGTTGGCCCAGCGTTGTTCACCGGTCGCGAGATCGTACAGCGCCACCACCGGAGGCCCGGCTGCACGTCGCCCGTGGACGAGCAGGGTGCCGCTCTGTGGCAGCACGCGGCGGGTGACGATCTGCGCCAGGTTCAAGCGCCGGGAATCGAACACGACCGCGCCGGTCACCGGGTCGAAGACCAGCAACAAGCCGGGGCGCGCCGCCTCCATGAGGAGGGACCCCTCGACCATGCGGACGCTGTCGGCCGGCAGCCCGCCGAGCTCGGGCTTCTCCCATACGGTCTGGCCGCGCTCGATATCGACTCCCGCGAGCGCGGCGTCGGTGGACACCAGGAGCGCGCCCGCCGGTGTGACCTGCTGCCAGCGGATGTCTCCTTTCATTCTTAGGGTCCACGCCGGGGTTGCGCCGGACGGGGCAGGCGCCGCGGTCTGCGCGTGCGCTGCAGTGGGTCCGGCGACGAGGAGCGTGAGCGAGAGCAGGGCGCGACGAGCGGCAACAGCGGACATGGCCATCCTCCGGTGGCCCCCTATATCCCCCCAGGGCGAGCCGCAGCGCAAGAGCCGTGACGCCCTGCTGGCGTTCCCGCGTCTGGCCGACAGATTGGAGCTTCGTGAACGTAGCGCAGCTGGAGCGCTTCGCCGCTGCCCTGAGCGGTCGCTACACAGTGGAGCGCGCGGTGGGCGAAGGCGGGATGGCCATCGTCTACCGTGCCCGCGATCTGAAGCACGATCGCGTCGTCGCGATCAAGGTGCTCAAGCCGGAGCTCGGGGTGGCGTTGGGATCGGACCGCTTTCTGCGCGAGATCAAGCTCACCGCCCAGCTGAGCCACCCCCACATCCTTCCGCTCCTCGATTCGGGCGAAGTCGATGGATGGCTCTATTACGTCATGCCCTACGTGGAGGGTGAGTCGCTCCGCCAACGGCTGTTGCAGGACCGGCAGCTGCCCGTCGACGAGGCGTTGCGCATCGCCCGCGAAGTGGCGGATGGCCTCGATTCAGCGCACCGCCATGGCGTGGTGCATCGCGACATCAAACCCGAGAACATTCTCCTCGAGGAAGGACACGCCGTCATCGCCGACTTCGGCATCGCGCGCGCCGTGGCCGAGTCGGCGGGCGGTCGGCTGACCGCCACCGGCATCGCGGTCGGGACCCCCGCTTACATGAGCCCCGAGCAGATGGCGGGGCGGGGAGCGGTGGACGCCCGGTCGGACATCTACGCCCTCGCGTGCGTCTTGTACGAGCTGCTCACCGGCGAGCCGCCGTTCAGCGCTCCCACGGCGCAGGCGATGTACGCGCGTCGGCTCAGCGGCCCGCCGCCGCGTGTGTCGCAGCTGCGCCCGGTCGTCCCCGAAGCAGTAGGCCGGGTGGTGCACCGCGCGCTGAGCGAAGCCCCGGAGCAGCGGTTCGCTACGGCCGCGGAATTCGCTGCGGCCCTGCGTGCGGCGGTGGCGCCTCCCTCCGATCTCGGTGCGCTCGCGCGGCTCGCTCGCACGCCGCGCTACGCGGTCCCGGTCGCGGTGGTGCTCGGCGCTGTCGTGCTCGCCGTGGTCCTCCCACAACGCGCGCGCGGGGCCCGGGACCGTGCCCGCACCCTACTGGCTCGCGCCGTCCGGTTGGTGGATTCGAGCCGCTACGCGGAGGCGTACGAGCTGGTGGCGCGAGCCGAGCCCGACCTGCGCGGCGACAGCGCCGTCGTCCGCCTGATCCCGCTCGTAGCCGATCGTCTCACAGTCACGAGCGAGCCCGCAGGTGCCCGGGTGTACGTGCAGCGGTTCACGCCGGAGGCGCCGCAGCAGCCACCTGACAGCGTCCTGATCGGGGAGACGCCAATCGCCGAACGGCGGCTGGCGCGGGGGGACTACCGTGTCGCAGTCGTGAAGCCGAGCTTCGTCCCGCTCGAAGCGCTCGCCTCGAGCCATGCCGAGCGGGCGCAGCGCACGATGTCGCGGGTGGTGTCGCCGATCGTCATCACGGCGCGCCTCGTGCGTGCCGACGCCGCTCCCCCGGATATGGTGTTCGTCCTCGGCGGCACGTATCGGCTGATGGGCCCGGACATGCCCGCCGGTCTCGAGGCCCGGCTGGACGACTACTTCATCGACCGCTACGAGGTGAGCAACGAGCAGTACAAGGCGTTCGTCACCGCGGGTGGATACGGGCGGCCCGAGTACTGGCCTGTGGCACTCGGGGCGCCCCCGGCGCGCCGCTTCACCGACCGGACCGGCATGCCGGGGCCCCGCGCCTGGGCGGGAGCGGACTACCCGCCCGCGCTCGGCCGGTATCCGGTGACGAATGTGAGCTGGTACGAGGCGGCCGCGTACTGCGCGTTTTTGGGTAAGTCGCTTCCCACAGCATTCCAGTGGGAAAAGGCCGCGCGCAACGGCATCACTGCACGCTCCGAGGGTGTCATGATGCCGTGGGGATACGTCGGCCCGGGAGAGGGCACCAGTCTCCGGGCCAACTTCGGGGGCGCCGGCCCCGCGCCGGTCGACGCGTACCCGTTCGGCATCAGTCCGTTCGGCGTATACAACATGGCGGGGAACGTCAAGGAATGGACCGCGAATCCGCAGCGCGACGGCTACGGAGTGGCCGGGGGGTCCTGGGAAGACCCCATTTACCTCTATACGGCCTATGGCTCTGTCTCCCCCGCCGCTTCCTCCCCCACGCTGGGATTGCGCTGCGCTCGCGTGCAGGGGCCGGCGACGGGCGATCAAGGCGCATTTCGGATTCGCACGGAGCAGCGGACGCCGCGCTACACGCCCGTCGGCCCGGCGGAATTCCGCGCTCTCCTGGCGCACTATCGCTACGATCGGCGTCCCACCGAGGCGCAGATTATCGAGAGCGTCGAAACGCCGGACTGGGTGCGGCACAAGGTGAGCTATGTCGCGCTCGAAGGGGACACTGGGCTCGCATATCTCTACCTTCCCAGGCGGCCAGGGCGGCCGCTCCAGACCATGGTGTATGTGGCCAGCTCGGGCGCCTTCTATCAGATCCGCACGGTGCCCCAAGAAGTCGAGTGGGCGATCGGGCCGAACATCAGGGCCGGTCGGGCTGTGCTGGCGGTCGTGTTCAAGGGCATGGCCGAGCGGGGCTTCGGGCCGGGGTGGGAGCCACCGGCGCCGAGCTCCGTTCGGTTTCGCGATCTGATGGTGTTGCACGCGACCGAAATGCGACGCGCCATCGACTACCTCGCAACGCGCGACGATATCGACATGCGACGGTTGAGCTACGTGGCCGTTAGCTGGGGAGCCGGGTCCCGACTCGTGCTGGCCGCCGTCGAGGATCGGTTCCGCGCCGTCGTACTGATCGGCGGCGGCATCGACGAGCGCCTCCAGCCCACCCTCCCCGAGGCGGCCAACTTCAATTTCGCCCCCTACATCCGGGTCCCCAAACTGCTGCTCAATGGCCGTGACGACGAAGAGCATCCCTGGTACACGCGCGGCTTGCCCCTGTGGAACCTGTTGCGCGAGCCGAAGCGGTTGGTGCTCGTACCAGGTGGGGGCCACGTCCCGCCGCTGGAAGCCCGCGTGCCCGCCATCAATCAATTTCTGGATCAGACCCTGGGACCCGTCGACCGCACTCCGTAAGGTTGAATTGCATCACGTCAACCCCCTTGTGCGCTGCATCACATGGCCGCGTTGCGTCGCCGCAGCGCGCGAGTTGGAACGTGTGAGGAACAGCCCTGTCTCGCCCGAGGTAGCGGTACGAAGACACGTAACGAGGACTGGCCTCCATGTTGGACAACCGATGCATTGACGTTTGCCGGGCGCAATTGCGCGCCGCGCGCGTGCTGGCGCTCTTCGCCTTGCTGCTCTGCGCCGCGGCGCCGGCCGCGGCGCAATGCTGCCGCGTCTCTTTTCCCGGCGATGAGCTGGTGACGGGCGCCAGTGCGAACGTGTTGCTGCGCGGCCCGTGGATGAGCTCGGCCTGGCGCCGCCCGCTCCCCCGGCTCGCCATCTTTACGCTCGGATCCTTCGCGTACGAGCGGTACTTCGACCGCGCAGGGTGGGAATGGACAGACTTCAAC
The DNA here is from genome assembly GCA_003222135.1 of Gemmatimonadota bacterium. Classification (GTDB taxonomy): domain Bacteria; phylum Gemmatimonadota; class Gemmatimonadetes; order Gemmatimonadales; family GWC2-71-9; genus 20CM-4-69-16. The sequence goes on along the minus strand of QHUM01000066.1, from coordinate 51,297 downwards.
CAGCGGCTGGCGGGCTACCTCGCGACAGAGATAATCCTCGAGGGCGTGCACTGGCTGCGGCGCAGGCTCTGACGGTCCCATGTAGCCGGCACCATTGACCGGGTGATCCGCGGGGCTCACGTTTGCGGGGGCCGTCCCCCCTCAACACGTGAGGTCGTGATGCGTCACCCTGTTGTTTCGCTCTCCGCCGCAATAGTGGTCGCGCTCGCGACGATCGCGTCGCCGCTGCGCGCACAGGCCCCGCCCGGGCGCACCGCCGAGCAGATCAAGGCGTCCTACGACGCCCATCAGGGTGAGTTCGACTACTTGCTGGGCGACTGGGAATTCACGTCGGTCAGTCACGAGTTCGGGAAGGGCCGCGGCTACTGGAGCGCGGTGCGTCTCGCCCTAGGGGCGCAAATCCTGGATGAGTACCGCGTCGTGGGTGACAGCGGGCAGACGTATTACGCGTCCGCCACGCTGCGCGCGTACAACGCCGTCCTCGACCAATGGGAGCTCGTTTCGGCAGAGCAGGGAACCGGCCTGCAGAACGTGGGGACGGGGCACAAGGTCGGTGCGGAAATGCACATCGAGCAGAAGTTCGGTGTGATGAGCCCCACCCCGTCGCTCTGGCGTATCCGCTATTACGATATCCGGCCAGATCGCTTCTCCTGGACCGGCGACCGCTCCACGGACGGCGGCAAGACGTGGACCACGCAATGGCTGCAGATCGAAGCCCGCCGTATCGGGCCGCCGCGGTCCCTGGGGCCGCTCGCACCCGCCAAGCGATGAGCCAGGCCCGCTCTTCGCGGCAACGCTATCGCGGCTTCGTCCAGGACTACAAACAGCGGCGCTTGGACGACGCCGCCGAGCCGGGCGACTCCCCGCGCCCGGCGCGCGGCGAGCGACGGGCGTACGTGCGCGAGTATCTGCGCTGGCTGCGGCCGTATCGCTACGCCGCCCTGGCGCTTCTCGTCCTCGCCCTGCTGACCACCGGACTGCAGATGATCGAGCCGCTGTTCATGCGGTACATCATCGATCGGGTGCTGCTCAATGCCGGGCTGGACACCGCATCGCGGCTCGCCCGGTTGCAGCTGGCGGGCGCGGGGTTCGTCGCCGTGGTCGTCCTCTCCAACGTGATCGACGCGGTCCGGGACTACCGCCAGCGCCTGCTGAACGTGCGCGTCATGATGTCGCTGCGTCGCTCGTTGTTCGAGCGGCTGCTGCATCTGCCGTTGTCCAGGCTGTGGGACATGAAGACGGGCGGCATCCTGTCCCGCCTCACGGGCGACGTGGAAACGACGACCGGCTTGCTGCAGATGGCGCTCGTGTCGCCCGTCGTATCGCTCATCCGTCTGGCCGTCGCTGTCGCGGTGCTGCTGGTGCTGAACTGGCGGTTGGCGTTGACCGCGATGGCCGTCGTGCCCGGGGCGATGCTGATCAGCTTCACCGCGGCGCGGCGCATCCGGCCGATCTACCGCTCGATGCGCAAGGACGTGGAGCACATCGACGGCCGGGTGGGCGAGACGTTCTCCGGAATTCGCATCGTCCGCGCGTTCCGGCGGGAATTGCAGGAGCTGCTCAACTACATGCGGGGGCGACACACGGTGCTCCGCAAGGAGCTGTTCGCGCACCGCCGCGAGCTGGTGCTGTGGACGTCCTGGGGCCTGATGCAGGCCGGCGTGAACGTGGTGATCGTGTGGTACGGCGGGTACATGAACATCACCGGCGGCGCCTCGATCGGCGACATCATGGCGTTCCAGTGGTACACGTTTTTGCTGCTCGGGCCGGTGTGGCAAATCGTCAATTCGTTCTCCGAATTGCAGCGTTCGCTCGCAGCCATGGAGCGGGTGTTCGACGTGCTGGCGATGGACGACGACAAGCCGGACCGGCCCGGCGCGCGGGACGCGCCCCGCGTGGTGCGCGAGATCCGGTTCGAGGACGTCGAATTCGCTTACCGCGAGGGCCAACCGGTGGTGCGCGACTTCGCTGTCGCCGTGCCCGGCGGATCCGTGGTCGCCCTGGTGGGCCGCAGCGGCGCCGGGAAAACCACGGTCACGGACCTGGTGGCGCGGTTTCACGACCCGACGCGGGGCCGCATTCTCCTCAACGGCTCGGATGTCAGGGACTTTCGCCTGCGGACCTATCGCGACTTGCTGGCCATCGTCCAACAGGACGTGTTCTTGTTCGACGGATCGGTGCGGGAAAACATCGCGTACGGCCGTCGCGAAACGACCGACGCCGAGATCGAGGACGCCGCCCGGCGCGCCAATGCCCACGAGTTCATCGTCAAACTTCCCGAGCAATACGAGACATCGATCGGCGAGCGGGGCGTCAAGCTCTCGGGCGGCCAGCAGCAGCGCCTGGCCATCGCTCGCGCGATTCTGGCGTCACCGCAGATCCTCATTCTCGACGAAGCGACGAGCAACCTGGACACGGAGAGTGAGCAGCTTATTCAAGCCTCGATGGCCACGCTGCTGGCGGGGCGCACGACGTTCGTGATCGCGCATCGTCTCTCCACCATCCGCCGCGCCGACATGATCCTCTTGATGGAAGAGGGGCGCGTCACCGAGCGCGGCACCCACGAGGAGCTGATGACCGCCCGCGGCGCCTATTACGGCATGGTGCTGCGGCAAGTGGAATCGGACGGCCGCAGCGCCGAGGAAGTGTGGCGGTGAGGGAGCGTGCCTACGGCGCGACCGCTACCGGGCTGGTGGCGTAGCCGAACGTGCCCAAGCCGAGCTGGCCGGCGTAGTTGTCACCCCAGCAATAGACCGCCCCGGCACTCGTGAGGCCGCAAGTGTGGCTGGAGCCGACGGCGAGGGCCGTGAAGCTGAGCCCTCCGGAAACCGCGACCGGCACCGTGCTGTTTGCCGTAGAGCCATTGCCGAGCTGCCCGTCGCTGTTGTAGCCCCAGCAGTAGGCCGCGCCGGACGTGGTGAGGCCGCAAGTGTGGACACCGCCTGCGGCCAGGCTGCCGAACGTGAGGCCCCCGGACACGGCGCGGGGGATCGAGTCGTCGGCCGTCGTCCCGTTGCCGAGCTGACCGGTGTGGTTGCGGCCCCAGCAGTAGGCCGCGCCGGACGTCGTGAGTCCGCAGGTGTGGACCGAGCCCGCGGTCAGGCTGCCGAACGTGAGACCCCCGGACACGGGGACAGGGAGCGAGTCGCTCGCCGTCGTGCCGTTGCCGAGCTGACCGCCCGTGTTATATCCCCAGCAGTAGGCGGCCCGAGCGCTCGTGAGGGCGCAGGTGTGAAAGCTGCCGGCGGTCACGACCGTGAAGGTGTGACCGCCCGATACGGCCGTCGGGAGAGACATAATGTTGGGCGCGCCGCTGCCGAGCTGGCCCTCCACGTTACGGCCCCAGCAGTAGGCCGCCCCGCCGCTCAATCCGCACGTATGCAGCCAGCCGGGCGCGAGTGCGCTGAAGGTGAGGCTGCCGGAGACCGCACTGGGCTGGGAGCGGCTCGCCGTCGACCCGTCGCCCAGCTCGCCGGAGGCGTTATCGCCCCAGCAGTAAGCCGTCCCACTGCTGAGCCCGCACGTGTGCAGGCCATCCGAGGCGACGGAGTCGAAGCCGATGCCGCCGGTGACCGCAACCGGCGTTGCGCTATTCGTGAACGTGCCGGTCCCGAGCTGACCGTACGCGTTGTCGCCCCAGCAGTAGGCCCCACCACCCGGCGCCAAGGCGCACGTGTTCGCCCCATCCGGTCCCGCTACGACGCCCCTGGCGGTGGGCAAGCCCCTTACCAGTGCCGGCGTCCACGTGACCGCGTTCGCATACCCCACCTGCCCGACGGCGTTGCTCCCCCAGCAGTAGGTGCGTCCCGAGGCGGTCAGGGCGCAGGTGTGTTGTCCGCCGGTCGCGAGGGCGAGGTAGCTGAGGCCGCCCGCGACAGCCACGGGCCTCGAGCGGCTCACCGTCGTGCCATCGCCTCCGCGGCCGTCCGCGTTGTAGCCCCAACAGTAGGCCGCACCGGAGCCGGTGAGCCCGCACGTGTGAAAACTGCCCGTCGCGAGGGCGGTGAAGGTCAAGCTGCCGGACACCGCGCCTGGCACCAGGCTGGTTCCGGTCGCCGCACCGTTGCCAAGCTGACGCTCGGTGTTGCGGCCCCAGCAGTACGCCACTCCGGCGCTGGTGAGACCGCACGTGTGAGAGGAGCCCGAGGCGATGGCGGTGAACGCGAGTCCCCCGGACACGGCGACCGGTGTGGTGCTGCCCGTGGTGGACCCATTGCCGAGCTGGCCGTCGAAGTTGTCGCCCCAACAGTAGGCGACGCCGGCGGCGAGCGCGCACGTGTGGAACTCACCCGCGGCGAGGGCCGTGAAGCGCAGCGTCCCGCCCGACACGGCGACGGGGGCGGCGCTATTCGTGGTCGATCCGTCGCCTAGTCGCCCGTCCACATTGTTGCCCCAGCAGTAGGCCGTCCCCGTGCTGGTGAGCCCGCAGGTGTGCACGCTTCCGGCGGCGAGGGCGGTGAACGTCAGGCCGCCGGCCACGCTCACCGGCACCGAGCTGATGGCCGTCGAGCCGATGCCGAGCTGGCCCTCGGAGTTCCAGCCCCAGCAGGAGGCGGCCCCGGACCCGGTGAGTCCGCAGGTGTGACCACTGCCGGTGGCGAGCTGGGTGAACGATACGCCTCCGCTCACGGCGACCGGCGTCGCGCTGCTCGTGGTCGAGCCGTTGCCAAGCTGGCCGAAGGAGTTATCGCCCCAGCAGAAAGCCGGCGCGGTCGTCCCGGTGCCGGTGAGCCGGCACGTGTGTTGCCGGCCGGCCGCGATGTTCGCCGTGGCGGGGGGCGGAGGCGGAGGGCTGATCGTGTCGCTGCAGCCGGAGGCTCCGAGCGCAGCTGCTACCGTGCCGACAGTCGTGATCGCTCTGCTCAACGGCACAAGGTGACTCCAGCGCTGGTGGGTGCAGGGTGCGCATCGATCCTACGCCCGGATTTGATAGTCAGCAAGCCGTGGGCGGAGTAGCTTGGAGACCCTATGGAGCAGCTCGATCTTCGATCGGACTTCCTCCAGGCCGCGACCTGGCACGGGACGCTGGAAACCGCCGCAGGGTTGTTGGCGGCGCATCCCGAAATCGCGAGCGGCGATATCTACACCGCCGCGGTGTTGGGCGACGCGGCCGCCTTGCAGCGGTTCCTCGCGCTCGAGCCCGGCAACGCCACCGCGAAGGGCGGTCCCCACGGGTGGGATGCGCTCACGTACCTGTGCTTCTCGAAGTACCTCCGGCTCGATCGTGCGCGGTCCGACGGCTTCGTGCGTGCGGCGCGGGCGCTGCTCGACGCCGGCGCCAGCGCCAACACCGGCTGGTACGAGATGAACCATCAGCCGAAGCCAGAGTGGGAGAGCGCGCTGTACGGCGCCGCCGGGGTGGCACACCACGCGGAGCTCACGCGCCTGCTGCTCGAGCGGGGCGCGGATCCGAACGACGAAGAAGTTCCCTATCACGCACCCGAGACCCACGACAACGCCGCGCTGCAGGTCCTTGTGGAGAGCGGCAAGCTGAACGCGGACAGCCTGGGCATGATGCTGTTCCGCAAGACCGACTGGCACGACTATGAAGGAATCAAATGGCTGCTGGAGCGGGGCGTCGACCCGAATCGCCGGACCCGTTGGGGGAAGACGGCGCTGCATAACGCGGTGATGAGGGACAACGCGCTCGAGATCTTCCAAGTGCTGCTGGATCACGGCGCCGACCCGACGCTCCTGGCCGACCACTCAGACGGCTGGGACCGGTCATTCGCTGGCAGATCGGCGCTGGCGATGGCCGCGCGCCGGGGCCGCGGGGACGTGCTCGATCTGTTCGCGCAGCGCGGCATTCCGGTCGAGCTGCAGGGTGTCGAGCGGCTGTTTGGCGCGTGCGCCAGGAACGACGCCACGGCTGTTCGTGCCATTGCGGCGCGCGAGCCCCAGCTCGTTCGGGAGCTCGTGGGGGAGGGCGGCAGGCTGCTCGCGGAGTTCGCGGGCGTCGGCAACGTCGAAGGCGTGCGCCACCTCCTCGACCTCGGCGTGCCTGTCGCGGCCCTGTACGCGGGTGACGGGTACTTCGCTATCGCCCAGCACAGCACGGCGCTGCACGTCGCGGCCTGGCGCGCGCGGCCCGCGGTCGTGAAGCTGCTGATCGAGCGCGGCGCGCCCGTGAACGTGCAGGACGGCAAGGGCCAGACCCCGCTCGCCTTGGCCGTCAAGGCGTGCGTGGACTCGTACTGGACCGAGCGGCGCTCGCCGGAGTCGGTTCGGGCGCTGGTCGATGCGGGTGCCTCGGCGAACGGCGTCCCCTATCCGTCAGGCTACGCGGAGGTTGATGAGCTGCTCCGGGCGCACGGCAAATGAGGGCCGGCGCTCACGCTCCGAAAACGAACCGCGTCCCGGTGTACGACAGGATGAGCTTGCCGGGCATCGCGTCGTCACTGCGGCTCACCACGCCGGCGCTGTTGCGGTCTCCGTTGGGGCGCTCGAACCAGCGGTAACAGAACGTGTCCTCGCCGCCGACGTAGAGCGGCAGGTCACGATGCATCTTCCCACGGTCCCGCTCGAGCAGCGGCATGAGCCCGCCGAAATGATCGAAGTGGCCGTGGCTCATGATGAGCGCGTCGACCGCTGCCGTGTCGATCTTGAAGAGATCGAGATTCGCGAGCTCACTCTGGGCGGTCGGGCCGAAATCGAGCAGGAAGCTCCGCGTCTCGTCGCCCCGCTTGGACTCGAGGTGATACCTCCTTGCCCGGTCTAGTCGTTCCGGGGAGCTGTCGTTAGCGGAAGTTCTCGACCACCATGACATCGCTTTCGACCTGGTCCACGCGTTTGAAGAGAATCCACTGTCCATCGGGAGAGATATCAAAGCCGTATGGGCCAGGCACCGCGTATCCCAGATCCAGCGACGTGATGGTTCTTATGCCCCCGCTCGCGAAATTCAAGAACTTGACCCGAGCCGGCGCGGTGGACCCGTCGACGAAGTAAATGCCGTCACCAGCAATCTTCCACCAGGCAAACACCGGCTCCCCCTGGAGGACCCGGGCGGTTTCCTCGCCCGAGGGCCGCATCCTCCAAATAGTCCCGCCGTCCACCCACACGTAGAGGAACTGGGCATCGGGAGATTCCTGCGCGCTGAAGCCGCCGTCTTGCGTAACTTGCACCGCGCTGCCGCCCACGGATGGTACTTTCCAAATCTGCCAATTCCCTGTCCGGTTAGAGGAGAAATAGATCCATTTCCCGTCGCGCGACCACGCCGGGACATTATTTTCGACGGGCTCGGTGGTGAGGCGGCGGGGAGTGCCTCCATCGGCACTGACAACGAAGATGTCACCGTGGCCGGCGAGGCGGGCATCGAACGCAATGGTCTTGCCATCCGGAGACCAGCGTGGCGTGCCTGCATCGGCGGCCTTCAGGGACGTCAGTTGTGCCTGATTCGAGCCGTCGCTATTGGCAGTCCAAAGCTCGACACTGCCGGAGCGATCGGACGCGAAGACGATCCGTTTGCCATCGGGAGAAAAGGCGCCGTCAAAGTCCCAGCGCGACGAGGCAATGACCTTCGTGGCAGCGGGTCGGCGCCCCTTCCAACCAGGTCCTGCGGTTCGCCAGAGGTTCATATCGACGCTGGTACGAACATAGGCCAGTCGGTCTCCCCGAGGAGAGATCGTCGGCGCTCCCGCGCCCTCACCCACACCGTTCACCTGTTGCGGCGTGCCGCCGGACGAGGACACACGCCACAGCCTCCACAGGCCGCCACGATTTGAGGCGAAGACAATCTCCTTGCCGTCCGCGGTCCAGGCGAGACCATTGAGGGATCGTCCGTCGGAAGTGACGCGACGGGCTCGACCACCGCTCGCGGCCACAACATAAATGTCACCGGCAAGAAAACCGGCTCCCTGCACATAGGCGATCGCGGTTCCATCGGGGGAGCGAATTGGATTGGTGACGTACAGATCGGGCTGCGCGACCAATGCCTTTCTCTGTCCGTCCTCAATCGACAGGAGCAGGATGCTGGAGTGGGAGTCCTCAGGCACCGTTCTATCCGCCACGATCAAATACTTGCCGTCGAGCGACCAGTCGATGCAACGCCCAAACACGTAGTCTTGGCCATACGCCTCCCCGATTTTGCGCTCGGGTCCACCCAAAGCCGGGATGAGGTAATAAGCGCGTTCACCCGAGGGCCCTTTTCGAAGGAAGGCGATGTACCGGCCGTCGGGTGACCAGGCGGGGCAATACTCCTCAGCAGCATTGCTGGTCAGTCTGAGCGGACCGCCAGCGCCAATCAGCTTGACGTAAATGTCAGCATTGTCATCGTTTTCACCCTTCCAGGTGTAGGCGATGTCGTTCCCGTCGGGCGAGAAGGCAGGGCCGGACTTCCCACCGGGCGAGCTCGTGAAGGGCACGACGTTGGAGAGGTTCTGACCGACTTTGGAAGCCTTGGACGCATGAAACCACGCCGCGGCGCCACTGATGACGATCACAACTGCCAGTACCACACCGGCGGACCGCCATCGGGGGTGCGTCGCCTGGGTCGAGCCCTCCGTGAGCGCTCGGACGAAGGCCCCTGCCGTGACGAATCGGTCGGCCGGCGCTTTCGCGAGCGCCTTGGTGACGGCGGCTTCCACGGCGGGTGAAACGCGGCGAACAGTGCTGAGGTGCGGTATCGGTTCAGTCAAGCGTTTGGCGATGATGGCGTGCGCGGTCGGGCCAGTGTAGGGCGGCTCCCCCGCCAACATCTCGTAGAGCACGCACGCCAGACTGTACTGATCAGTTCGGCCATCGAGCCTGGGCTCGGCGGTCGCTTGCTCCGGACTCATGTAGGCCGGGGTGCCGAGAGAGAGGCCGGTCTCTGTGAGCCGCTCCCGCCCCGCCGTGCTGACCGCCAGCGCGATCCCGAAGTCCGCCACCATCGGCTCGCCCTGGTGCAGCATGATGTTCTCGGGCTTGATGTCGCGGTGGATGACGCCGCGGGCGTGCGCGAAGTCGAGGGCCGAGGCGATCGCCCGGGTAATGCGAAGGGCCTCATCGAGCGGCAGCTGGCCTTCCCGCTCCAGGCGTTGGCGCAGGCTCTCGCCCTCGACGTACGGCATGACGTAATAGAGGAAGCCGTCCGCTTCTCCGGAATCGATGAGTGTCAGGATGTGCGGGTGCTGCAGTTGCGCCGTGAGGCGGATCTCGCGCAGGAACCGCTCGGCGCCGAGCACGGCCGCCAGTTCGGGGCGCAGCAATTTGAGCGCGACGGGGCGGTCGTACTTCAGGTCTCTCGCGAGATAGACCGTGGCCATCCCGCCGCGGCCGAGCTCGCGCTCGATCGTGTAACGGCCCGTGAGGGACGCCCGCACGCGCTCTAAGAGGTCGGCCATGATGGCGCGAGACCCGGCCCACCAAGAATACGACCTTGGTGGGGAACTCGCGAGCGAGCCACGCTTCGAGGGGCTGGTGTGACAGAACTGAGAGGCGCTGAGCTACCGATCGCGGGCCTGTGCCGCGATCCCTAGTGTGGGTGTTTCGCCGTCACCACGTGTTGCGCGTCCACCTGCCCGGGCCGCGTGCCCACGTACCCATGGTATCCGCAGGCGCAGGATTCTGTCGCCCGGCCCTGGCGGTCGCTGCCGAACTGGAGGGGCCGGCGGCATTCGGGGCACCACGGCGCACCGCCGTCCGTCACCATCCCGGCGCGTCCCAGCCTCTGGCGCGACCGGTTCACTTGTGCCGGAACGTGATACGCCCGCGAGTGAGGTCGTAGGGGGAGACCGCGAGCGTCACCCGGTCGCCGGCGAGCACGCGGATGCGGAAGCGACGCATCTTCCCCGCGATCGTGGCGAGCACGTAATGGCCGTTCGTCAAATGCACCCGAAACGTGGTATTGGGCAGCACGTCCTGCACGATACCGTCGATTTCTATGGCTTCTTCCTTAGGCATCCGTTACCTCCGTCCAGGACGGGCGTCACAACACAAAGGGCGGGACCAGCGCAGAGGCCAAGTCCCGCCCTTCACGCCGCGGAACGCTAGTCGAGTGTACCTTTGAAGTCAAATGGAGGGCGAATGATGGATGACGATACCGAGGCCTACGACGATCGGGGCCCGGAGGAGCCGGCGGCCCTCGATACCGAGGCCGACGTGACCTGCCCCCATTGCGGCGCGACGGTGAGCCTCACCCTCGATCCGGCCGGCGGGCGGGCGCAGGACTACGTCGAGGACTGCGAGGTCTGCTGCCGCCCGTGGCGCGTGCGGGTGTGGTACGACGCCACGGGGGCAGCGGAGGTACAGCTCCAGCCGGAATAATCAGTAATAGAAGACGCCCTTGCGCTTCTTGGTCGGCGCGTTGACGTCGTCACCGCCGACGACCAGGACGTGAAATGCTCCGGTGGCGTCCAAGTATCCGGTCGCCGCGTGGTTGAAGAGATTGCCGCCGCCCGCCGATGAGATCGTGTTCGCGCCCGTCGCCCCGTTGAAGCTGGTCGTGGTGCCGTCGGCGTTCAAGCCCGCGTAGCTCTCCTCAGTCGAACCGGTCGCGGCTCCGTTGTACAGCCCCGCGGTGATGAGCGCGTTCCCCCCCGCGACCACCGCCGTGTGTTTGGCAACGGCCTTCTTCAGCTTGTTGGCGCCGGCCGTCCATCCCGCCGCGGTGAGACTGCCCGTGTGAATGTCGATTTGCGCATACACCACGTCGCTCAGCGAGGTCGTCTTGAGACTCGAGGAGTCGTTGGGCGTGACGCTCGAGCTGTCGCCGCCGAACGCATACAAGAACGTGCCGTTCACGCCGAACCCGACGTAGCTACGGGCAAAGGGCAGCGATGCCAGCGGCGCCCACGCCCCCAGCGTGCCATCCGAGTTGATCTGGGCGCGATACACGGTGGCGACCGGCGCGTTGCCCGTGCCGGATCCGCCCGCGATGTACACCGATCCATTGAAGACGACCGCGCCAAGGGAATGCAGCGGCGCGGGCAGCGCGGTGGTCGTGCTCCAGGCCGTGACCGCGCCGGTCGCGCCCAGGGTTCCGCGGTACACGGTGGAGACCGGCTTGCCGCTCGCCGTGCTGTCGCCGCCGAGCGCCAGGAGATACGAGCTCGTCACAGGCGCGTTCGTGGGAGTGACGACCAGCGCCGCCGCGAACGCGATCGGTGCCGGCAACACGGTGGTCTTGGTCCAGCTGCTCAGCGCCCCCGTGCTCGAGACCGTCGCATACAGCACGCTGTCGCGCGGCGTGTTCGTGCTGTCCGCTCCCCCGACGACGTAGACCACGCTCGTAGGCGTCGTGCCGGAGAATGTGGCCGCTGCCACCGCGTGACCGCTCAACCCGACCGGCAGGGCCGTGGTGCTCGTCCACGCGACGGTGGACGGGCTGAACGCCACCTTCGCCGCCACGCTGAAGGTCACGGGGGTGCTCGCGCCCCCGGAAGTCTTCACCACCAGGTTCCCCGTCACGGCACCGGCCGGCACGGTCGTCACGATGAGCGTGCTGCTCCAGTCGCCCGAACTCACGATGGTCGCCGTGTCGGGAGCGCCCGACGCGGTTGTGAAGAGCACCACACCAGCGGCAGCGGCCTGGCTGCCCCCGAAGTTCGAGCCCTGCAGGACGATCGTGGCACCGAGGGGCGCCGAGGGCGCCGTGGCCCCGTTGACGGTCGTTACCACGGGCGGGCCCGACGGTCCAGTTGGTCCGCTGGAGCCGCCACAGGCCCCCAGCACAACAGCGCCAACCAGATTGGCGACCGAAACAGCGGTGAGACGGTGCATCAGAGTTCCTCCCGTAATGGAGCCGGCTCGCGGCTGCTGGAACGCGAGAGTGGTCGCCCTGGACACGGGCAAGGCACGTGCTGGCGGCGATTGAGAGCCACGCGTGATCGCCATCACGAGGCTCCCTGCGCCATTCCGTAGCAGCGTAGGTCGTTTCGTCTCAGGCGCGCGGTCGCCAACGTATCGGAGTCGCGCGTTAAGAATCAACGAGGTGTACGGACGAGGGGCACTAAGATTTCACAAAGACAGCGGTGACCTTGCGTTGCCCTGTGCTGTCCACATTGTATGCGGATACCCTGTGGAGAGGCGCACACTGGCGATGGGCGCGATACGTGTGAGTGACGACGACCTGACGAGCGCGGCGGTCCGGGCGCGGGCGCTGTTGATCATCGAAGACGACGCGCCGATTCGGCGCGCGCTCCGCAATGCGCTCAGCGACGTAACCGATCGGCTGCTCGAGGCCCCGACCGGCCGGGAAGGGATCGACCTCACGGCGACGGAACGTCCCGACCTGGTTATCCTGGACCTCGGTCTGCCCGACGTCCGTGGGGTCGACGTGTGCCGCGAGATCCGAGCCTGGTCCAGGGTGCCGATCCTCGTCCTCTCCGCCCGGCACGCCGACGCCGAAAAGGTGCAGCTGCTGAATGCGGGAGCCGACGACTACGTCACCAAGCCGTTCAACACACCGGAATTCGTGGCACGGGTGCGCGCCCTGTTGCGGCGGGCGCGGCTGCCGACCGCCGACGACGTCGCGACGGTGGTCGAGGCATACGGGCTCACCGTCGATCTGCTCCACCGCCGCGTCACGCGGGGAGGCGCCGCCGTTCGGCTCACGCCGATCGAGTGGGATATCCTCCGCACGCTCGTGACCAATGCGGGACGCACGCTCACCCACCAGCAGATCTTCGACGCGGTGTGGGGAGACGCCGCCGGCAATCCGCAGCAATACCTGCGCGTGCACATCACCAACCTGCGTCGCAAGGTCGAGACGAACGCCGCCCGCCCGGAGCTGATCGTGACGGAGCCTGGGGTCGGCTATCGCGCCGAGCTGCCGGCATAGCGCGCCATGGCACGATCTCGCGTGTGGGCTTGGGTCGTGTGGGTCACCGTGTGCGTCACCGCCACGGTCGTCCTCCGGGAGCGCCGCGACGGCGTGGACACGGTGCACGCCGTCCTCACCTATCTGCTCGTCATCCTGGGTGGAAGCGTGAGCGGCGGTCGCCCCCTGGGACTCGCGCTCACCTTGGCCGGGTTCCTGTTGATCGACTACTTCTTTCAGTTGCCGTACGACACACTCTCCGTGAGCAAGCCCCTCGACTGGATCGTGCTGCTCGCCTTCCTCACCACCGCGGTGGTCACGACGCACCTCTTGACGCAGGAGCGGGCCCGGGCCGCGGAGGCCGAGCGGCGCGCCGGCGAAGTGGCGTCGCTCGGCCGGCTCGGCGCGGAGCTGCTGAGCGCGGGTCGGGCGGAGGACTCATTGGCGGGCATCGCCGACCTGATCCGCACATCCCTCGAAGTCGCGCACTGCCGGATCTATGGCCGGGACGACGACGCCGTACGCTTGCTCGTCGCATCGCCGGCCGACGTAATCGGGGAGGCGGGATTGGCGGACTTGGACGACCTGCGCCGCTTCGCGGAGACCACGGATCGGCTCGACATCGCGGAGGATGGCGCGTCCGGAGCGACGCTGCAGAGCCACGATCCGGACGGGCGCACGGTGCTCGCGGCTCTGCGGGCGCACGGGCGAACCGTCGGCGCGCTGTACCTGACCGACGAGCGCCCGATTGCGCTCGATCCTGCTCGGCGGCGCTTCCTCGGTGCGCTCGCCTACTACGCGGCGCTGGCCGTGGAGCGCACCCGGCTGGTCGCACAGGCGGAGCATGCTGAGGCATTGCGCGAGGCCGACCGCCTCAAGGACGTCGTGCTGGCGTCAGTCTCGCACGATCTCCGGACCCCGTTGACGACGATCAAGGCGCTCGCGCAGGAGGGCGCCCTGCGTGGTGACCGGAACGCCGTCGCTATCGAGGAACAGGCGGATCGTCTCGGTCATCTCGTCGCCGACTTGCTCGATCTCTCGCGTCTCAAGGGCGGAGCCTTACCGGTGCATCCCGAGCTCAATACGGCCGAGGATCTGGTGGGCGCGGCCATGCGGCAGATGGCCGGGCTCCTCAAGGATCGGACGGTGGAGACCAGTGTGGACTTCACCGAGCCGGCCCTGGCCGGTCGGTTCGATTTCGTCCAATCGCTCCGCATTCTGAGCAATCTGCTGGGCAACGCCGTCCGCTATACGCCGCCCGCGTCGCCGATCGAGCTCTCGGTCAAGCGGGACGACGCGGCGCTCGTGTTCGTCGTGGCCGACCGTGGCCCGGGTATCCCCGCGACCGAACGCGACCGCATCTTCGAGCCGTTCTACCGCCCGGCCGGGGCTGCTGCCGACGGGGGCGCTGCGGGCCTCGGGCTGGCGATCGCGCGGCGCCTGGCGGAGCTGCAGGGCGGCACACTCGAGTACGCCGCGCGGCCCGGTGGCGGCAGCTGTTTTGTGCTGCGCCTCCCGGCCGCTACGCCCTCCGGCGCCTTTGTGAAATCCTAACGCGCGGCGCGCGCGCGCCTCGTTGATTCTTAGCGCGCGATCCGGATACGTTGCGCGCGTATGCAGGAGCTATCGCCGATTGTACGCGCGCTGCTCGACTCGCGCGACGAAGCGATCGTGATCGTCGACGCGCGTGGCGGTGCGGTCTTTCTGAACGCTGCCGCTCGCGCCACGCAGCCGCACGCGGGTCCACCATCGCACTTCCTGTCACGGGGCGGGCGGGCCGTGCCGTTACGGCTGGGAGCCTCGGTGCTGGGGGAGGTCATCTTCGTGCCCCGGGAGCCCGCGCGCACCTGGGCCGACCAGGAGCGCCGAGCCATCCGGGACGCCCTCCAAGAGACGGGCGGCAAGCGCATGGAAACCGCCCGGCGACTCGGCATCAGCCGCACCACCCTATGGCGGCGACTGAAGGCGGAGTGATCGTGAATGCTCTCCCCGACCTGGCTTGGTCGTGCGATCGGGCTGCTCCTGTACGCCGGGGCAGTGCGGCCTGCGGGCGCTCAGCAGCCCGCCGCGTGGACGCTCGAGCGGGTGCTCGCGGTCGCGCTCCGCCAGAACCCGGACATTCTGGCCGCCCGCCTGCGGGCCGACAGCGCGCACGGGGAGCAGCGGATCGCACGCGCGATCCCCAACCCCGTCCTGACTTCCGCCCCGAACCAGCCGTGGCAGTACACGGTGACGCTGCCGCTCGACGTGACGCCGCTGCGCTTCCTGCGCACCCGCGCGGCAGGCCGCGGCGTGGCGGCTGCGCGGGCCGACGCCGAGGATGCCGTGCGGGAAGTCGCGTTCACCGTGCGTCAGGCATTCTTCGACCTCTTGCTGGCCGAGCGGCAGCGCGGACTCGCCGGCGATCGGCGCGAGATCTTTCGACAGCTGCTGGAGGCCGACTCGGTACGGCTGCGTTCGGGCGACGTCCCCCAGCGCGAAGTGACCAAGGCGGAGCTGGAGTACGCCCGCGCCGCGGCCGACCTGCTGCGCGCCGATGCCCGGGTGCACGCCGCGCGCGTCGCGGTCCAGCTGCTGATGGGGGTCCGCGCGCCGGACACCGTCTTCACCGTCACCGGTGACCTCGCGTATCGGCCGGTGGCCGTCCCGGTCGACTCGCTCTCGGCGCTCGCGGCGTCCCGGCCCGACGTGCGGAGCGCGCAGGAACGGGTCGCCCAGAGCGTGGCGCTCAGCAAGCTCGCCGCGACGCTGTGGATTCCACTGCCCGAGGTGACGTTGTCGCACTCGAAGGGACCGTTTGCCAGCGGCGACCTGTTCAGCAACGGCACGGCGAATGCCATCGGTCTCGGCTTCACCATGCCGTTGCTCTACTGGAACGGCGGTGAGCGCGAGCGGAGCCGGGCGGGCCTCCAGCAGGCGGAGGTGGCGACGCGGCGCGTGCAGGCGCAGGCAGCCGCGGACGTCGCCACGGCGCTCGACGCGTACCGCTCGGCACGCGGGCTGGCCGAGCGCTACGAGGGTGGCTTGCTCGCGCAGGCGGACAGCGTCCTCGAGACGGCGCGCTATGCCTACCGCAGAGGCGCGATGTCGCTCATCGACCTGCTCGATGCCATCCGCACGTACGCGGACACGCGCGCCGACTACAACGCCGCGGTCCACGACTACTGGGTCAGCGTGTACGCCCTGGACCGTGCCGCGGGGAAGGACATCATTCCATGACGCGGGTCCACGCCACAGCCCTTGGGCCGCTGCTGGCGGTCGCTCTCGCGGGCTGCCGGAACAGCAAGGCCGCTGCGCGGGAGGTTGGAGATTCCACTGCGAACGCGCGGGTCGAGGGACCGCGCGTGATCCTGCCCGAGGGCAGCCCCCAGCTCGCGTCGCTGTCCGCGACAGCCGCGGCGCCGGCGGTTCCCCAGCCCGTCAGGCTCAACGGGCGCATGGTGTGGAACGAGGACGTCACGGTGCGGATCTTCTCGCCGTTCGCCGGGCGGGTAGTCAACGTGGCGGTCGACGCGGGGCAACCGGTGCGCCCCGGCGACGTTCTTACGACGATCGCATCGCCCGACTTCGGCCAGGCGCAGGCGGACGCGCGCCGTGCCGCGACTGATCTTGCGCTCGCCGAGCGGACGCTGGCCCGGCTCGCCGACCTGCTCCGACACGGCGTGGTGGCGCAGAAGGACGTGGACGCGGCCCAAGCCGACGTGGCGCGCGCGCGCGCAGAGCAACAGCGGGCCGAGGCACGCCTGGCGCTGTACGGCGTCGACTCGACCTCCGCCAATCAGGTGTTCCCTCTGAAGACGCCGCTGGGCGGCGTCGTAGTCGAGCGCAACCTGAGTCCCGGTCAGGAAGTTCGCCCCGATCAGATGCTCGCCAACGCGCCGGCGCTGTTCGCGCCGCTGTTCGTCGTCAGCGACCCGGCGCAGTTGTGGGTCGAGCTCGACCTTGCCGAGCGCGATGTGAGCGCTGTGAAGCCGGGCGCGGGGCTGGCGGTGCGCGCTGCGGCATGGCCGGATCGCGTGTTTCGCGGCCGAGTGGTGCTGGTGTCCAGTGAAGTAGACCCGAGCACGCGCACTGTGAAGGTGCGCGGCACCGTCGCAAACCCACGGCGGCTGCTCAAGGCGGAGATGCTGGTGACCGTGGACGCCTCCGGGGCGCAGCCGCAAGGGCCGGTCGTTCCGGTGGCAGCCGTGATCCTGCAGGGCGACGCGCACGTGGTGTTCGTAGAGGAATCGCCCGGACGCTACCGCCGCGCCGAAGTCCGCGTCGGCAGCGAGCGGGACGGCGTCGTGCCGGTCGAGGCCGGTCTGCAGCCGGGTGAGCGCGTGGTGACCGCGGGGAGCCTGCTGCTCGAACAGCTCTTCCAAGCGCTCGCGCACTCGTAGTCCCGGCGCTGCTGGCATGATCCAGAAGGTCGTCGCGTTCGCGCTGGACCAGCCGCTGTTCGTCGTCCTGATGACGGTGCTGTTCATCGGGGCCGGCGTCCTGGCGTTCCGGTCGCTGCCGATCGAGGCGTTCCCCGACGTTGCCGACATCCAGGTCAACGTGATCACACTCTACCCCGGCCGCGCGGCCGAAGAGGTGGAGAAGCAGGTCACGATCCCGATCGAGATCAGCCTCGCGGGCCTGCCGCACAACGTGCGGATGTTCTCGCACACACAGTTCGGGCTGTCGTTCTTGATGCTGACCTTCGACGACCAGGTCAACGACTACTTCGCACGGCAGCAGGTGCTCGAGCGGTTGCAGACCGCGGACCTGCCGACCGGCGTGCAGCCGCAGCTGGCGCCGCTGTCCACCCCGATCGGCGAGTTGTATCGGTATCGATTGCGGGGTGGCGGGCTCACTCCGACCGAGCTGCGCTCGATCCAGGACTGGACAGTGGCGCGGTACTTGAAGATGACGCCCGGCGTGGCTGATGTCGTGAGCCTCGGTGGCCTGATCAAGCAGTACGAGGTCAACCCCGACCCGGCCAGGTTGCGCTATTACCACCTGACCCTGCTGCAGCTGTTTGCGGCCCTGGGGCGCGGCAACGCCAACGCAGGCGGCAGCTACGTCGAGCAGGGCTCGCAGCAGTACCTGATTCGCGGCATCGGGCTGCTGCGGTCGGCGCAGGACATCGGGAACATCGTGGTGGCGGCGCGGGGCGGTACGCCGATCCTCGTGAAGGACCTTTGCCACGTGACGCTGAGCGCAGTGCCACGGCAGGGTGTGGTCGGCCAGGACCGGGACGACGACATCGTCACCGGCATCGTCCTGATGCGCAAGGGTGAGAACCCGTCACGGGTCCTGCGCGGCATCAAGGAGCGAGTCACACAGCTGAACGCCTCGATCCTGCCGAGAGGTGTGCAGGTCGTCCCCTTCTACGACCGCACCTGGCTCATCGACACGACCCTGAAGACGGTATTCAAGAACTTGCTGGAAGGGGCGATCCTCGTCAGCGCGGTGCTGCTCCTGTTCCTGGGGAACATCCGCGCGGCCGCGATCGTCGCGGTGATCATCCCGCTCTCGCTACTCGCGACGTTCATTGGCTTGACCCTGCGCGGCATTCCGGCCAATCTCCTCTCGCTTGGCGCGATGGATTTCGGAATCATCGTTGACGGCGCGGTCATCGTCGTCGAGAACGTCTTCCGGCGCGTGGCGGGACAGGCCGTTCGTCGGGACCCCTCGGCGCTGCGACAGGCGATCCTCGAGGCGACGGTCGCGGTGGGCCGCCCGACCTTCTTCTCCATGTTGATCGTCATCGCGGCGAACATTCCCATCTTCACGCTGCAACGTCAGGAAGGCCGCATCTTCGCTCCGATGGCGTGGACGGTGACGTCGGCGCTGGTCGGTTCACTGCTGCTGTCCTTGACGCTGGTGCCACTGCTCTGCTACGCCCTGCTGCGCGCGCCGCTGCCGCACGAAGAGAACCAACTGGTCCGCGCCTGCCGGCGTGGCTATACGCCGGTGCTGCGCTGGGCGCTGGGCGCGCCGTGGCGGGTGCTCGGGATTGCGGTCCTGGCGCTCGGCGCGAGCCTGGCCTCCTTCCCAAGACTCGGCACCGAGTTCCTGCCCGAGCTCAACGAGGGGACGGTCTGGATCAACCTGAACTTGCCGCCGGGCGTCTCGGTGACGGAGACGGTGACGCAGGTAGCCCGCGCGCGTGCGGCCCTGGCGCGAATCCCCGAGGTCACGACGACAGTGTCCAAGGCGGGCCGCCCGGAAGACGGGACCGATCCCAAGCCGCTCAACATGGTCGAGATCTTCGTCGGCCTACGCCCGTTGTCGGAGTGGGCGCGCGGCGTCACGAAGGAACAGGTGATTCAGGAGATGGATCACGCCCTGGCCGTAATCCCCGGCATCGAGGTGAGCTTCTCGCAGCCCATCCGCGACAACGTCCTGGAGAGCATTTCCCAGATCGACGGCCAAGTGGTGATCAAGGTGTTCGGTGACGACCCTGCGCTGCTGCGCACGACCGTGCAGCAAGTGCTGGAGCACGTCGCCTCCGTCCGCGGCGTGGCGCGCGCGTTCGTCGACCGGGCGGGCGAGGTCCCGCAAGCCCGGCTGGAGATCGACCAGGCGCGGGCCGCTCGCTACGGCCTCAACGTGGCTGACATCGAGGACCAGATCGAGATCGGCCTCGGTGGCAAGGCTGCGACGGAGCTGTGGGAGGGGGAAAAGCACTTTAGCGTGGTGGCGCGGCTGGCCGGCACCGACCGGAGGCTGGCGAACATCGACCGCATCCTCATCGACACGCCTGACGGGCAGCGCATTCCCCTCTCCGAGGTCGCGGACTCGAGGCTCGGCGCCGGCAGTATGAACATCAGCCGCGAAGCCGGACGAAGAGTGGCTGCGGTCAGCGTGTTCATCCGGGGTCGCGACATGGGGAGTGTCGTGCAGGACATGCAGGACCGCGTGAAACGGATCGCGCTGCCGGCCGGCTACAACATCACGTGGAGCGGTGAGTTCGAGAACCAACAGCGCGCCATGAAGCGGCTGATGTTCATCGTGCCCATCACCGTGTTTCTGATCTTCGTGCTGCTGTTCGACGCATTCAAATCGCTCAAGCACACGCTGGTCATCCTGCTCAACGTGCCGTTCGCGCTGATCGGCGGCATCTTCGCGCTGCTCGTGAGTGGGATTCCGCTGAGCGTGTCGGCGGCCATCGGGTTCATCGCGCTGTTCGGCCAGTCGGTGCTGAACGGCGTCGTCATGGTGACGGTGT
This sequence comes from Gemmatimonadota bacterium, assembly GCA_003222135.1. GTDB lineage: Bacteria > Gemmatimonadota > Gemmatimonadetes > Gemmatimonadales > GWC2-71-9 > 20CM-4-69-16. The sequence continues at coordinate 31,360 of QHUM01000066.1, read as the reverse complement.
TCAACCAGTTACGCGAAGCAGGCGCACATCCGGCCGAGGCCGTGCTGCGGGGCGCGTTGATGCGGATGCGCACGGTGCTGATGACCGCGCTGCTGGCGATGCTCGGGCTGCTCCCGATGGCGCTCTCGCGCGGGATCGGCTCCGAGACGCAGAAGCCGCTTGCCGTCGTCATCATCGGTGGACTGATCTCGGCGACGCTGCTGGTGCTGGTGGTGCTCCCGACCCTGTACTTGGCGCTCGCCCAGCGGGAGGCGGTTGCGCTGGTCTCAGAGTCATGAGGGGGTGTCTTCCAGCGCCGCTCTGCCGACTCGCCTCCACGGGTGGGCAGGCGCTCGTGGCGCTGCTTGCCGGCTGCGCCCCGTGGGCTCACGGGCCGCGCGTATCCCCCGTCGAGAGTGGGCTGCCGGGTGAGTGGATTGGTCCCGTGAGTCTGGGAGCGGACACCACGCTGTGGCGCTTCGCTGCCGATGGGAAGCTCGTGCAAGTGCAGATCAAGCCCGGACAACAGCTGCGAGAGACTCCGTTCGGGCCGTTTCGGGTATATGCGGACGCCGGGCGGCGCCAGTTGATCTGCTTCTCGTTCCGTCGCGGCCGAACGCTACCGGCCTGCCGCTACTTCCAGGTCGACACTCTGATCCAAGCCGCCGGCGCACGCCGGCAGTTGCGGTTGCTCCAATGGGTCGACGAGAAGCATGAAACGCAAGAGATCTGGATCGAGAAAACACCGTGATCCGCCTCTCCGTACCGATCGTCGCTCAAAACACCTCTTTGAACAGCTTCAGCATCGCCGCCCACGACTCCCGATCCGCCTGCGCATCATAAGCAAGCTGCGGCATCCCGTACTGACCCGCGTTCGGATTGGTGAAGCCGTGCTTGGCGCCGGGGTAAACGATCACCTCGAAGCGCGCGCCCGCGGCTTGCATCTCCCGCTTGAACCCCTCGATCTGCTCGGGCGGAACGAACGGATCGGCGCCGCCTGCCAGCACGAGGATGCGGGCCTTGATCTTGCCGGGCTGCGCCGGAGTCTTGGTGGCCAGCGCGCCGTGGAACGTCACGACGGCGGCCAACGGAGTGCCCGCGCGCGCCATGTCGAGCACCACCGCACCCCCGAAGCAATAGCCGATCGCCGCGATGCGCGTGGTGTCGACGTGCGGATCGCGCTTCAGCTGCTCGAGCGCGGCGTTGAATCGGGCGGCGAGCACCGCCGGGTCCTTGGTCACCTCGCTGACGAACGCCTGCGCGTCCTGCGGATGCGTCGTGACCTTGCCCTTGCCGTACATGTCCAGCGCGAAGCCGACGTACCCGGCCTCGGCGAGGCGCCGCGCCTGGTTGCGCGCGTGCTCGTTGTGTCCCCACCACTCGTGCACGACGAGTACACCGGGGCGCTTGCCCGGCGCCGCGTCGTCCCACGCGATGAATCCCTGCAGCACGGTTTCGCCCTGGCGGTATTCGATCTCACGGGTCTTCACGGTCGCGCTCCCCGCGGATAGGGTGAGCAAGACGGCGGTCATCGCGAATCCGTACCGGGTGTGCATGCTTCGACCTCCTGGTGGGTGGTATGACGTCTACGACCCGAAGCGCGTCCGGAACGTCTGGCCGTACGCCGTCGGGGTGCCATCGTAGCTCGCGATCAGGTCCGACCAAGTGCCCCACACGTCCCACACCCAGGCGAGGTAGCTTCCCTGGCGGGCGTCCATCCAGTCCATCAGCGCCGTGACGAACCCACTGCCGCGGTCGTTTTGGCCGAGCTCTGTGCCACGACGCGGCGACGTTGTTGAGCGGATCGACCGGCTGGTTCGCGAGCCAGTGTGACAGCCGCGCGGCGTACTGGACGCCGCCGACGATGATCACGTTGGTGGCGCCGGTGCCGCGGACCGCGTCCACCAGCTCCTGCATCCCGGCCGCCTGGAAGCTCATGCCGCTGCAGCTGCCGCCGTCCCGCCAGCAGCGCCACGCCTCCGGAGTGTCCGAGTTACTATCGGGAAACGGCTCGTTGAACAGGTCGAAAATTACGCGATCGTTGCCCTTGTACGCCGTGGCGACCTGCCTCCAGAACTCCGGCGTGTGAGCGCGGTTCGGCATCGGGGCCTGGCCGAGCGCCTTGCCCGTATCGGCGGTCCAGTGCAGGTCCAGTATGACCACGAGCCCGGCGCGGTTAAAGCGCGCGACGTAGTCGGAGATGGCACGCTGGTAGTTGGCCCCCGAGTAGGCGGGGGCGACGCCGTTGATGCCGAGCCAGCACGTCTCGTTCAGGGGCACGCGCACCACGTTCGCTTTCCAGGAAGCGATCGCCTGCACCGACGCGGAGTCCGACGGGCCGTCGAAGATGCCCCAGCCCTGCGCGCAGGCGTACTCCGTCCCGGAGCGGCTCACCCCGCGCAGCCGGACCGACTGTCCGAGGGAGTCCACTAACCGGGTGCCTTGCACGCGCACGGTGGGGGCGCCGGCGGCCGGGGGCGGGGGCGGGGGCGGCGGGGCCGGGGGCGGCGTTCCGCCGCTCGTGGCAGAGGCCCTGCAGCCGGCGAGCGTACCGAGCGCCAGCAACACCACCAGACAAGTGCTCACAGCGCGAATGCTATCGGGCGAGCGGTGTGTGCTCAAGACGGGGCGGTCCGGCGAGGCCGTGTGAGTACTAGATTGGGGGCATGCGCCTCGGCACAGCGACCGCACTGGGCATCGGGATACTCGGGGCAGCCGCCGTGGCTGGATGCCGGTCGGGGGTGAACTACTCAGGCCCGCTCGGTCCACGCTACGCCGGCGGTGTAGCGCTTGCGCCACCAGCGGAGGACGCGGCACCGGACACGATTCGTCTGGTGACGTTCAATATCCAGTACGCCCGCCGCATCGACTCGGCGATCGCGCTGCTCGAGTCGGCGGTGCCGTTGACGCACGCCGACATCGTTACGCTCCAGGAGATGGACGCGGCCGGGACGAGGCGTATCGCCGAGGCGCTCGGGATGTCCTGGGTCTACTATCCGGCCACGGTGAGTCCGGCTACGGGTCGGGACTTCGGCAACGCGATCCTGTCGCGCTGGCCGATGGCGGACGACAAGAAGATCATCCTGCCGCACCGCGCCCGCTTCGACAAGACCGAGCGCATCGCTACCGCCGCCACGATCCTTGTGGGCGACGTTCCCGTCCGGGTGTACAGCGTGCACCTGGGCACGATCGCCGACGTGGGGCCGGGTGCGCGGCGCGATCAGGCGCGGGTGGTGATGGCCGATGCGGCGGCGTACCCGCGGGTGATCGTGAGCGGCGATATGAACAGTCACGGGATCGGGAAGGCGTTTCGGGCCGCGGGGTACGCCTGGCCCACCGAGCGTAACCCGCGCACCGATCACCTCTGGAATTGGGACCACATCTTCTTGCGGGGGCTGGCGCTGCGGGACAGCGCCAGCACTGGAGTCGTCCGCCTCAATCGCCATGCGAGCGACCACCGGCCGGTGTGGGCCGTGGTGTCGCTGCGCGACCGGAGCTCGGAGCCGCGCTAGCCCTCAGGCGGTCGTGAGCGCTCGCGCGAACGACCGGACGCGGAACGCCACGACGAGCTGCACGGCGCCGACCACCAGCGCGAACCACGCGATCAGCGCCAGCACGGTCGTCACGGTCAGCCGCGGGTACACGACGGCGGCCGCCGCGAGCGCCAGACTGAGGAACCCGCCCAACACGCTCCAGCCCGCGGCCGCTCCCATCGCTCTCTGGGCGCGCGCCAGCAGGAACTGCACGATGCTCGCCAACAGCATCCACAGCGACACCGACACCACGATGTACGCGAGCGACACAGTCGGATAGATGAACGCCAGCACGCCGAAGCTGCCGCTGATGAGTCCCTGCACGAGCAGCACCCACCAGCGATCGAACATGGCGCGCAGTCGGAATGCGTATACGAGCGCGACGATGCCGTCGACCAGCGCGTACGCGGCGATGAAGGCCATGAGGACGAGGAGCGTCGCCCCGGGCCACGCCAACGTGAGCACACCGAATGCGAGCGCGGCGATGCCACGGAGCAGAAACAGCCACCAGTGATGCTGCACGGCAGTGGCGATGTGCGCGGGGATCATGAGTCGCTCCTTTGCCAATCAGAGGCTACGTTTGAGCCGGCCCATCATGGCTTGGCACCGAGCTAACTTTCGGAACATTCCTGCTGGTAGGGTCGGGCGCAAGGGGACCGGGAGGGGGAGGGTATGACGGTGGCCTGCACGCACTTGAATCAGATTCGCGACGTCACGCCGCGCACGCCGAACGGGTGCGAGGAGTGTCTGAAAACCGGAGGTCAGTGGGTACATCTGCGCCTGTGTCTCGCATGCGGCCACGTTGGCTGCTGCGATTCGTCGCCCAACCGGCACGCCCGCAAGCACGCGGGGAAATCGGGTCACGCCATCGTTCAATCGTTCGAGCCCGGTGAGGATTGGCGGTACTGCTTCGTAGACGACATCGAGGTCTGAACTGGGGAACCGCCGGGACGCTCCCGACGCTTGTGAGACACGGAGGAGACGCATGGACAGATATGAGGACCTGGAACGCAGCCTGGATTCCCACCGCGCTGAGGAGCAAGACGCCGCGGCCGCGGAGGTGGCCGACCGGCTGCGGCAGCGCGGCATCGCGGTGACGGGCGGCGAGGATTCGGACGACCTGGCGAACCTGCTCGACGCCGTGGAGCGGTTCGAGCACGCCGTCGAGGCGCACGGCGGAGACCTGATGGTCGATGACTTGCGTAGCTCGCGCCCCGACGACGCGCACTATGTCGTGCCGCGACGGGAGCACGGCGAGGTGATCCGGGCGTACATCGGCAGGATCGACGAGGCGACTGCGAGCCTGCGGCGGCACCCGCGGCGGCCCGACTGACGGCAGGCAACACCCTTCAACAAGAGACGGGAGTTCTTTCCATGGCCGGCACCACGCATCCAACGCTCAACGACATTCCGGAATCGACTCGCGGTCAGGTGATCGACCTCCTGAACCAGCGCTTGGCGGACGCGATCGACCTCCAGCTGCAGACGAAGCAGGCACATTGGAACGTGAAAGGCCCCCAGTTCATCGCGCTCCACAAGCTGTTCGACGAGCTGCACGACGCCGCGCTCGAGTACGTCGACCTCCTGGCCGAGCGCGTCATTCAGTTGGGCGGCATCGCGGAAGGAACCAGCGCGATCGTGGCTGAGCGATCCGAGCTGCCGCAGTACCCCATCAACATCTCGAGCGGTGAGGAGCACGTCTGGGCGTTGTCCAACGCGCTGGCCAGCTTCGGCGAGCGCATCCGCCGCGCCATCGACGAAACCGACGAGTTGGGGGATGCGGACTCGACCGACATCTGCACGGAGATCTCGCGCGGCGTCGACAAGTGGCTGTGGTTCGTCGAGGCCCACGCGGAGGGCGCCGCCCGCACGCACGCGCACGCCTGATGCACGTCGTCTTCCCCGCGCTGTTGCAGTTCGGCGACGTCGGGCTGCTGTTGCTGCGGCTCATGGTCGCCGTGGTGTTCTTCGCGAGCGGTGTGAATCATCTGAAGGACCCGGTGGCGCGGTCGCAAAGCATCGGCGCCAGCCCCCGCTTCACGGTCTTTCTCGGTGCGGCCGAGGTACTGGGCAGCATCGGCGTGGCGTTGGGGATCCTGACGCAGCTCGCCGCCATCGGGCTGATCCTGATCATGCTCGGCGCGATACAGAAGAAGATCTTCGTGTGGAAAACTGCTTTTTGGGGCGGCCACGGCTGGCACTACGACCTGATGCTGCTCGTGATGAATCTCACGATCGTCTTGACTGGCGGGGGGAAGCTGGTCGTACTCTAGCTCGAAGGAGGTGTGAGCGTCGTGAAGCCATCCTCGGAGCAACTGGCCCGCCTCAAGGCCTACTACGAAGCCAAGATTTTCGGCCAAGTCGAGATCAACGCCGTCAAGCACAAGGTGGAGGAGGGGAAGGGCGCCTTCGTCCTCCTGGACGCGCGCTCGCGCGACGCATTTCTCGCGGGGCACATCCCGGGCGCCTGGAGCGTCCCCCTGGACCAAGCCGGTGACGCGCTGCGCGTGCTCTCGGCGGAACGTCAGTACGTGACGTACTGTTGGGGCCACACCTGACACCTCTCGGCTCGGCTGGCTCTACAGTTGGTAGAGCACGGGTTGTTCGCGCGAGAGGCGAATGCGGGATGGGCCGAGTGGACGGGGCAGAAGCTGCCGGTGCACTCCGCCACCGCCGTGAACGGGTACGCGTGCAGCTGCTCTGACAAGCTCTAGCGGGCCGCCGACTGCAGTCACGGCCGGCGGGCGGCGGCTGACGCCTCGCCGTGCGGCGCGAATCCGGAGCGCTGCACGACGAGCCACCCGATTCCCAGCCCGGCGCACGCCACCAGCGCGTTGGTCACGTCGAAGAAGCGATCGGCGATCACGATGTGTCCCGCCTCGATCGCCAGCGCGAGCCATACCGCCGGCCAGAGGTGCCGCGAGCGGCGCAGCGGCCACACGGCGAGCAGGCTGCCGAGCGGTAGATAGAGCAGAAACTGCTGCGCCACGTGCAGCGCGCTGAATACGTCCACCCGCCCGGCGAGGGACGCGAGCGGCACGAGGTGGTCCGTGGTGAGTTGCTGGGTGATGGCGCCGATGTCGGTCCGGGGGAGGAAGGGGCGCCACCCCCAGAGAACGAGCAGCCCGGCGTAGGCGGCGATGGCGGCGCGGGCCCGCGCCCAGCCGCGTAGTCCCTGTCGCAGCTCCGGGAGCCGGTGTTGTGCCGCCCAGGCCCCCGCCCCCACGGCCGCCGCGTGGGTCGCCGCTGCCTCCCACCGGATCGAGAGCCCGAACGCACCGTGCAAGAGCTCCGCCGCGAACGCCAGGCCCGCACCGGCGCCGGCCACCGCCGGCCAGATGCGCCGTGCGCTCCCCAGCCCCTCGAACAGCAACACCACGACGAGGAATCCGGCGGGCGCGAACAGCGGCACGTCGAGCAGCGGTACTTCCCCCAGCCGGAGCGGAGCCGATTGATCGAGCATCGTGTGCAGCAGGGTGAGCGGCCCGCCCTCCACACCCGGGAGCCGATCGGACCGGAACAGCGGGGTCACCGCCTCGCACAGGGCCGCCAGGGCGTACGCGCCCGCCAGGAGAAACGTCGGTACGCCGAGCAGGAAGTGCCCGCCTTTGGCCCGCACCACCGCGGTGACGAGCAGGGCCATGACGACGGCGCCGCCGAGCGCACCCAGCGCATTGGTGGTGACGTCCACGATGCTTGCGGTGCGCACGGGCGAAAACACCTGCAGCCCTTCCACCGTGACGCTCAGCCCGAGCGCGACGAGCGTCGCCCGCCAGATCTCGGCTCGCACTTTGCCGGAGGGGGAGGTGACGACCCACACGACGCCGAGGCCTCCGAACAGGGCGGCGTTGCGCAGGCCGTCGATGGCGTCGCGCCAGCCGAGGGAGGGCGTGAACGCGCGCGCCAGGCGCTGGGCCGCAGCGGCGAGATCGGGTGAGAAGTCGAGCTGCGTCACCGTGGCGACGAGCACGACCGCCACGTACGCCAAGCGGGCGGCGATGAACCGGGCACGCGGAGTGAACACGAGCACGAATTATGTGGCGCCGGCGGGCGCGTCAAGCCTTGGCGCGCCGTCGCCGCGCTCTTACATTCTCCGGGCCCGATGACCACATCCGTGCACGACCTTGGGAAGCTCCGCCTCGATCGGGACACGCCGCCTGGGGTGCGACGCGCGTTCCGCCGCAGCCTCATCCTGGCTGCCGTGGCCGCCGGACTGATCGCTGCGGTCGTGCTCGTCGTGCGGCGCGGCTCGGCCGTGCCGGTCCAGACCGTGGTCGTCCGGCCCCTCGAAGCGGGCGCGGGAGCCGCGGGGGGAGCCACGGCCGTCACGGCGAACGGCTACGTGGTCGCGCGCACCCGGGCGTCGGTGTCCTCCAAGGTCCCGGGCCGGCTCGCCTATCTGGGTGTGAGCGAGGGATCGGACGTGAAGAGCGGGGACGTGATCGCGCGTCTCGACAACGCGGACTTCGCGGCGCAAGTCACACAGGCCCAGGCCGGCGTGGCGAATGCCCGGGCACAGCTGATCGAGACGCAGGCGGAGCGCGACCAGCTGCAGCGCGAGGCGCGTCGCGTACAGGAGATCCGCGCGCAAAACGCCCAACTGGTGTCGCAGCAGGATGTGGATGCCTCCGAGAGCCGCGCCGCCCAGGCCGATGCGCGCGCCCGCGCGGCCGCGGCGCGCATCGAGGCGGCCGAGGCGGGCCTGCGCTTCGCGCAGGCGAGCCTCGAGAATACGCTGATCCGCGCTCCGTTCAGCGGGACGGTGTTGCGGAAGGAGGCCGAAGTGGGCGAGGTCGTGGCACCGTCGGTCGGTGGTGGTCTGACGCGCGGTGCGGTGGTGACGATGGCGGACCTGCGCACGCTGGAAGTCGAAGTGGACGTGAACGAGGCGTACATTGCCCGTGTGCATCACGGCCAGACGGCCAAGATCACGCTCGACGCGTATCCCGACACATCGTTCCGCGGCCAGGTGCGGCAGGTCGTGCCCACCGCCGACCGCCAGCGGGCGACGGTGCAGGTGAAGGTGAGCATCCTGGACCACGACCCCCGCATCCTCCCGGAGATGGGTGCGCGCGTGGACTTCCTCGAGCCGGAGCGCTCGGCCGCCGCGCGCGGAGCCACGGCACCCGTCCCGCCGCGCATCCGCATCCCGTCCGCCGCCGTGCGCGAGCGGGATGGGCAGACCATAGTCTGGCTGGTGTGGAACGGCCGGCTCGAGCCGCGCGTCGTCCAGGCCGGTCCCGTGAGCGGGGAGTTCCGCGAGATCCGTTCCGGCCTCTCGGGAGGCGAGCTGGTGTTGGTAGGTGGCGTTGAAACCCCACAGGCGGGCCTGCGCGTACAGGCGACGCCCCTGACCCCTCCCTGACCTCTGATCCCTTAGCCCTCCATGGCCCTCGTACAGATCCGCGACGTCTACAAGAGCTTCCACCGGGACACGCAACGGATCGACGTGTTCACCGGCCTCTCGCTCGACATCGCCGAAGGCAGCTTCACCGCCCTGATGGGACCCTCGGGCTCGGGGAAGTCCACGTTGCTCAACCTCATCGCCGGCCTCGACCGGCCGACGAGCGGTACGATCGAGGTGGCGGGGTCGCAGGTGCAGTCCATGACGGCGGGCCAGCTCGCGGCCTGGCGGGCCCGGCACATCGGTTTCGTGTTCCAGCAGCTCAACCTGCTGCCGGTCCTGACGGCGTACCAGAACGTGGAGCTGCCGCTCCTGCTCACCCGGCTCGCGAAGTCGCAGCGTGAGGAGCGGGTGCGCGTCGCACTGGGCGTGGTCGGCCTGGACGACCGGATCCACCATTACCCGCGCCAGCTCTCCGGCGGGCAGGAGCAGCGGGTGGCGATCGCGCGGGCGATCGTGGCGGATCCGACGCTCATCCTGCTCGACGAGCCGACAGGGCAGCTCGACGCCAAGAGCTCTCAGGAGGTTCTCGCGCTGCTGCGCCGGCTCAACGGCGAGTTCGGCAAGACGATCGTGATCGTGACGCACGACGCGCACGCGGCGGAGCAGGCCAAGACGGTGCTGCACCTCGAGAAGGGCGTGCTGATCGAGCGCGCGGCGGTGGGCGCATGAGGTATCTCCCGCTCGTGCTCGCGAACCTCGGCCGCCACAAGCGCCGTACGTTCCTCACCGCGACGAGCGTCGCCCTCGCCCTCTTCCTGTTTGCGTCGCTCCGCACGGTGGTCACGACCATCGCCGCGGGTGCCCAGTTCGGCAGCGCGCGCCGGCTCGTGGTGACCAACGCCACGGGTATCGTGTTCCCGCTGCCGCTCGCCTACGCCGGCCGCCTGCGGGCGCTGCCCGGGGTGCAGGCGGTGAGCTGGGCCAACTGGTTCGGCGGGCGCTATGGGGACGGCAAGCGCTTTTTCGCGACGTTCGCGGTCGATCCGGCGTCGTATCTCGACATGTATCCGGAGATCCGGTTGCCGCCGGAGCAGCGGGAGGCGTTTCTGCGCGAGCGCACGTCCGCGATCGTGGGGAAGCGACTGCTCGACGTGTTCGGGTGGCGGCTGGGCCAGGACGTCACCGTCCAGGGAACGATCTTCGGCGGCGACTGGACGTTCACGATCCGGGGCGTCTACACGCCGTCCGATCGGGTGATCAACGACGACATGCTGATCTTCCGGCACGACTACTTCGACGAGCGCCTCCAGCGCGGCGGCATCGTCGGCTGGTACATCCTGCAGATCGCCAATCCGGACGACGCGGCCGGGATCGCCAAGCTGGTGGACGACCAGTTCAAGAACTCGAGCGCCGCGACCAAGACCGGCACGGAGCAGGCGTTCAACGCGAGCTTCGCCACCATGTGGGGCAACGTGAGCTTGCTGATGAACACGATCGGCATGGCCGTGGTGTTCGCGATCCTCCTCGTCACGGCCAACGCGATGATGATGAGCGCGCGCGAGCGCACCGGCGAGGTGGCCGTGCTCAAGACGATCGGTTTCTCCGACCGCCGGCTGTTTGGATTGGTGATGCTGGAGGCGGGCGTGATCACGCTGGTGGGCGCCGTGCTCGGCCTGGGGGGCGCGAAGCTGCTGTATCGCGCCACCAATTTCAGCGGCGCCGGCTTCCTGCCGGGGTTCGACGTGAGCGGCGCCACGCTCGCGTTGGGCGGCGTGATCGCGCTGCTGCTCATGCTCGCCAGCGGGCTCGTGCCCGCGGTGCGCGCGGCGCGCCTCCCCGTCGTGCAGGCGCTGCGGCACGTCGAATGAAGATTCCCCTCGTCTACAACGTCCGCAGCGTGCTGCAGCGTCCGGTGTCGACCGCCTTGACGGCGCTCGGCATCGCGCTGGTGGTCGCCGTGTTCATCGGCATGCTGGCGCTCGCGAACGGCTTCCGCACGGCCCTCGTGCGCACCGGGTCGGATCGGAACATGCTGGTGCTGCGGCGCGGGGCCGATTCCGAGCTGTCGAGCGGGCTGTCGCGCGAAGCGGCGAGCATTCTCGCCGCCGCGCCCCACGTCGCCACCGGCGCCGACGGGAAGCCATTGGTGAGCCCGGAGGTGTACGTCATCGTCCCCCTGCCTAAGATCTTCGATACCACGCAGGTGGCCAACGTCGTGGCGCGCGGGGTCGGGGACCAGGCGTGGACCGTGCGATCCAACGTGCGCGTGCTGGAGGGCCACAAGCCCGAGACCGGCCGCTCGGAGATCTGCGTCGGCCAACGCCTCGTCGCCCGGTTCCCCCACACCGGCATCGGTGAGACGATGCGGTTCGCGGGAAGGGACTGGACGGTGGTGTGTCACTTCGCCGCTGGCGGCTCGGCGTTCGAGTCGGAGGTGTGGGGCGAGAACGAGCAGTTCATGCCCGTGTTCCGCGGGCAGGTGTTCCAGTCAGTCACGTTGCGGCTCAGCGATCCGGGCGCGTTCGACGAGGCGAAGCGCCTGCTCGAGAGCGACAAGCGCATGACCGTGGATGTGCACCGGGAATCGGACTTCTACGTGCAGCAGTCACAGCTGCTGGGCCGCATCCTCCGGGTCCTCGCGTACCTGATCACCAGTATCATGGCGATCGGCGCGGTGTTCGGGGCGGTAAATACGATGTACGCGGCGGTCGCGTCGCGCGCGCCCGAGATCGGCGTGCTCCTCACCCTGGGATTTCATCCCCGCAGCATCCTGGCGAGCTTCCTGGTCGAATCCGCGATCATCGCCGCCGCCGGCGGCGCGGCCGGGTGCCTGTTCGCCCTCCCCATCAATGGCATCGTGACCAGCACCACGAACTGGGCGAGCTTCAGCGAGATCGCCTTCAGCTTCCGCGTGACCCCCGGGTTGCTGCTGGCGGGATTGGTCTTCGCTGTGGTGATGGGCGTGCTGGGCGGGTTTTTCCCCGCCCGCCGGGCCGCTCGGGTGCCCGTGGTTCAGGCGATTCGCTGAGTCGACGCCCCGCCGGTCATTGGATCGCCGGGCCAGTCACGCGGCGCGCGAGGCTCGAGAAGAACGGCGCGGGGTCGTCCCACGCGAAAAACGCCCCGTGCCGGACATGGACCAGGGATCCGAAGTAGGACGTCCAGCTCCACTCGCGCTCGCGCCGATACGTCGCCATCGCTTCCCAGTCCCGCTTGAAGTCCAGCCACTCGATCCCGTCCAGCTGGTGGAGGGATGGGGGCTCCTGCCCCGTGATCGCCGCGTACGCCACGATTGGGAAATTGCAGCCGCAGCGCGTCGGCAGCTCGGTCCATGTGGAGTAACGGCAATTGACTTCGAGGACGCGATAGGCGCCGCGGGTCGGGTCGAACTTGAGGTTCACATTGGCCATGCCCGTGACCCCGAGGCGTTGCAGCGCGCACAGCGTGACCTCGACGGCGGCCGGCAGACGCTCGCTGCGCACCAACACGCCCAGGCCCCGGTGGGGCGGCCAGATCCGCAGCTTGCGCGCGCTGAAGACGCCGAGCACACTGCCGGCGCCGTCGATGTACGCGTGCACGTCCACGTGTTCGCGGTCCGTCCCGGGCACGAACTGCTGTACCACCGCGTGCTGCGCGCCGTTGCCCTCGCCCTCGAGCCGGTCGAACAGGCGGACCAGGTCCGCGGCGCTGTCGATCCGCTCGCCGCGCACATGCCCCACGATTCCCGGCGCCAGCCCGTCCCAATGCTCGTGAACCCATGGCTTGACGAAGACCGGGAACGCCAGGTCACCCGCCGCAGCCCGGACGTCGGCGGCGTCCCGGGGGACGAAGGTCGGGGGCACGGGCACACCGGCGCGGGTCGCCCAGTGCGCGAACCGGTCCTTGCGGATGCAGCGATCGACGACGGCGGCAGGTGGAAGATCGTGGTCCACGAGGTCCTCGAAGCCGTCCCGAACGGCTGACAGGAACTGGAGCGCCCGATCGCCGGTCGGCAGGATGACGGGGCGCGGCGAGAGCGCGCGCGCGGTGGCGCGGAGCTGCGCCAGGCGCACGTCTGCGGGCGCGTCACGCGGCGGGAACTGATGAATGGCCGTCACATAACGGGACGTCGTCGTGATGGAGCGGGACTCGGCGCACAGCAGATGGACCGGAACGCCCGCGATTCCGAGCGAGCGTACAATCCCGAGATCGAGCCGCGATCCCCCGTCCAGCAATAAGACGGGACGCGAGGTGTCGAGCGTGGGACTCACCGCGGGTCCAGTTGGCGACGCGGCTACGCTATTGCAAAGGCGGTGCCTGTCGCGGCTGCGCTGCAATGTTGCGTTCTAGCGTCTGACTGCGTCATTGACGCCACACTCGCCGCGGCCTGGCGACAGCCCAAACCCCGGTGACGCGGGCGCTCGCCCGCGAGGTATCTCTCTTGAGGGATCCCTTCCGAGCGAGGTCTTTATGTGTATGCGGGCCGTCCGCCTCTCCAGTCTGCTCCTGGCCCTGGCCGGGCCAGCCTCCGCGCAGCTCATCTCGATCAAGACCGTGCCGATCGCCCAAGGCGATCAGTTCGAGATCTTCCCGTCCAACAATCTCGGCATGGGGAGCGTGTCGATCGCCCTGGCGGACACGCTGCTCGACCCGTTTCTCAATCCGGCGAAAGGCGCGCGGCTCGGGGCGGCGCGCTTCTTCGGTGCCCCGACCGCGTACGGCATCTCGCAGGGCGCGGGCGGTGGTCGCACGCTCCCCCTCGCCGTCAGCGCGGGCGCGGGCGCGTGGTTCGGTGCATTCTCGCTCGCCTTCCAGCAGGTCGATGCCAGCAAGCCGCCGTTCGACCAGGGCGTGTTCCTGCACCCCACGCCCCTGCCGCTTCCGGGCGTGCCGGAGTCGACCGTTGCCACCGTGCCGCCGCGGCAGAACTCGTACGGCAACCAATACGTGTTTGCGATGCTCGGCCGGCGCGCGCCCGCCAGCGGGCTCTCGCTCGCGGCCAGCGCGCTGTGGGCCAGACTCACCGGAGTCGACGGCGTCGATCTGCTGTTCGCCGGCAACGCGGGCTTGCAGCAGTTCGGCCACACGGTCGATCTGCGGCTCGGGCTCCTCAAGGAATGGCCGGGAGAGCGCTCGCTCACGGCGCTCGTGCTCCACAACCGCTTCGGCATGACGGACGACGTGGCGTACTTGGACCAGGTCTGGAATCCCGCGACGCAACAGATCGTGGTCCGCCCCCGGCTCGAGCGCAACCACGATCAGACGAACACGTGGGGCGCGCACGTCGAGTACGTGCGCCCGCTCGCGGCGTCGGGATGGCGCATCGGCTGGCTCGCGACCGCGAACCGCATGTCGCACCCCAAGCTCCCGGAGTACGAGCTCACGAACGTCCCGGTCATCCCGCGCGACCCAGGACACTCCGCCGCCTACAACATCGGCATCGGGGTCTCGAAGACGCGTGGCCCCCTGACGTTCGGCATCGACGCGATCTACGAGCCGATCTGGAGTTACACGTGGGCCGACGCGGCCTCGCCCGTCGTCACGGCCACGGGCGACACGATCCCCGTGGGCGGCCGGACCGTGGAAAACCACTTCCGCTTTTCGAATGGCCTGCTTCGCATGGGCTTCAGCCGCGATGTAGAGCTCGGGCCGCTCGGCAAGACGGCCGGCTTGCAGCTCGGCTTGATGGTGCGCTCCGTGCGCTATCAGCTGGCGCAGTCCGATAATGTCCAGGCCGTCGCGCATCGCCTGCAGGAGGGGTGGCTCGAGTGGACGCCCACCTGGGGCGTGAGCCTCCGGTTCCCGGACCTGGAGATCCGCTACCGCGGTCGGGTCGCGAAAGGGACGGGTCGCCCGGGCGTGGCGACGTCTCCTTCCGGCTTCTTCGCGGCCGGCCGTGATCTCGCTCTGGCGGGAGGGAGTATCCTCGTGGCGCCGAGCGGCCCCATCAGTCTGCAAGAGGTCAGCACCACCACGCACCAAATCTCGATCTCACTCCCGCTGCGGTGAGCCAGGAGGCACGCTGATGACACGCACCGTCCGTACCATCTGCCTCGGCCTGCTCGGGCTCGTCGCCGGCTGCGACGGGCTCACACCGCCGCAGACGCTGCCCCCGCCACTCGACAGCCAATTGAGGGAAACCCTGTCGCGCGTGGGCGCGATTCCGATCGGTCCGATGCCTGTCCAGGATCCGGCGCTCGTCGATCTTGGCCAGGCGCTCGTCTTCGACAAGATCTTGAGCGGCAACCGCGACATTGCCTGCGCGACGTGCCATCTGCCGTCACAGCACGCTGCGGATGGCCTGTCGCTCGCGATCGGTACGGGCGGCTCGGGCGCCGGTCCGTCCCGGTCGCTCGGCCCGGGACGCCAGTTCGTCCCGCGCAACGCGCCCTCCCTGCTCAACGGCGGACTGGGTCTGTTCTACCTGTTCTGGGACGGCCAGGTCGCGCGCTCGGGCTTTGGCCCTCTCCCACCGGGCCAGGACGGGGGCGGGTTCGTCACGCCGGCGGGCACGCTGCTTCCGGCGGTGCCCAACATCCTCGCGGCCCAGGCGATGTTCCCGGTGGCGAACCGCCGCGAGATGCGTGGCGAGCGTGGCGATCTCGATGCGTTCGGCAACCCGAACGAGCTGGCGCAATACGGCGACAGCCAGTTCGTCGAGATCTGGCAGGCGATCATGCAGCGGTTGCTGGCGCTCGATGCGTACAAGGCGAAGTTCGCCGCCGCCTTTCCCGGCACGCTGGCCAGCCAGCTCGGCTTCCAGCACGCCGCCACGGCGATCGCCGCATTCGAGATGCAGGCGTTCACCAAGACCGACTCGCCGTTCGATCGCTACCTGAACCGCGACGACGCGGCCTTGACGACGGCCGAGAAGCGGGGCGCGCTGCTTTTCTTCGGCAAGGCCCAATGCTCGAGCTGCCATAGCGGCCCGTTCCTGGGAGGCGGGAGCTTCGCGAACGCCGGAGTCCCGCAGCTCGGACCGGGGACGGGCGGTGGGGCGCCGTTGGACCTGGGGCGCGGCGGCCTCAAGGACCAGTCGTTTTATAAGTTCGCCTTCCGCGTAACGCCGCTGCGCAACGTCGAGCTGACGGCGCCGTACATGCACGACGGCGCGTTTCCCACACTCGAGGCCGTGGTGCGTCACTACAACGACGTGACGCTGGCGCTGCGCACATACGACGTCGCGCAGCTCGCTCCGGAGCTGCGCCCGCTGTACCACGGCGACGTCGCCACGATCAACACGGTGCTCGAAACGCTGGACTTCCGGCTGCGCCGCTCGCTCGGCCTGACCGACGATGAGCAGCGCGATCTGGTCGCGTTCCTCAAGTCCTTGACTGATCCCGCGGCGCGAGACCTGAGCGCGCTCATCCCCGCGGCGGTGCCGAGCGGGCTGCCGGTCGGCCCGTAAGCCGGCGCGCTACCGGAGCGCGTGGCGCTCCGCCGTCAAAAACTCGGCGAGTGCGGCGATCTCCCGGGGCTCGAGCCCGAGGTTCGGCATCCGGGCCGGGCCGCTCTGCGGGGCGATCGCCGGGTTAGCGAGGAACTGCTTCAGGTAGTCCGCCGGCAGCCGTCGGTCGGTCAGCTCCGGGCCGACCGCTACCACGCCGCTCCCCGCCACGTCGCCATGTATATGACAGGTGACGCAGCCTTTTGCCACGAACAGCCGCCGGCCGCGCTCGCGCTCGGGGAGCGCCAGCGGCGTCGTGGCCCCGGGCGCGATCGCCTGCAGGGGCAGCAGCGTGACGTGGCTGTTGAGGAACCCGCTGTGGATCGTGATCGTCCACTCCCCAGCGCGGGGGAGGGTGAACGTGGAGACGTACTGCCCGGTGTCCCGCCCCGGAGCGGCCAGCGCCGTCGTGGTGACGTCGCCCGACCGGGCCTCGATACTGGGCTTCAAGCCGGTGAGCCGCGTGACGCCGTGTTGCCGGACGGTGAAGGTCAGGGTGACCGGCTGGCCGGCGGCGACGTAGTCCGGGAGCTGCTCGACGGTGATCGCCGCCCAGCCGCCGACCAATGCGGCGATCCACGGCGCCAGGAACAGGCCTCGCAACATGGCTCCTCCTTCGTGGGTTTGTGCTTTGATGCCACGAACCCGGCGGCGGTTTGAGGCTTCACCACTGGTCTCGCCCCCTCTCCTGCAGGCCTATATTGTGATTCCGTGCCACCCGACGTCCCTGTCGATCTCGCGGCTGCGCTCGCCGAGCGCTATGAGCTCCGGCAGGTGCTCGGTCGCGGCGGCATGGCCACCGTGTACCTGGCGTACGACCGCAAGCACCGGCGCGATGTCGCGCTCAAGGTCCTTCTGCCCGGCCTGGCCGCCTTCCTCGGCGTCGAGCGGTTCTTGAAGGAGATCCAGGTGGCCGCGCGCCTCACCCACCCCCACATCCTCGCGCTGCACGACTCGGGTGAAGCGGGTGGCTACCTCTATTATGTCATGCCGTACATCGACGGCGGCTCGCTGCGCCAGCAGCTGGCGGGCGGGCGACCGTCGGGTGCCGACCGGGCGCTGGCGATCGCGGCGCCCGTGGCCGATGCGCTCTCGTACGCGCACCGGATGGGTGTGCTGCACCGCGACATCAAGCCGGAGAACATTCTCTTGTCGCAGGGGCACCCGATCGTGGCTGACTTCGGCATCGCCAAGGCGATCAGTACGGCGGGCGGCGCGAACCTGACCCGCACGGGCTTCCCGGTCGGCACGCCGGGATACATGAGCCCCGAGCAGGCCGCGGGGCTCACCGATCTGGACGAGCGGACCGACGTCTACAGTCTGGCCGTGGTGATCTACGAGATGCTGGTGGGCGAGGTCCCCGGTCGCTGGCCCACGGAAGACGCGGTGCGGGCGGGGCGGTTTCTCGAAGCGACCGCGACGCACCGCACGCGGCTGACGGATGCAGGGGCTCGCGTCGAGGGGGCGCTGGTGCGGGGTCTCGCGATCCGGCACGATCAGCGCACGTCGTCGCCGGCCGCGCTGATCGACGAGCTCAGCGGCGCGGCCGCCCCCCGGCGCCGCTACTCAGGCGGCGAGGTCGAGGAGATCGTGAAGCGCGCCGCCGAGCTCGAGGCGACGGCGCCGACGACGGGCGGAGCCATGACGATCGGCGGTGTCGAGGCGCTCGCCGCGGAGGTGGGAATCGCGCGGGACGTGGTGCGCGCGGCGGCGCAGTCGCTCACGCCGGCCGGGGCGGTCGCGCCGAGCGAGCCACCCCGCTCGAACCGCTGGCTCGGCGGGCCGACCACGCTGCTGTTCGAGCGAGTGGTCGAGGGCGAGGTGCCGGATAGCGAATGGCTGGGGATGGTGGACGAGATCCGGCGCGCCCTGAAGAACGTCGGGCAGGTGAGCCAGTTCGGTCGCTCGTTCTCGTGGGTCGCCGCCCGGCGTGGCGCGTCGCAGCGCGATCTCGAGGTCGCCGTTTCGGTGCGCGGCGGTCGCACCCACATCTCGATCCGCGAGAACCTCGCCTCGCTGATCGGGGGGATCTTCGGCGGCATCGGTGGCGGTATGGGCGGTGGTGGGTTCGGGCCGATCATCGCCGTCGTCGCTTCGCTGCACGTTACCGGGGCCGCGTTCGGGGCGGTCGTGCCGCTGTGGCTGCTCATCACGTTCATGACCGCGCGGACGGTCTACGACTACAGCACGAGGCGGCGGGTACGCGAGCTGCAGCGATTGGCCGACCGGCTGGCGACGCTCGCGCGCGAGCTGGTTCCGGCCCCGCGGGTGCTCCGTCGCGTCACTCCTGACGCGTGAACACCGCGCGCCACGCACGGTCCCGCGCCGTCCATGCAAAGTGGTTCTGGTCCAACATGTTCATGATCGACGCGGGGACGAGCGGCTGGCCGGGGCTCGCGACGGGAGCGGTCAGCATCGAGCTGAAGGTGACGAGCGGCTCGGCCGCGTCGAGCGTCCCCGTCATGAACTCAGGCGCAGCGCCGGTACTGTAGACCGCGGAGCTGAAAAAGCGGTCGCTGCCCGGGTCGAACCCGAGTACGCCCTGCCCGGCGATCGTGGCGTGATCGAGCTGTTCGGTCCACTCGAGGCGCAGATCGTCGAACAGCACCTTCACGATGCGCGTGCCCGACGCATCGGGCGCGCCGCCGTAGTTCCCCGCGAACCAGATCTCGAATCGCCAGGTGCCCACCAGCGTGCGGAGGATCCCGCGGGCCGGCTCGAGGTGAGACACCTCGGGGGACGCGACCGGCGCCAGGTCGGTGGTACGACTGAGTCGCGCGTTACCTTGCGCGGCGAGCCGCTGGGGGGCGATCGCCGCGAGGGCAAGCGCGCCGAGCGCCAGTGCGACAGATCGATATCGGCAGGGAACGTCGATTCTCATGACCCGAGCTGGTTTGCACGGGCTGTGCCACGGTGAGCGTGTCGGAAATCGCGTCGTCGGCGGGATGGGCGCAAGCGAGCGGCGTGCGTCTCGCCTGCACTCTTGCAACCTGCACCGTCAAGACCCGAGCAGCTTCCCCAGGTTCTCCAGAATGGTCTTGAGGTGATTCTGCACCTTGCGCTTCTCCAGGAAGCGCCCGCGGAGCCACCCCCCGAACGACCGCGGCGTCCACACGTCCCGAATCGTAACGGCCGTCGACCCCGCGGTCGCGTCCAGGCGAAAGAACGTCCTCCAGCCCTTGCGCTGGCCTCGCTCCACCCAGCCGAAGGTGCTCGGCGGCGTGAAATCGACGATCTCGAATTCGGTCTGGCGCGCGCCGAAGCGCGCCGTGAACCGCGCGCCTTTCCTGAGCGGCCCGGCGCTTTGCACGCCATCGCATCCCGGGAGCCATTGTGCGATGCGCCCCGGGTCGGTGAGCAATGCGAACACCCGGTCGATCGGAGCGCGGATCGAATTGATAAGGGTGTGACTGACGGGGCGCATCGTCCTTGATGATGCAGGTGCCGAGCGGACTGCACAAGACAGCTGCACGACCTGCACGCGCGTACCCTCGGTCACGGCCATCCGGCGCGGCACGCCCTATGTAGACCGACATGGAGCGCCCCGTCCAAGAATTGCCGGTCGCGTGGGCCCGTCTCCGCGTAGACGTCAATTGCGGGCTGCGCCGGGGCGGTTGGTACCGCGTCGTTCAGGTGACCGGAGCCGAGGCCATCCTGGAGGTGACGCCCGAGCCCGTGCCCGTGCCGCGGCGCTTGCTCGAAACCGTTTTCCGGCGTCCGCTTCGATGGTCCATAGTGCCGCGTCCCCGCGACGCCCGCAACGTGCCGAGCGGCTGGGGCGACAGATACGTCGTGTGTCCCGTGTGCAGCACGCGGGCGCCGATCAAGGGTCATCCCGCCGATCTGGGGTGCCCGCGCTGCCATGGCGTGTTCGGGGTCGCCTGGGACGAGCGCTACCTGGCGCCCGGCGCCAACCCCTGAGCGCCGCCGGTCGCTCCTCCACTCAGCCAACCAGCTGGCTTGTCCGTACTCCCTCGGAAGGCGTCTGGCGTTCCGTCGGGCGCGAGGCTCCCCCTGTCGAGAGAAGGCGCAACGTGAATGCGACAACTGTGGTGCTGCTCGCCGCAGCGACCCTGCTCGGTGGCGCGAGCCGGCCGCCCGCGACCGTCCGGCCCGATCTTTCCGGCCACTGGACGTACAACGCCGCGCAAAGCGACAATCCCCGCTCCATGATGCAACGGCGCGACAGCGCCGGCGGTGATCGGGGCGGATCACCCGGGTTCGGAGGCGGCGGTCGCGGGGGTCGCGGCGGTGGGCGGGGTGGCTTCGGAGGGGGGCGTGGCGGGTTTGGGCCCGGCGGCAGAGGAGGGCGGGGCGCCGACATGAGCGACGAGCAGCGGGAGCGGATGCGTCAGACGATGGACCTCGCGTTCCGGGCCCCCGCCGCGCTCACGATAGTGGCGTCCGACTCGACCCTCACCTTCACGTCCGATAGCGGGAGCGCTCTGGTGCTGTACGGCGACGGCCGCAAGTTCAAGCAGTCCGTGGAGGGCGGCGGGGACATCGAGATCAAAGCCCGTTGGCAGGGCAACGATTTCGTCGTCGAGCGCAAGGTCTCCGGGGGCGGGAAGGTGACCGAGGACTACCTCCGCTCCCAGGACGGGAAGCAGCTCTTCGTGATCGTCAGCGTCGACCCGGGTCGCGGTCGCACGATCGACTTCCGGCGCGTGTACGACCCCGCGGCGACCGCGCCACAGTCGCAGTAGCTCAACAGACGTGGCGCCCCGCTCGTATATGCCGTGGACTGCTCCCGAGCCCACGCTGTGATACCACGCCCGTCCGGTTGGCTGCTCGTCGCGCTCGGCGCGCTCGGCGCGCCGCTCCCCGGCGTGGCTCAGGTCGGCACGACCACCGACATCATCACCGGCACCGTCACGGGCCCCGACAACCAACCGCTGCCGGGAGCGGCCGTCCAGGCGACATCCCTCGAAAGCCAGGTGTCGCGTCAGCGCACTACGGACGCCCGCGGGCGCTTCACCATCCTCTTCCCTGACGGCGGCGGGCAATATCAGCTCGTCGTGCGCTACCTCGGCCTGGCCCCGGCGCGGGTCACGATCGCGCGCCAGGCGGATGAGGATCGCCTCGTGGCCAATGTGCGGATGGACGTGGCCGCCGTGTCGCTCGATGCGGTGACGGTCCGCGCGCGCGCCCCGCAGCGCGGCGTGGAGCGACCGACGCCGGGCTCGACCGAGCGCAACCTCGCTCCGGACGTGATCGCCCGCCTGCCGATCGATGCCTCGGACTTGAACACGCTCGCCACACTCGTCCCCGGCGTCGTGGGGATCGGTGAGACCGATTCCACGAGCGCCGCGTTCTCGGTCGCGGGCCAGCGCTCCACTGCCAACAACATCACGCTCGACGGCCTCTCGTTCGGCTCGGGGACCGTGCCGCAAGACGCGCTCCGTACGACGCGCGTCGTGACGAGCACCTACGACGTCGCGCGCGGCCAGTTCTCGGGCGGGCTCGTCGCCTCGACGACGCGCAGCGGCACCAATGTCCCGCAGGGGTCGTTTACGTACGGGCTGCGCGATCGCGACCTCGCGTGGGGGGGCGTGACGGAGTCGCCGTTCGACCAGGGGTACACCCAGAACCAGCTGGGCGGCGGCATGGGAGGACCGATCGTGCTCAACCGACTGTTCGTCTTCGGTTCGGTGCAGGGGCGCTGGCGCGGTCAAGCGCTGCCGTCCCTCCTATCGGCCGATGCGCCGAGCCTCGAGCGGCTCGGGGTGAACCCCGATTCGGCGGCGCGCTTTCTCGCGCTGGCGGGAGCGACCGGGGTCCCCATGACGGTGCCCGCGCTGCCGGGCGATCGCGCCACCGACAACAGCGTCGCGCTGCTGCGGATCGACTGGAACCTCTCGGACGCGCAGACGCTGATGCTGCGATTGGACGGGCGCTGGAGCTCGCAGGACCCCACTCGCGTGGGCGCGCTCGCGCTCCCGGCGACCGGCGGTACCCGCGCGCAGCGTGCCGGAGGCGCGATGGCGTCGCTGTCGTCGCACTTCGGCGAGGGCTTCATCAACGAAGTGCGAGGCTATGTGTCCACCGATCGCTCGGACGCGAGCGGGTTTCTCGAGTTGCCCGAAGGGCGCGTGCAGGTGGCCTCGAACCTCGCGGGGAGCAGCGTCCCGGGGGGGGGACGCGGTATCGCGACGCTCGCGTTCGGCGGCAACCCCGGCTTCCCCCAGCGCGCCGACGCGACGGCCGGTGAGGTGACGGACGAGTTCTCCTGGCTGTCCGCGGCCGCAGGGCATCGGCTCAAGCTCGGCCTCTACCTGAAGGGAGCGCGCCAGCGCGCGATGCAGTCGCCGAACCAATACGGGACGTTCGTGTTTCAATCGCTCGATGCCCTCGCCGCGGGACAGCCGGCGCAGTTCACCCGCACGCTCGCCCCGCTCGAGCAAGCGGGGACGACCTGGAACGGCGCGCTCTACCTGGGGGACATCTGGCGAGCGGGCGGCGGCTTGCAGCTCACCTACGGCGCGCGGCTCGAGGCGGCGCGCTTCAGCGGGGCGCCGCCCTACAACGGCGCCGTCGACTCGGTCTTCGGCCTCCGGACCGACCGGATCCCGCGCGAGGTGCATGCATCGCCGCGGATCGGCTTCACCTGGACCGTCGGCGCGGGCGGGGGGAGCGGGGCGGGCGGCGCGGGGAGGTTCGGCGAGCCGCCCGGCACGATCGTGCGAGGCGGCGTGGGAGACTTCCGCAGCCTCACGCCGAGCGCGCTTTACTCCGCCGCCTTGGCGGCACCGGGTCTGTCGAACGCCGAAGCCCAGCTCGTGTGCGTCGGCTCGGCCGTGCCGACCCCCGACTGGACGCAGTACGCCCAGGATCCGGCGACCATCCCGTCGCAGTGCGTCGACACCGCCACGGCGGTCACGATCACTCCGCACCCCAACGCGACCGTGTTCGACCCGGGGTATACGGCGCCGCACGCCTGGCGCGCCTCGCTCGGCGTCCAGCAGCGGGTTCGTGGCACGTACACCGTTTCCGTGGACGCGAGTTACGCGCGCGGCCGCAGCCAGTATGGGTTCCGCGATCTCAACCTGGTCGGGACACCGCGCTTCACGCTTCCGGACGAAGCCAACCGCCCGGTCTACGTGCCCGCCGACTCGATCATCCCCGCGAGCGGCGCGCTCAGCTCGCAGCAGTCCCGCGTCGATCCGCGGTTCGGCCAGGTGATCGCGATCGGCTCGGACCTGCAATCCGATTCGCGGCAGCTCACCCTCGGGTTGGGCGGCTTCACGGCGCGCGGCGCGACGTTCCAGCTCTCGTACACGTTCACACACGCGCGTGATCAATCGTCGTTCTCGTGTTGCGCGGCGTCGCAGGGGTTCTCGGCCCCCACCACGGCGGGCGACCCCAACGCGCGCGAGTGGGCGACGAGCAGCTTCGAGCGGCGCCACTCCTTCCTCGGCACCGTCACCTATCCGATCACCGGCGCGCTCGAAGTCACCGCTATCGGCCGGGTCACCTCGGGCGTGCCGTTCACGCCGCTCGTGGGCTCGGATGTGAACGGCGACGGGGCGCGCAATGACCGGGCGCTCGTGTTCGATCCGGCGGCAACGGCCGACACGGCCGTGGCGAACGGGATGCGGGGGCTGCTGGCCACTGCGTCGCCGGGCGCGCGCAGCTGTTTGCAGAGTCAGGTCGGCCGGGTGGCGGCGCGCAACTCCTGCACCGGACCCTGGCAGCCGTCGCTCGACCTGCAAGTCAACTGGCGGCCGGGATATTTCGGGCTGGACCGGCGGCTCACCGTGTCGCTCCTTACGGTGAATCTGCTCGGCGGGCTGGACGAGTGGCTGCACGGCGCGGCGAACCTGCACGGTTGGGGTTTCACGGCGGCGCCCGATCCGGTGTTGCTGTACGTGCGAGGCTTCGATCCCGGCGGCCTGCGCTACCGCTACGCCGTGAATGGCCGGTTCGGGGCCACGGCGGGCGCGAACGGCGGCGTCATCGTCCCGTTTCAGGTCGCGCTGCAGGTGCACATGACGGTCGGTCCGGACCGCACGCGCGACCGGCTGCGCGCCGCGTTCGGCGGACGACGCGGGGGGAACGGTGAGGGAGGGCGGGGGGGTGGGCCCGGCGCCGAGGGAGGCGGGCCGCAGGATTTCACCGCGCGGCTCGCGCGCATCCTCCCGAACCCGATCAGCGCGATCCTCGAGCTCCGCGACTCGCTCGGGCTCGCACCCGATCAGGTCGCCGGGCTGCAGGCGATCGCCGACTCGCTCGACGCGCAGAATCGCCCGGTGTCGGACTCGCTGCAGGCGGCGGTGCAGCGGGCGGGCGAGCGTCCGGACCCCGGAACCTTGTTCGCGCGGCTTCGTCCTAAGCTGGCCGAGGGACGCGAGCACATCCGCCGGGCCCTGGAGCGCACCCGTAGCCTGCTGACGGCCGATCAATGGGCCAAGGTCCCCGACGCCCTCAAGACCGCGGGGGGGCGGGGCGTCCGCGGAGGGCGCTAGCGGTATTCGAGCTCGCGCCGCGTGTAGATCTCGCCGCGACGCACCACCAACGCGATGCGCCGCACGTTGCGGATGTCGGCGAGTGGATCGGCGTCCAGTACCACCAGGTCGGCCACCGAGCCGGCGGCGAGCGTTCCCGTACTGTCCAATCCGGATGCTAGGCCCGCGGTCCGTGTGGCCGCAAGCAGCACATCGGCGGGCGTGAGCCCCGCCGACTGCATCGCTTCGAGCTCCATGAAGACCGATGCCCCGTGCAGGGTGAGGGGGTTGCCGGCGTCGGTGCCGAGGGCCACCGGAATGGCGGCGTCGTGCACCCGCTTCAGGTTCGCCAGCCCCTGGGCCAGGTTGCGCGCGGTCCGGGACGCCCGTTCCGTCACGACGGCGGAGCTGAGCCGCTGCGCCCGGGCCACCGTGTCGGTCGCCAGGGCCTTGCTGCGGGTCGCGGGGTCGACGCACGCGAGCGGCTGCAGATCACCGTCGAACCGCCGCGCCGCCACCTGGCGGTAACCGTCCGGCACGGTGAGCGTCGGGACATAGATCGTGCCGCGACGCTGCGCGAGCGTGAGGAACTCTTCATCCACGGGGCCGGACCACACCGAGTGCACGAGCACCCGGGCTCCCGCCCGCACGGCATCCTTCGCCTCCCACAGGCCGGTGGCGTGCACGATGAGGGGTAGCCCGACTTTGCGTGCCTCGTCGCCCGCGGCGTGCACCAGTGCGGACATGCGCGCGGTGTCGGGGGGCTGGGGCGGCATGATGTACCACACCTTGATCGCCGCCGCGCCCCACGCCTTGTGCGCCCGCACGGCGGCCCGCACGGTGGCCTCGTCCGCCATATAAATGAATTGGCGCTGGTCGGGGAGGTTGAGCCAGAAGTCGATCGTCGAGAGCAGCGGGCCGGCGGCCACCACCCGCGGCGCGGTGGTGCTCCGGGCGGTGCCCTGCTGCAGCTCGAGCGTCCACGGGTAGCCGCCCACATCGAAGACCGACGTGACGCCGCTACACAGGTAGGAGCGGTAGAAGCGGTCCGGCCGGGCGTGCAGCTCCGCCTCGACCTGCTCGTAGGGATAGCGGTCCCGCAGGTCCAGGGCGTCGGGTCGCCCGTCTACCCAGCCGGTCTGCGAGAAATGCACGTGGGTGTCGATCAGGCCCGGGATGATCCACTTCCCGGCGGCGTTCACGCTGTCGGCGTCGGCCGGTACGGGGCAGGCGGCGCGCGAGCCCGCGCAAGCGATCCGGCCGTCCCGCAACACGACGACCGCGTCGCGCAGCGGGCCGGCGGCTGCCGGGTCGACCAGCGTGGCACCGAGCAGCGCCGTCGGCGGGGGCGCGATGCTCGGCGTGGGAAACGCCGTCGTCACCGCGACCTTCCACCCGGCGGGCGTGCGGAGGAAGACGCGCTCGCTCACGCCGCGCGCGCTGCCGCTCGAATCCACCACGCGGTAGCGGTACACGCCGTACGCCACGTCGGGTGACAGGGGCACGATCCTGAGATGCGTCGCCACCAGCGTGTCGGGCCAGCCGGCGTCCCGCCCGTTGGCGAAATCCTCGTAGCCCTGCCGCAATCCGTCCGGTCCCACGCGCGCCAGCGCCGGCGTGTGCAAATAATGTGAGAGATACGCGGCGCGGTCCCGGGCATGAATCGCCGCGATGTTGCCGCGGAACGCCTCCAGCGGCGTGTTCTGGGCAACGAGGGGGGAAAGCGGGGCAGCGGTGACGAGCAGAGATACAAGGGTGCAGCGGTGCATGGGCGTCTCAGTGCCAGAGGTGATAGACCGTGTAGATCGCCAGGCCGACGAGGCCACCCACCAACGTCCCATTGATCCGGACGAACTGCAAGTCGCGTCCGACCGCGAGCTCGAAGCGCCGGGAGGTCGCGTCCGGATCCCAGCCGGCGACGGTCTGGGCGATGAAGTCGCCGATCTCCTGCCGGTACTGCTCCACGACCCGCACGATCAGGTCGGTCACCACGGCGTCGATCTCGTCGAGCAGCGCGTCGTTGGCGGCGAGCGCCTCGGCGAAGGTGCTGATACCACGGTCCAGCGGCCGCTCCCCCTTCGTCCCGGCTCCCCCGTCCGCCGTCTGGGTGGCGTATTTCACGATGGCGCGGCGGGTCGCTTCCCACAGTCTGGCCGAGAGCTCGGCGGCGCCCGGCTCGGCGAGCCAGTCTTCCTTGAAGGCTTCGGTGCGCGCGATAGCGTCGGGTGAGTGCTGCAACCGGTCGATGAAGTCGCGCAGCGCGGCGTCGAACGCGACGCGCAGCGGATGGCCGGGGTCGGTGGCGATGCGGCGCAGCAGCAGCTCGATGGCGCCGACGATCTTCTCGTAGATCTTGTCGTCCACGGCGCCGGGGACCCACCACGGGCTTTCGGCGCGAACCTGTCGTCGAATCACGTCCCGGTTCTCGTGCATGGCCTGCGCCGCGAGGCGAACGGCCTCGCTCAAGAGCTCCTGATGGGCGTCGCCCGCGAGCACGAGCGAGAGGGTCTTGCCGAGCGTCGGGGCGACCCGCAGCGTGCGCAACCGTGCGGTCACCACGTCATGCACGAGCGGTCGCATCTCGTCGTCGGGCAGCGCTTCCAGCGTTTTCGCAATGCCGCCCGCGACCTGCTGGGCGACCCGCCGGCTGTTCTTGGGTTGGCTGAGCCAGACAGCGGCCCGGCGCGCGAGCGACATGGTGCGGAGCTTGGCGGCGATCACGTCCCGGGACAGGAAGTGATTCTGCACGAAGGTGCCGAGGATGCGACCGATCCGCTCTTTGCGGGTGGCCACGATCGCGGTGTGCGGGATCGGCAGACCGAGCGGCCGGCGAAACAGCGCGGTCACGGCGAACCAGTCGGCGAGGCCGCCGACCAGCGAGGCCTCCGCCGTGGCGCGCACGTAGCCGAGCCAGGCGTAACGGGCCTCGAGCGCGGCCGCCGCGCCGAACACCGCGGCGGCGAGCGCCAGCAAGCCGGTCGCCCGCCGCTTCATCGCGTCGAGCTGGGCCTGCCGTACGGCGTCGTCGGGGCGCGACCAGACGGGCGTTACCGTCATCGAGGCAAAATAACCGCTTACGAGCCCCCCGATGAATAACTTGACAATGTCAACTAATTGATGGAGCTTGGCGGATGGCCCAGGCTGCTTCCCCGCAGCGCGTCGCCGCCGTGCGCCGCTTCAATCGGTTCTATACGCGGCAGATCGGTCTCCTCCAGGAGACGCTGCTGCGCAGTCCCTTCTCGCTCACCGAGGCCCGCGTCCTGTACGAGCTCGGCCGCCACGCGCCCACCCACGCGACCGCGCTGGGGCAGGAGCTGGGTCTGGACGCGGGCTACTTGAGCCGGATCCTGCGGGGCTTCGAGCGACGCGGTCTGCTCGAGCGCACGCCCTCCAAGACCGACGGCCGGCAAAGCGTCCTCGCGTTGACGGCCCAGGGGCGCAACGCGTTCGCCCGGCTGGACGGTGCGTCGCGCCGCGAGATCGGGACCCTGCTCGAGCAGCTGCCCGTGACTCACCAAGCGCGCCTCGTCGCCTCGATGCACGCGATCGAGCAGCTGCTCGACGCGCCGCCCTCATCCCGGCGCGAGCCCGCGTATCGCGTGCGGCGCCACCGGCCCGGCGACATGGGCTGGGTGGTGCACCGCCACGGCGTGCTGTACGCCCGGGAATACGGGTGGGACGCCCGGTTCGAGGCCTTGGTCGCCGAGATCGTGGCCAAGTTTATCAAACGGTACGACCCCAAACGGGAGCGCTGCTGGATCGCCGAGCTGGAGGGTGAAATCGTCGGCTCGGTGTTCCTCGTCCACCGGTCCCATCGTATCGCCCAGCTGCGCCTGCTCCTGGTCGAGCCGAGCGCCCGCGGCCGCGGGATCGGGGCACGCCTCGTTCACGAATGCGTCGGCTTCGCGCGCCGCGCAGGCTATGGCAAGATCATGCTCTGGACCAACGACGTGCTCCACGCGGCCCGGCATCTCTACGAGAAAGCTGGCTTTCACCTGGTGCGCGAGGAGCGCCACCACAGCTTCGGGCACGATCTCGTGGGACAGACGTGGGAGCGGACGGTGTGACCGGTCGGAACGACTTCAAGGATCACTTCTCGGCTACGGCGGCGGCCTACGCCGCGCATCGGCCGACTTATCCCGCGGCCCTGACCGGTCTACTTGCGCAGATCGCGCCGCGGCCGGACCTCGCCTGGGATGCGGGATGCGGATCCGGCCAGCTCTCGGTGCTGCTGGCGGACCGCTTTGCGCGCGTGGTCGCCACCGACGCCAGCACTGAGCAGATCGCCCACGCCACGCCCCATCCGAATGTCGGCTACGTCGTCGCGCGGGCGGAAGCCGGCGTGCTCGCCGCCGGCACCGTGGATGTCGCCGTCGCGGCGCAGGCGGCGCACTGGTTCGACCTCCCGGCCTACTACGCTGAGGTGCGGCGCGTCGGGCGGCGGGGTGGGGTCGTCGCCCTTGTGACCTATGGGCTCGTGCGCGTCGATCCTCGGGTCGACGCCGTCATCGACCGCTTCTACTCACAGGTCCTGGGGCCGTATTGGCCCCCCGAGCGGCGCCATGTCGAGGACGGCTATCGGGCGCTGCCGTTTCCATTCGAGGAGATCGGCGTGCCTGGTCTCGAGATGCGGGCCAACTGGACGCGCGCGGATTTGGTGGGCTACGTGGAGACCTGGTCCGCGGTCTGGGCGCTGGAACGCGCGGTGGGGTCTGGGCCGCTCGAGGCGTTCCGGCGTGAGCTCGGTCGCGCCTGGGGCGCCGACGCAGCAGCGCGACCGGTTCGTTGGACCCTGTCGCTCCGGGTCGGCCGGCTGTAGCAGGTCAGCCGGACTGGACCAACGGGCTCATCCAGCCCTACCTTTGCAGGTGTGACTCCCCGCAAGCGCACCACTCCGCACTCCGGGCCTTCCGAGCTCGCGGCCCCGTTCCGCACGAGCGAGGATCTGTTCCGCCTGATGGTGGAGAACGTGAAGGACTACGCGATCTTCATGCTCGACGCCGGGGGACGGGTGGCGACCTGGAACGCGGGGGCCGAGCGGATCAAGGGCTATTCGGCCAAGGAGATTATCGGACAGCACTTCTCCCGGTTCTATCCACCTGAGGACGTGCAGGCGCGCAAGCCGGAACGGGAGCTGCAGGTGGCCGCGGCGGAGGGGCAGTGGGCGGAAGAGGGATGGCGCGTTCGCAAAGACGGGTCCCGCTTCTGGGCGAGCGTCGTCATCACCGCCCTGCGCAGCGCCGACGGCGAGCTGCTCGGCTTCGGGAAGGTCACCCGCGACGTCACCCAGCGGCACGAGATGGAGCGGGCGCTGCGGGAGACGGAACAGCGGTTCCACCTGATCGTGGAGGGCGCGAAGGACTACGCGCTGCTGATGCTCGATCCCGCAGGACGCGTGGTGAGCTGGAACGCCGGCGCCGAGCGGCTCAAGGGCTACCGCGCCGAGGAGATTATGGGGCAGCACTTTTCCCGGTTTTATCCGCCGGAGGACGTGCAGGCGGGCAAAGCGGAACGGGCGCTGCAGCAGGCCGTGGCGGAAGGGCGATGGGAGGACGAGGGGTGGCGCGTCCGCAAGGACGGCTCCCGTTTCTGGGCGAATGTGATTATGACGGCCCTGCACGACGCCGAGGGAACGCCACTCGGCTTCGCCAAGCTCACCCGCGATCTGACCGAACGGCGCCGCGTCGAGGCCGTCCACCGACAGAACGAAGAGCGGCTCCGGCTGATGGTAGACAGTGTGAAGGATTACGCCATCATCATGCTCGATCGCGAGGGCCGGGTCATCCACTGGAACGCCGGGGCGGAACGGACTCACGGCCATCGTGCGGAGGAGATTCTGGGGCGGCATTTCTCCCGCTTCTATCCCCCGGAGGATGTGGCCCAGGGAAAGCCGGAGTGGCAGCTCGAGCGCGCGGCGCGGGAAGGGCAGCTCGAAGACGAAGGCTGGCGGGTGCGCAAGGACGGCTCGCGCTTCTGGGCCAACGTGGTGATCACGTCGATTCACGACGCGCAGCGGGTGCTGGTGGGCTTCGCGAAGGTGACGCGCGACGCGACCGAGCGCCGGCGGGCCGAAGCCGAGATCCGTCGTCAGAAGGGTTTCACCGAGCAGCTGATCAACAGCAGCACCGACGGCATCCTCGCCTTCGACCGGGAGTCCCGCTACACGCTGTGGAGCGAGGGGATGGCGCGGATCAGCGGCGTGACGGCCGAGGAGGTCATGGGGCGCCCGGCGCTGGAGGTGTTCCCGTTCTTCAAGGACACCGGTGAGGACAAGCACTACGTCGCGGCGCTGGCGGGCCAGAAGGTAACCGCGGAAGGCGGCCGCTACAGCGTGCGGGAGCCCGCGGACCACACGGTGCTCGAGGCGCAGTACTCCCCCCTGGTCGGCGAGAACGGGCAGATCGTGGGCGGCCTGGCCATCGTGCGCGACGTCACGGAGCGCAAACGGGTCGAGGAGGATCTCGCCCGATCCAACGCCGAGCTCGAGAAGTTCAGCTACTCCGTGTCGCACGACCTGCGCGGGCCGTTACGCGCCATCGACGGCTTCGCCCGGGCGTTGCACGAGGATTACGGATCGGTGCTGAACGGCGATGGCCAGCGCCTGCTCGGCGTGATCCGGGACAACGCGCAG
>QHUM01000046.1 GCA_003222135.1 Gemmatimonadota bacterium | reverse complement strand
TTGTGAACAGCGCGCCGGGGCGATCGAGCTGGGCGATGCCGGCCGGGTTGTAGTAGAGTGCGCTCACGTCGGTGCTGAGCGCCGCGTAAGCCTCGCTCAGCGCCAGTCCGCGCGCGCTCGCGCCGAGCAGCAGGAACTCCGCCGCCGTGGTGCCGTAGGCCGTGTTGTCCGTGGGTACGGTGATTTGCCCGGCCGCCGGCCGGGCCGCGAGCAGCACGAGCGCCGCGAGCGCCCACGAGAAGGTTCGGGAAACGCGAGTCATTGGCAGACTCCTCCAGCGCTACTGCGCGAAGTTGACGAGGGTGAAACGCCCGATTTTCGACTTCCCGTCGGGAGTCTCGACGTGATAGAAGTAGACGCCGGAGGCCACGACCTGGTTGTTACGGTTTCTCAGGTTCCACTGCGTCTCCGCACCGCCCGTCGCG
This sequence comes from Gemmatimonadota bacterium, assembly GCA_003222135.1. Classification (GTDB taxonomy): domain Bacteria; phylum Gemmatimonadota; class Gemmatimonadetes; order Gemmatimonadales; family GWC2-71-9; genus 20CM-4-69-16. The sequence continues at coordinate 122,868 of QHUM01000046.1, read as the reverse complement.
TCGTGGAACGGGAGGACCTGCACCAGAATACCGCTCAGCGAGTAGATCCGGATAATGCACTCGCTCGGCAGGTTGACGAACCGTAACACCTTGTTGGTCGTCGTTTGCTCGAACGCGTTCGTGACGTAGTACGGATCCGGCACAGTGTGGACCTTCGCCAGGACCGCGTCCGACACATGCGTAGAATCGAACGTTGCGCCGGTGAAGGAGCCCTGCGCGCGCAGGCCGGGCACGGCGGGCGGACGCACAGCAGGCACGAACGCATAACTGCCGGTCGTCCCCGTGACGTTGCCCGAGTAAAACCGCGCGTTCCAGACGGTCCCGGCGGCTGGAAGCGACGCGAGTTGCATCAGGAACCAGTGCCCGTTCAAGTAGAACACGAAGCCGTTTCCGGTCGTGGCCAGCGTGTGCGTCGCGGTATCGCGGACCGAGGCTATCGCGATCGGGCTCAGTCGCGCGTGATTCATGAGCGAGGCAATGGTGGGCGAGTCGCACGCCGGGGCGCTCGAGCTGGCCTGAAAGCCAATTCCCGGATAGGGATCGACGCAGTAGAGGTCCGTCCACGTCAGCAGCGCATTGTTGCCGTCGAGCGTCGCACTTTGGGTGACCCCGACAAACGAGGAGTCGTTCAAGATGCCCCACGAGGCGCGGACGGCGCGCGAGAACGGAACGGGCGCGTCGTGCGTCACGTCGATCACCGAGTCGATCGCTCCAGCACTGCCCCAATAGACCCGGAAGTCAGCCGCGCGAGCCACCGAGCCATCGATGATGTCCAAGTCCCGGCCGGTCACGCTCCGGATCGAGCTGTACGACTGGATGTGAAAGATCGTCACCCCCGGCATCGAGCCAGCCGTCTTGCTGAAGTCGGTGATGCTGCAACTGCCTCGCGCCGGGCTGCACAGTGAGCTGTTGGGACTGGGTGTGTTCTCGTTCGGCGCACCGGTCCACCACCGCGGGCCGTTTTCGTCCGAGTTCGCCGGTAGCCCGAACACGGAGGCTCGACCCCAGTTGGCCGTCCGCCACGCGCCGGGCACGGTCGTCGTCGCCCCCGCCGATAGAGCGAACGAGGCGGTGTCCCCAAACTTGAAGCGCGCCGTCTTGGGGTTGTTGGCGAGCGCCACGAGCGGGGCATATGCCGTACCACTGTTCGTCACGTCGCAACAGTCGACGCTGACAGGAACCTGGATTTGGATCGGCGGCTGCGGCGCAGCGCGTTGCAAGGTGATGTAATAGGTTGCCGGCGGCCCGCCACCGAAGTCGAGCACGCCAGTTGAGCCGGGCGTCACGGAGTCGATCTGCATGCCCACCGTCGCGTTCGTGATCAGCTGACCGACGTCGATCGCAAACCCGGCCGACAGCCCGTCGGTCGGGGGCATCGGGCCCGAGAAGATTCCTGTCGCGGCGTCGATGGTCGGCAGCGCCGCGGCGGGGTTCAGCGCCTTGCTGCGCGGCGAGAGCAACGCCGTGGACCCTCCGCCGCCGGCCTCCTGACCCGACCCCTTGCGTGGAACGACGGTCTTGGGCGGCTGGCTGCCTTCGAGCGACGAGAAGTTGACGCCCGTTGACTTGACCGAGTTGACGTCGAACGCCGCGACCGTATAGAAGTACGTGAAGCCGTTGCGCACCCCGTTGTCAACAAAAGCGAACGGGATCCCGGAGTTGCCGAGCGCTGGGCAGGGAGCCGCGTTCGGCGACGCCCTGGCGCAGACGTTGCTGCTTCCCCCCCCGGTCACCGCGGTGTCGGCCTGGATGACCAGGATGCTCCCCGTGGATAGCTTCACGCGACCACCCGGCGGGATCTGAACAAACGGACTCGAGATGTCGACATGGTGCCCCGTCGCGAGATCCGCTGGACAGCCGTCGGCCACAGTGTTGTTGCCCAGCTCTGGTGCGCAGTTGCCGTACTGCAACTCCGCCGTGAAATCGACGTACTCCGTGCCCGCCTTGTCGAACTGGGCAATGACCTGGAGATCACCGCGCGTCCGCCCGCGATAGATGCGGTACCCTTCGACGTCGAGCGCCCGATAGTTCTGATCGTACAGCTTCCCCTTCGCGGGGTTCGAGGCCACCGCATAATAGGGGTCAGGGATGTTCTCAGAAGGGCTCTGACGCCAGACGATTGTGACCTGGTTGTCACCGGGCACGAGGAAGAAGTCAGGCGACTCGGGCGGGAAGGGAAGCAGGAACTTGTTGTCGAACACGGCCTGGGCCACAAGACCCTTGCCGAGGAGTGAACGATCGACGGTCGTGACCTCGGTCTGATCGATGCGGCCGTTTGCGTTCAGGTCCCCGAGCAATCCCGTTGCGCCAAAGAGCCGGTCTACCGTGCGCAGGGTGTCGTGGTTCACCGCTAGCGATTCCGGCTGCGCCGGGAACGGGCCGCCGACCGGGAAGATGAACGCGTCGGCGCGGTTCTTGATCGCCGCGTTGTCAACCGGCGCCGCTGCGATGTACGCCACGACGATCGTCTGCGTCTTCCCGGGCTTGAGCGTAAAGGGACCGGACGATTGGAAGAACCGGATGTCGTCGGGCGTCGTCGGGATGTAGCAGACGTGCACATCGCCCGGTTTTTGCGTCGCGCTCCTGGGGTAGTTGCACGCCGCGTCACCCAGGCTGGCACGGAGATCGCCGTTCATGTAGCGGTACACCTGCGCGGCGTTCGCGGCGTCGCCGAAGGCGCCGCCGTTCACCGTGCCGCTGTAGAGCACGAGCCCGATCTCGCCCTTCGAGGGATCCGCGGGATCCACGAGCGGGCTCTTTAGGTACTTGACGCCCACTTCGCCCACTGTGGGAGCGAACGGCGGCGAGAAGATCGTGCTGGGATAGATGAACCGGGGAGCGAACCAGTTGCTCTTGAACGCGATCCCCATGTTGAAAGGGAGAAATGCCGTCGTGAAGTTCTGCTTCGCCTGGTCGCTCACGTCCGCGTCCATCGCGAACGCGGCGAACGCGTTGTCGATCTCGTAGCCCGTGTCCGGGATCTGGACTCCAAACGCCTGCTCGTTGGCGGCTTGGAACCGCGACCCCCACGCGACGAGTGAATCCTGGTCCGAGCGCCCGGCGTAGACCGCGGGATCCTTCGCCGTGATATTGGTGAACGTATAGATGAAGTAGACGACGTCCTCATTGCCGGACGGGAAGTTCCACGAGAGTCCCCGCTCGTCTACCAGAATCCCGAGCGGGTGCGGCCGGCCCGCGTTGCGGCTGGGGCTGCCGTCCCAGTATCGCACCCACGTGTCCATCTGCGATGCTGCCTTTAGGTTGAGCACGCCCGGATCGTACAGCGACGGGTCCAGCACGTAGGCGTCGCGCGGCCAGTTGGCCAAATCCGTCGCATTCGCCGAGTTCCAGATGCCCGTGAGACTCTGGCCGTTCTCATGGGTGCCGCTCGGGTCTTCGAAGAACGCCGCGGTCGTGTCGCCCGGCCACGAGAACTGCGCCGTTTTCGTGCCTCCGATGATGCCGGAGACCTGCAGGCCAGACCCGAACACATACTGGTCGGGCGTGCCCTTGGGCCAGAACCCGCCGCCCACCGTGGTCGAGCCATTCGGGTCCACACACACGTGGCCATCGGCATCGAGCCCGCAGTCCCAGCGGTTGGCGTTCTGCCGCCCCAGAAAGCCGGAGAAGAGCTTCAGCGCGCGCGGCGCGCCCGGTCGCGGACCCGCAGCGGCGCTCGTCGCAGCCAACGCGACGGCCACCGCGGCGAGAGATAAGCATCGAAGTCCGTGCCTGAACCAAGCGTTGGACATTGCCTGCTCCTCTGTGAAAAAGGACCTTGGGGCGACCGTCCGCGCGCATCTCCGCGCGCGGTCGGCGCCCCGCTGTGTCGCTGACCCGTTCCTAGAACTGCAGCTCCGCCCCTAGGCGAATCCGACGCCCGGGTCCGTAAAACCGGCTTGGCGCGTTCGCCAGGTTGTACCAGGCGCCGAAGGCCGCGTCGTACTCGGCCGGCGTGAACACGCCGTCGCCGTTGCCGTAGCGCGCCTCGGCACGCATCAAGAGCACGCAGTCCACGGGTCCGCTCGAGAACCCGCCGGAGTTGCGGCCCTGCCAGTTCTGGCAGCCGCCCAACGCGTTGAAGTCGACGGAGCCGTCGGCACCGAGGATATTCGCACCCGCGGGGCCGGCCTCGCTCTTCAGCAGCCCTTCCTGTTCGCCCAGGAACTTCTGCTTGTAGGCCGAGTAAGTGACGTCTCCGACCTCGGTGAACAGGCTGACGATGTTCTTGAAGTTGAACACGTTCTTCCCTTCGGCGAACAGCGTCCAATCCAGCCGGCCTACGCGGAGGCCCTTGGTGACCCGTACGTCAACATTCTTGAACCAGGACATCGTCTGGCTGTTCGGCGGGCCGCTGAGGGTACACTCGAGACCACAGCTACCCGGCGTAAGCCCGTCCTCCGCCGGCTTGATCGGGGAGTACGGCAGGCCGCTCGCGAACCGGAACGTCACGAATGCTCCGACGTTCCGCAGGATCTCGCCCAGCGTCGTCCCCTTCTCCCAGTCGTTGGGGAAGCTGAGTGCAGCCGAACCCACGATGTTGTGGGTCCGGTTGTCGTCGGTCGGGAGAGTTGCTTGCGGCGGCGGGCTGGTCTGCCCGGTGAGACTCGAGATCTGGCGCCCCAGCAGGCTCGTGAACGTGAACGGATCCGAGCCTGTGTTCTTGGCATCCTGCAGCGTGTACGAGATGGCGCCGGAGAACAGGTTCGAAAACCGCCGGTCGAGCCGCACGTCGATGCCGCGCACGTTCCCGAAGTCGGCGGTCGTCAACACCCGAAAGTCGCTGGTGTTGTAGAGACCCGGGCTGGCGACCTTGGTGGGATCAGGCAATTGCAGGAGCCGCCCGGACACGTCCGACAGTTTGTCTTTGTTATACGCGGAGACGTCCAGCACCATATCCTGGCTGAATGCGTGCCGGATCCCGAACTCGAAGATGATCGTTTTCCCGAAATCGAGATCCCGCCCGTACACCTGGTTCTGGTTGGTGTTGACGAGGTCCGTCCCCTTGCCCCGGAACAGCAGGTCATAATCCGGGGTCTGGACCTGATGGGCGTAGGACAGGCGGAAGTTCGTGTTCTCGGAGACCGGGAACGACACCTGCACGCGTGGGCTCCAGGCATGGTGACTGGGCGCCCGGAGGAATTTCGCGGTCGGGTTGTACGGATCGAACGCCGTCGTCCCCCCGGGGACGACCCCGCAAATGCCGTTCACCCCGCACAGCGTATCGGACGGGAGCACCGGCAGGGACGACACCCGTCCCGGCGTGAGTGGAAACATCGCCCGGGAGTCGTACCAGTCGTACCGCAGCCCACCCACGATCACGACGTCGCCCAGGTCGAGCCGATCTTCGACGTAGCTGCCCCAGCGGATCGGCTTCTCGTGGTAAGCGTTCAGGCCGAACGAGGAGTTCATCCCAGAACCGTCGGCGTAGCGGCGCGTGTCGAACGAGTGGAACTCACCGCCCAGCTTTATCCGGTTGAACCGATCCGCCTGCCAGTCGAAGTTGGCGCGCCCTTGCAGACGCCGCTCCCGCGAAAGGTTGATACTCTGGTCCTGGCCAGCTGTCCAGAGCGAGAAACGGTTGCTCTGCTCGACGCCGTACGGGTTCATCCGGTACGGCATCACGGAGTTGACATCGTTGTCGTTGAGGAGGGGCACGTCGTTCTGACAGAATCCCTCCCCCGCGAGCACGCACTGGATCTGCTTGTCGTCCAAGTACCCGACGTTTTGGTAGGTCGAGTCCCCGATCTTAACTGAATGTCTGCTGTTGAAGTCGACGACGTACTCGAATGGCTTCAGGGCGAAGCCGCCGAACGGGTTCCGACCATTGAGCTCCGACTGGCGCGTCAGCGGCGCGGTAATGCTCTTATCCAGCTGATACGTGAGGTTCACGTCCAGGGCCATCGCGCGCTCCGCCGAGCGGGACAGGTTCTGAGTCCAGTTCAGGATGCCCGCGTAGCTCGTGTTGCTGGTCCCCGTATAGTTGGTCGGGTTGTACAGATCGCCGAGGGTGAGATTTCTGACGTTGTTCAAGCTGTACAAGCCCGAGAGCGCGACCCGGGAACCCGTTCCATATGTGTATTGCAGCTTCGCGTTGGCGGTGTTGGTGCCGTTGGCGGAGAACGGCTGCCGCAGTCCCTGGCACTCGACCCCGAAATTGTTCCGGATCGAAGCAGCCAGCGGCGACCCGGCCGGCTGCGCGGCACCGTAGTTCCCGCACCAACCACTGTATTGGACGAACCTCGGCACGGCGACGTTCACCGAGTCGGTCGGATCCACGCCGACGGTCGAGGGCTGGTGCACGATCGTGTCGACGCCGCTCGCCACGAAGATCGGCCGATCCAAGTCCCGGTCGGCCTCCGACTCGAGCGACTTCTGGCCAGTGAGAGTGCCAGCGACGAAGAAGGTCAGGTTACCCTTTATCGGCCCGCCGATGCTTCCCTCGACTCGGTTGTATCCGACGTTCCTCCACAGGCTCCCGATGTCATCGCTTTGATAGGAGAGGGCCCCCGTATAGCGCTGTCCGCCGGCCCGAGTGACGTAGGACAGCACGCCCGACTGGGCGTCGCCAAACTCGGCGCCGATCGCGCCCGTCGTAACCGAGGCCTCTTCCACCGCGTTCGTGCCCACCTCGAGCGGCGTGAAACCGCGCTGCGTATTGCGCACCAGCACGCCGTCGACGAAGACGGCCGCCTCGCCCGGTCGACCGCCGCGGATCGATACACCCTTCTGCTTGCCGCTCTCCACCACGCCGGGCTGGAGGTTCAAGACACTCCGCAAGTCTTCGACGGGAAGATTGTGAATTTGGGATTGATTGATCGTCTGTTTCGACGTCACCTGGTCGCGCGGCACAATGGGGTTCGCCGCCGCTTCGACGGTGACCGGACCGATCGCTACCGCCGATGGCGTGAGTTTGACGTTCGTGGTGATCGTGAACCCGCCGAGCACGCGGACGCCCGGAACTTCCGCCGGCGTGTACCCGATGAAACGGGCCCGCACTGTGTACGTGCCCACCGGCACGTTGTTCATGAAGTAGTAACCCTTGGCATCAGTCAGAGCGCCGAACGCAGTCCCCACGATGGTCACCTGCGCGTTGGCGATGGGCGCACCCTGCTGGTCGGTCACCGAGCCCTCGAGCTTCCCGGTCGCCTGTTGCGCCGCGAGCGACGACGCTGCCACGAGCAGCGCGAACGCGGACGCGAGACCCGACGCGAGAACGCGACCGAAGGCGTGTCTCACACGATGAGTCATGGAATCGTCCTCCAAAGGCGTGAATGCGTGTGGATGTGCGAACGGAAAACTCGATGACACGCCATCACCTCCAAGGTGGTGTCAGCGGCGTGAAACGTGGTCGGCTTCGAGGCGAAGTCGAACCGCACGCAAAAACTTTTGGCGAGACGAAGCGACGGCCGATACAGCGAATCGGACGGCGACCGGGGTGTCCTCCGGCGCAGGACTGGGTCGATTCGTCGGGCGCACTGGGTCGATTCGTCGGGCGCGGCGAAAATGCTGCGCGGCGGCCACACCCGCAAGACCCCCCCTGCCACCCCCCCCACCCGCCACCCCGTTGCCAGACGCCAAGTTGCAGGCCTCAAGCACACCTCAGACCAGCAGCAACTCCTGCTGCGGCGCCCGCGGGGTGACCTCGGGGCCCGTTTCGTCCATGAACACGTTGATCTCGCTGCGCATCCCGAACCGGCCGGGCAGGTAGATCCCGGGCTCGATCGAGAACCCGACGCCGGGCACGAGCGGGCGCTCGTCCGCCGTCTCGAAGTTGTCGATGTGGGGGCCCGAGCCGTGCAGGTCGCGATCGATCGAGTGGCCGGTGCGGTGCACGAAGTATTCGGCGTAGCCGGCGGCGCGGATCACCGCCCGCGCCACGTCATCGACCTCGGCACCGGTGAGGACTCTTCCCCCTTCCCCCTTCCCCGGCCTCTGCCAGCGCTCCCGCAGTAAGGCGACCGCGGCATCACGGGCCCCCCGCACGGTCTCCCAGACTTTCCGCACCTCGGCATCGGGCGAGCGTCCCGCAAACCCCATCCACGTCTGGTCGGCGAACACCGAGCCGAGCGTGGGGCCGGCCCACAGGTCGAGCAGCAGCACCTGTCCGGCTTCGAGCCGCCGGTCCGCTGCGGCGCGCGGCTCGTAATGCGGCATGGCCGAGTTGGGCCCGAACGCCGCGATCGGAGGATGATCGGTCGTGAGCCCGGCGCGCTCGATCGCCTCGAGCACGCGCCGCTGCAGCGCGACCTCGCGCACCTCGGCGCCGCGCGCCGTCTCGCGCCCCGCCCACGCGAGCGCCTCGGGCGCGATCTCGGCGAGCGCCTGCGCCGCGCGCCGGTGTCCCGCCGCCTCGTCCGCGCTCCACCGCGCGGCGAAGCGGGACACGAGCGGCGCCGACGACACCACGCGCGCGCCGAAGCGCTCGAGCAGCTGCACGACCCCGTGGGGCACACGGTCGAGATAGGGCACGGCGTCCTCGGGCGAGACTTCCATCGCGAGCGTGCGGCCGCGCGCCAGCGCCTGCAGCTCGCCGTGCAGCTCGCGCCACGAACCGTAAGGACGCACCTCGCCCGGGAAATCCGCCAGCGGCTGCAGCTCGATGCGGTGCGCCACGGCGACCGGCCGCCCGCTCTTCGGCAGCAACACGAACAACCGCCGCGTGCCCATGCCGGTGGGACCGAGAATGCGCTCGGCTACGGGATTCACGCGGCGGAAATCGTACAGCAGCCAGGCGTCGGCGCCGAGCGCCGCGAGCGCCTCCGCCAGCGCCGCGGAGTCGAACCCGTCGAGCAGCGGGGGGGACATCAGTGATGCCGGGGGTCAGCCGAAGCGGCACGCCACTCGCAGCGGTCGCCGCCCTTGGCGCGGCACGCCGTGTGCAGCATCGCGCCCTCCACGCCCACGAGCAGACGGAGCAGCTCCGCAAAGCCGGTGCCGTACAAGGCGCACGCGGCGCCGTCGGGGGTCGCGTTCACCGCGATGAGATCGCCCACGCGCGCCACGGGCACGCCGGCCTCGCGCCGCAGCTCCCCGTCGAACACCGCGCGCGCCGCGCGGCGCGCGACGCCGTACCCCAGCATGCGCGGCGCCGCCCGCGCCGCGAGCCGCGACCCGACGAACAGCCGGCGCACCGCGCGGCGTGCCGCACGGCGCCCGGCATCGGCGAACACGAGATCCGCGTCCGGGCGGCGGCCGACGAGGCGGAGCAGCGCCTCCACGTGCGCCGGGTCGGCGCGCGTGTCGCGCCGCGCCATCGTTTCGTATTGGGCGAGTTGCATGGCCACGGTGTTCGAGAGCCCGAGGCGCTTGGAGAGGAGCTCCTCGGCGAATTCCGACAGCCCGTCCTCGACCGGCGTGTCGAGATTGCGGACCGCTTCGAGGACGGCGAGAGGCACGATGCTGTGCACCACGGCGGGCGTAACCTAGCACGCTCCCACCCCATTGCGGAACCCGGCACGACGCGGGCAGGTTATGGGTTACTCTATGGCCTCGACCCCGCCGCCCGCGCCCACGCCCACGCCCGCCGCTGACGCCGAGAAGCGCGCCAGCTTCGAGCGGGAAGCGCTGGTGCACTTGGACAGCCTGTACCGCGTCGCCCTCCGCCTCACCGGAAACGCCGCGGAAGCCGACGACCTCGTCCAGGAGACGATGCTCAAGGCGTACCGCGCCTGGCACCAGTACGAAAAGGGCACGAACGCCAAGGGCTGGCTCCTGACCATCCTGCGGCACGCCTTCATTAATGAATACCGGCGCCGCACCCGACACCCCGAAACGGTGGACCTGGACGCGATCGAGCCGTTCTCCGTGTTCGAGGAGCTGCAGGACGATGACCCCCAGGGCACGTTCTTCGACCGGATCGTGGACGACGAAGTCCTGCGGGCGATCGACCAGCTGCCGGAACAATTCCGGGAGACGGTGGTGTTGAGCGACGTGGAGGGTCTGTCGTACGAGGAGATTGCGCGCGTGCTCGACGTGCCCGTAGGCACGGTGAAGTCGCGGTTGTTTCGCGCCCGGCGCATGCTGCAGGGCAAGCTGTACGACTATGCGGTCGGGATGGGATACATCAAGGGAAACGCCACATGAATTGCCGCGAGTGCACCGAGCATCTGTACGAGTACTTGGACCGCGAGCTGACGCCGCAGCTGGAGCAGGAGATCCGGCAGCACCTCGCCGACTGCCCGCCGTGCGGTGATCACTTCGACTTCGAGCGGCTGTTCCTCGACTTCCTGCGGGCGCGCTGCCGGGCGCAGGGCGCGCCCTCCGACCTCAAGCTTCGCATCCTGCGGGAGCTGTTCGACGAGTGAGCTGGCTCGCCCCGGGCGGCCTCGCCGCGGCGCTCGCGGTCGGGGCGGCGGTCGCCTGGGGCTTCGGTTGGCAGGGACTCGTCGTGCTCTTCACGTTTTTCCTTTCCGGCAGTCTTCTCACGCAGCTCGCCGAGCGGCGCGCGCCGCGCCGCACCGCTCGCCAGGTCATCGCGAACGGCGGCGTGGCCGCCGCGGCGGCGCTGCTCGGCGCCTGGACGGTCGCCGCCGGAGCGCTCGCCGCCGCCGCCGCGGATACCTGGGCCACCGAGCTCGGCGCGTTCTCGCCGTTCGCGCCGCGCCTCATCACGACCGGCGCGCGGGTCGCCCGCGGCACGTCGGGGGGCATCACGGCGCTGGGAACGGCAGGTGGCGTGGCGGGGGCAGTCCTGATTGCCCTGACGGCCCGATGGGTCGGACCCCGGGGCGCCGCCCCGGGGTCAGCCGGCCTCATCACGGCCGCGGGCGTCGCCGGCATGCTGGCCGACTCGCTGCTCGGCGCGACCCTGCAGGGCAAGTTCGAGTGCCCCGCGTGCGACGCGCGGTTCGAGCGCGGGAATAGCGTGTGCCACGAGCCCGTACAACTCACCACGGGTTGGCGATGGCTCGACAACGACGGCGTGAACCTGGCGGCCACGCTGGTCGGCGCCACTGTCGCAGCGCTCGGCTCGCGCTTCTCGTGACTCGGTGGGATGTCATCGTCGTCGGTGGGGGCCCCGCAGGCTCGACCACGGCGCTGCTGCTCGCACGGGCTGGTGCATCAGTCCTGCTGCTCGACCGCGCCCGCTTCCCGCGTCACAAAGCGTGCTCCGAGTACCTGAGCCCGGCGACGACCCCCATTCTCGAACGGCTCGGCGCCGGCGTGCTCGCGGCGATCGAGCGTGCGGCACACGCGAAACTCTACGGGATGAAAGTGGTGGCGCCGAGCGGCGTGGCGATGAGCGGTCGCTTCGCCTCCGATCGATCCGATCAGCGCGATGCCCCGCCCCGGCCGTACAGTTTCGCGGTGTCGCGGGCGACCTTCGACATGATCCTGCTGCGCGCCGCCGAGCGAGCCGGTGCGGTGATTCGCGAAGCAGTAGCGGTCGAGGACCTGATCTGGGAGGACGGCGCCGTCACGGGTGTCGCGAGCAGGTCGGGAGACGGGAGACGGGAGACGTGCAACGCCCGCGTCGTCGTCGGCGCCGACGGCCTTCATTCGGTCGTGGCCCGCCGGCTCGGGCTCCTCCACACGTCGCCGCCGCGCCGCATCGCCTTCACCGCTCACGTCGCGGGCGTGGCGGGGGTGGAGGGCATGGGCGAGCTGCACGTGAGCCACCGCGGGTACGTCGGTCTGGGATCGATCGGCGAGGACGTGACGACCGTGGCGCTGGTCGTGCCCCTCGCGGCGGTGCGCGGCCGCACCCAGGATTTCCGCCGCGGCTTTTTCGCCGAGCTCGAGCGGTACCCGCGACTGGCAGGCCGGTTCGACCGGCGACGGCTGGTGCGCGACGTGCTCGCCACCGGACCATTCGCGCAATGGGCGCGCCGGCCCGCCGTGGACGGCGCCCTGCTCGTGGGAGATTCGGCCGACTTCTTCGACCCGTTCACAGGTCAGGGGATCTACGCGGCGCTGCGCGGAGCGGAGCTCGTGGCCGCTTGCCTAATCCCGGCGCTCGAGGTCGGTGGGCCGGTCGCCTCCGCGGGGCTCGAGCCCTACGTCCGGGCGCGCCGGCGCGAATTCGCCGGCAAATGGGCGCTGGAGCGGCTCATCGGTCTGGGGGTGGGGTGGCCGGCACTCACCGAGCGCGTGGTCGGCCGTCTGGCGCGCCGCCCCGACCTCGCGGATCTTCTGGTCGGCGCAACCGGCAACTTCGTCCCGGCGCGCCGCGTGCTCGCTGCCGGATTCCTGGCGAGGCTGCTCTGGTGACCACATACGGCGTCGATCCCGCACAATTTCGTCAGCTGCTCGGGCGGTTCGCGACGGGCGTGACCGTCCTGACGACGCGTGACGCGCGTGGCCGCCCCATCGGGATGACGGCGAGCTCCGTCGCGTCCGTCTCGCTCGACCCGCCGCTGCTCCTCGTCTGCGTGGATCGGCGCCACGACATGCACCCCGCGATGCAGGCCGCGCCGCGCTTCGTGCTCAACGTGCTGGCGGCCGACCAGGAGGCCCTGTCGCGCCGGTTCGCCGCCGAGCACCCCGACCGGTTCGACGGGGTCGGCTACACCGAGAACGAGGACGGCCTCCCCCTGCTCGACGGCGTGCTCGCGACCATCGAGTGCGAGAAACACAGCGAGACCCCGGCGGGCGACCACACGGTGTTCATGGGCATCGTGACCGGGGGTGGCGTGACGGACCGGACGCCCTTGCTCTACTACCGCGGCGGGTACGCGAGCCTTTCGCCTGGATGAAGATGATCGGCACCGAGCTGCTTGATGACCGGCGCGCCGATCCGCGCGCGGTCACGAACGAGCTGCGCGACATCGCGCGGCTCAACGCGCTGTTCGGCGGGACGCGGGCGGTGATCGGCGCACTTATGCCACTATTCCGGAGCGCCGGGAGGCGGGAGACCCTAAAGGACTCCCTGACGGTCGCGGGAGGCGGGATGCCTCGCTGGACGCTGCTCGACGTCGGGGCCGGGTCGGGCGACATCGCGCTCGCCGTGACAGCCGCTGCAGCGCGGCACGGCATCGCGCTCACACCGATCTGTCTCGAGGTGATCCCGGCCGCCGCACAGCTCGCACGGGGCAACGGGGTGGCGGTGGTCCTGGGCGACGGCGGTGCGTTACCGTTCGCCCCGAAGTCCGTCGACATCGTGATCGTGAGCCAGGTGCTGCACCACCTCCCGCGCGCGGTCGCCATGCGCTGGATCGCGGGGTGCGATCGGATGGCGCGGCGGGCGGTCGTGCTCGCCGATCTGCGACGCTCGCGCCTCGCGATGGCGGGCGTGTGGTTGGCCGCCCACGCCCTCCGCATGAACGCCACCACCCGGCACGACGCGGTGGTGTCGTTGCGGCGCGGGTACACACGAGTAGAGTTGAATGCAATGCTTCGTGAAGCAGGCGTGCCGGCGATAGCGCGATATCGGCCGGGGTTTCGAATCGTGGCGACGTGGGAACCGTGCGCACCATCGACGAGATCTTGATCCGTGCGCCGCTCGAGCGTGTGTTTCAGGTCGCCTCGGGCGTCGAACGCTGGCCTGCGATCCTGCCTCATTATCGTTGGGTTCGTTTTCTCGACCGCCGCGACGGCGGCGGCACCGTCGAGATGGCCGCGTGGCGTCCGTTCGGGTTGCTGCGTTATCCAGTCTGGTGGGTGTCGGAGATCACGGTCGACCGGAGAGCATGCGAAGTCCGGTATCGTCACGTGCGGGGTATCACGCGAGGAATGGACGTCGTGTGGCGACTCGTTCCCCAGCCCAATGTCCTTCAGGACAGTGCATTGCCGAGTCCACCCTTCAGGGTGGGAACACCCAGCGGCACTGCGCAACCTGAAGCTGTCCTTGTCACCGTGGTGCACGAGTGGCGCGGACCCGCGTGGCCGCTGGTCGGGCCGCTCGCGGCGAGCCTCGTGATCGGACCCGTGTTCATCCACGGCATCGCTTCGCGGACGCTCGTGGGGATCAAACGAGAATTGGAGGGCGCGGATGAGCGCGAGTGAACTCGCGGCTCGGCCCTGCCCGTAAACGGGCGCTCCGCCGCTTCAGCGGCAGTGCCGAGCCGCGGCTTCAGCCGCGGACCAACGGAGGCCAGATGAACAACGGTAGGCGGCGCGTCGTGATCACCGGCGTCGGCGCCGTGACGCCGATCGGCACGGCGGCGGACGGACTGTGGCAAGGGCTCACCGCGCGGCGCTCGGCGGTCCGGGAGATCACGCGCTTCGACCCGACGCCGTTCCGCAGCCGGATCGCGGCCGAGATCCCCGACTTCCGGCCGCAGGACCACCTCAGCGCGAAGCGCACCAAACGGCTCGACCGCTTCTCACAACTCGCGGTCACGAGCGCCCGGCTCGCCCTCGCCGATGCGGAGCTCGACCCGGGACGCGAGGATGCCGATCGGGTCGGCGCCATGATGGGCTCGGCACTGGGCGGCGTGGCGTTCGCGGAAGCGCAGGTGGGGGGCTTCCAGGCACAGGGCCCGCGCGGGCTCGATCCCGCGCTCGCGCTCGCCGTGTTCGCGGGTGCGGCGAGCTGCAACATTGCGATCGAATTCGGCTTCACGGGCCCGAACTCCACCAACGCCATGAGCTGCGCGTCGGGTACGATCGCGGTCGGCGATGCGTTCCAGGCGATCCGTGAGGCCCGCGCCGACGTGATGCTCGCGGGCGGCGCCGAGGCGCCGCTCGCGCCCATGACCTACGCGGCGTTCAGCGTCATCCGCGCCATGAGCACTCGCAACGACGATCCGGCCCACGCATCGCGCCCGTTCGACGAGGCGCGCGACGGCTTCGTGATGGGCGAGGGCGCCGCGGTGCTCGTCCTCGAGGAGCGCGATCGGGCACTCGCCCGCGGAGCGAAGCTGTACGCCGAGCTGGTGGGCTACGGCTTCACCAACGACGCCTATCACATGACCGCGCCGCGTCCCGATGGGCGCCAGGCGGCGCGCGCCATCCGGCTCGCGCTCGAGGACGGGAGGGTCGCGCCCGGCGACGTCGGCTACGTCAACGCCCACGGCTCTTCCACGCCGCTCAACGACACCACCGAAACGGCGGCGTTGAAGCAGGTGTTCGCCGCGCACGCCTACCGGCTCAGTATCAGCGGCACCAAGGGCTACTACGGGCACGCGTTGGGCGCGAGCGGGGCGATCGAGGCGGCGATCTGCGCGCTCGCGATGCAGCGGCGCTGGCTGCCCCCCACGATCAACCTCGAGCGCCCCGATCCCGCCTGCGACCTGGACTGCCTCCCCGGAGAAGGGCGGACGGCGGCCCCCGACATCATGGTGTCGAATTCATTCGGGTTCGGCGGCATCAACGCATCGCTGGTGTTGCGGCGGGTGTAGCCCGCCCCCTAGATTGGCGCCGCCACTCTCTCCCGAGGTCCCTGCGCGATGTCCCAGAATCTCCGTTCCCTCACCGCCGAATTCGTCGGCACGCTGTTGTTCGTCTTCGTGGGCGCCGGCAGTGTGGTGACGACGGCGCTCGCCGGCCCGAACGCGGGCGCCGTCACCTCGCTCATCGTCGCGCTCGCGCACGGCGTCGGGATGGCCGTGATCGTCTCGGCGACGATGAACATCTCCGGCGGCCACATCAACCCCGCGGTCACCACGGGATTGTGGATCGCGAATAAGATCGACGGTCGGCTGGCCGCGCAGTACATCCTGGCTCAGCTCCTCGGGGCCCTCGTGGGTGCGGCGCTCGTCAAGGGTGTGCTCCCCCGGGCGGCGGTGAGCCTCGCACTGGGCGGCGCTCCCCGCCTCGCCGGCGACGTCACCTTTCTGCAGGCCGTCTGGATCGAGGCGCTGCTGACGTTCTTCCTCGTCAGCGCGGTGTTCGGGACGGCCGTGTCCTCGCAGGCGCCGAAGATTGGCGGGTTCGGGATCGGGCTCGCGATCTTCGTGGATGCCCTAGTCGGCGGGAGCCTGACCGGCGCGATGATGAACCCGGCACGTGCGTTCGGGCCCGCCCTCATCAACGTCAGCTTGAACGGCCAGGCCGTCTACTGGATCGGGCCGCTGCTCGGCGCCGCGGTCGCGGCGGCGCTTTGGAAAGCGGTGCTCCTACCTAGAAGTCAGTAGTTCTGCTGCGCAGGGAGCGAAATAGCTCAGAATAATGTCCGCCCCCGCGCGCCGGATGGCGTAGAGTGTCTCCCACATCGCGCGCTGCTCGTCGAGCATGCCGCGCTCTGCCGCCGCTTTAATCATGGCGTACTCGCCGCTCACCTGAAACGCCGCGAGCGGCGAGCCGAATTGCTGCCGGGCGCGCCGGATCAGATCGAGACACGGAAGCGCCGGCTTCACCATGATGATGTCGGCGCCCTCGCCCACGTCGAGCTCGATCTCCTTCATCGCCTCGTCGGCGTTCGTGCCCTGCATCTGGTAGGACTGGCGGTCGCCGAACTGCGGGGTCGACCCGGCCGCCTCGCGAAACGGCCCGTAGAACGCGGACGCCGTCTTGGCGGCGTACGACATGATCGGCACGAGGGACTGGCCCGCCGCGTCCAGCGCCTTGCGGATGCCAGCCACACGGCCGTCCATCATGTCGCTCGGCGCCACGATGTCGACCCCGGCGCGCGCCTGCGCCACCGCGACCTTGCCGAGCAGGTACACCGACGCGTCGTTCTCGACCTCCCCGTCCTGGATCACCCCGCAGTGCCCGTGATCGGTGTACTCGCACAGGCAGACATCACCGACCACGAGCAGGTCGGGCACCACCCGCTTCACCGCCCGCACCGCCTGCTGTACGATTCCCTGCTCGTCGTAGGCTTCCGAGCCGGTCGCGTCCTTGGTCTCGGGGAGCCCGAACAGGATGATCCCGCCCAGCCCGAGGCGCCGGGCGCGCTCGGCATCCTTCACGAGCTCGTCCACCGAGGTCTGATACACGCCGGGGAGCGACGGCACTTCCCGGCGCACGCCATCGCCGTGGCACACGAACAACGGCCACACGAGCTGCGCGGGAGCGAGGTGGGTCTCCTGCACCAGCCGGCGGAGCGCCGCCGTGCGGCGCAGCCGGCGCATGCGGCGAATCGGAAACTGACTCATCGGCCGAGCAATCTCGACGCGCCCTGCATCTGGAGCAAGCCCGCCACGGCGACGCCCGCGGCGCCAGGATCGCGGTCGTCGATCTCCGCGGACGCCGTGATCTGAACGGAGCCATCCTGGGCGGTCACCCGCCCGAACAAACGAGCCCCGACCCCCGGCCCCCGAGCCCCGACGTAAGCCGCCACCGGTGCCTGACACCCGCCCCCGAGGGCCTTGAGCAGGCTGCGCTCCGCCGCAACGGCGCACGCGCTGGGCGCGTGCTCGAGCGGCGCGAGCACCGCCCGCACCGTCCGGTCGTCCGCTCGGATCTCGAGCCCCAGCGCTCCCTGCCCGGGCGCCGGCATGGCTTCGAGCGGATCGAGCCGCGCCGCGATCCGGTCCGCGAGCTCTAGCCGCTCGAGCCCCGCGGCGGCGAGCAGCGCCGCGTCGAGCCCGTCACGCCCTTCCTTCACCTTTTGCACTCGGGTAGGCACGTTGCCGCGCAGCGCGACGATGACGAGATCGGGACGCACGTACCGGATCTGCGCCACGCGCCGCAGACTGGAGGTCCCGATCTTGGCTCCCGCGGGGAGACCGGCGAGCGCCGTGACGCCGCCGCCGCGCGTGACCAGGGCCTCGCCAGAGTTCCCCCGCTCGGGTACGGCTCCCAGCGCCAGCCCGTCGGGAAGCTCGGTCGGGAGGTCCTTGAGGGAGTGCACTGCGACGTCGATCCGCCCGTCCAGGAGCGCTTGCTCGATCTCCTGCGTGAAGAATCCCTTCCCTTCCAGCTGGTGTAGCGGCCGGTCGACCTCCGCGTCGCCACGAGTCGCGATCACGACGAGCTCGGCGCGGGTGCCGTGGCGCGCCAAGGCCGCCCCCACCCACTCCGCCTGCCACAGGGCCAGTTTGCTGCCACGCGTGCCCAGCTTGACAGAACCGCTCACCTTTCCCCTTTCCTGTAGTACCGCACCAGCGCGGCGACCAGTCCGGGAACGGTGTACTCGTCCGCCTCGACCGCAACGGCGAGGCCGAGCTCCCGTGCCGTCGCGGCCGTCACCGGCCCGATCACCGCCGTGACAAACCGGCCGCAGCCGGCGGCCTGGCGGCCCACGAGCTCCACGAACTGGCGCACCGTGGAAGACGACGTAAAGGTGACCGCATCGAGCTTGCCGGCGAGCAGCTCGGTGGCGAGCGCTGTCCCGTCTCCCGCCTCCCGGACGGTTTCGTAGACCGGAATCACGTCGACTTCGGCCCCCAGCGCTCGCAGCCCCGCCGGCAGCGCGTCGCGGGCGGCGGCGGCCCGGGGGATCAGGATCCGCGCCCCGCGGAGCGCATCCCGCGTGGCGAGCGCATCCACCAACGACTCGGCGACGAAACCCTTAGGGACGAGCTCCACCTGTACGCCTACGGCCCTCAGGGCATCCGCGGTCGCGGGACCGATCGCGGCGACGCGAGTCTGCACGAAGACGGAGGGGGAGTGGCCCCAGGCGGACAACCGCTCCAGCACGACTTGCACGGTGTTCTGGCTGGTGAACACGGTCCAACGGTAGTCGGCGAGGCGGGCCAGCGCCCGGCGCAGCGGCTCCAGATCGGCGAGCGGCTCGATCCGGATCGTCGGCGCGAGGACCACCTCGGCACCCCGCTCCTCCAGAGCGCGCACCAGCTCGCCCGCCTGCTCCCGCGCGCGCGTGACCACGATGCGCCTCCCGCGCAAGGGGGGCACGGGCCGCGCGGGAGCCGGTTGCGGCGGCGGATGTGACATGCGTGGTTGCAATCTCTCCGCCACCAAAACCATAATCAAGCAATGCTCCGCTCCCTGCGCTCGTCGCTGGCGCGGTTCGCCGTGCGGCGAGCCGC
Source organism: Gemmatimonadota bacterium (assembly GCA_003222135.1). GTDB lineage: Bacteria > Gemmatimonadota > Gemmatimonadetes > Gemmatimonadales > GWC2-71-9 > 20CM-4-69-16. Next base: position 104,050 of record QHUM01000046.1, on the reverse strand, counting down.
GGCGTGCCAGCGGTTCGCCCCCAGGCGCGCCGATTTCTGGCTCCGCCTGGCCTGCAACCTCACGCCGGTGTTCGGGGACCCCTACCCGGCGCTGGTCCGGCTGCGGCGCGCGACCGAAGATCGCTGGGGCGCGGTTGCGGCGGCCCGCCAGGGTACGGAGCGCTTCCCGGACAACCCGGACGCCTGGATGCTGTTGGGCGAAGCGTACCAGATGGTGTTTCGTCAAAAAGACGCGCTGCATGCGTACGAGCAGGCGCTCGCTCTGGAGGAGCGCCCCGACGCCGCCGTCGCCGCGGGCGATCTGTACCGCCGTGCCGGCCTGCTGCAGGAAGCGGCCGCCCGGTTCGCCCGGGCCTACGCCGCCGGGGGTGGGGCGGAGGCGCTGTGGCTCAACGCGCAGACGCTGTTCGAGGCGGGCGAGGAGCGGGCAGCGGACGAGGCGCTGCACCTGTGGGCGACCCAGGTGCCCGGAGGGCTCGACCGGCTGTCGGAAGCGCGGGCGGAGCTGCGCGGGGGAAAGCGAGAGGACTAGGGCTTGCCGGTCCGACGGTACAACGATATCGCGTACCCGAGCAGGATGACGGCGGTGACGATGTAGGCCGCGACCATGTAACCGCCGTTGTGCGGCACGTCAGGCATGGGCGCTCCTCTCCTGCTCCTCCCGCTCGAGCGCCAGGGCGTAGCGCTGCATCACGAACCCCACGTAGAGGAGCGTGAACACCCCGAACGACACGAGCAGCGTGACGAGCATGCTTCCCGGCAGCGAAGGGGCGCTCGGCTTGAGCACGATGGGCTGGGGATGCAACGTGCGGAACAGGTATACGCTGAGGTGAATGAAGGGCACGAGACACATCCCGCAGATGCCGAGCACCGCGGCGTAGCGGGCGCGCAGCGAGGCGTCGTCGATCGCACCGCGCAGCAGCAGATACCCGATATAAAGGAAGAAGAGAAACAGCGTCGACGTGAGGCGCGCGTCCCACGTCCACCACGTTCCCCAGATCGGCTTCCCCCAGATGGGACCGGTCGTGAGCACGATCGACGCGAACACCGTCCCTGCCTCCGCCGACGCTTCCGCGAAGCGGTCCAGCCGCGGGTCCTTCAGGAACAAGTAGAAGATCCCCGCCAACCCGACCAGGAACATGGCCATCTCGGCCCAGATCGCCGCCGGGACGTGGAGGTAGTAAATCTTTTGCGCGGGCCCCTGCAGCCGCTCGACCGGCGTGAACGCCAGGGCCCGGACATAGACTAGGGCGAGCAGCCCCAGACCGATCAGGGTGATCAGTCGGCCCTTACGAGCGAGACTCACTCATCCACCGTGAACGGGAAGAGCAGCGTGGCGAGCGTCACGAACGCGATGTCATATGCGGCCAGCAACCTAAGCCACCCCGCAGACTCGCTCAAGGGACGCCCGCCGAGCAGGCGCGCGGTCACCTGCACCGCCCCGATGAGCGGGGGCAGGAGGAAGGGCAGCAGGATCACCACGAGCAGCAGCTCTGCAAAGCGCGTCCGGATCACGAGCGCGCTGAACAACGTCCCCACCGCGACGAAGCCCACGGTGGCGAGCGCGATCACCGCGATGAGCGGCAGCAGCACGGGAGCGACGGGCACGTCGAAGAAGAGGACGAACAGGGGCAGCCCGACGACTTCCACTACCGCCACGAACACGAGATTCGCGAGCAGCTTCCCCCAATAGAGACTGGTACGGCTGAGCGGCGACGCCAGCAGGCCCTCGAGTGCATCGTTCTCGAGCTCGAGCTGGAAGGCGCGATTCATCGCGAGCATCGCGGCGAACGTGAACGTCACCCACAGGATCGTGGGCGCGAGGTCGATCGTCGCCACGGCCGTGGGGTCGCGCCCGAAGTTGAACACGGTGAGCACCAGGGCGGTGAACACGACCGCGGACACGATGGCGGTGCGCGTGCGAAACTCGAGCAGCAGATCCTTGCGCGCGACCGTCCACGCTTGTCTCAGCCAGTCACCCACCGGCTTCTCCGAGAGCCCGACGGTACTCGTCGGCGATCTGCGCCGGCCCGCGCCCACCGCGCGGCGCGAACTGCACGAACCGGCCGCGCCGCTGGAACGCCACATCGGTGGCGAGCTCGACACCCTCGCCCACGTTGTGGGTCGCCAGGACGACGACCCGGCCCGCGCCGCGCAGCTGGGCGAGCAGCGTGCGGAACTCGGCCGCGGCCGCGAGGTCGAGCCCCGTGAACGGCTCGTCCAGCAGCAGCACCCGGGGCTCGTGGATCAGCGCCTTGGCGATCGCCGCCCGCTGCGCCAGGCCGCGCGACAACGCCCACACCGCCCGCTCGGCATGCTCCGCGATCCCGAGGCGCTGCATCACGTCGGCGGCACGTTGCGCGCGGGTCGCCGCGGGCACGTTGTACAGCGCCGCCCAGAAGAGCAGGTTCTCGCGTACCGTGAGGTGACCGTACAGGTGGGACTGGTGGCCGATCCAGCCGATCGCGCCCCGCCCGCCGGCGACCGTCGCCCGCCCGGCGTCGGGACGGATCAGCCCGGCGAGGACTTTGAGGAGCGTCGTCTTCCCCGCGCCATTCGGACCGAAGATGGCGAGCGTCTGTCCAGCCTCGAGCGTGAACGTGACGTCGTCGAGCGCGACGATGCGGCCCCCCCCTCCCTCGCCCCGTCCCCCCCCAAACGCGTGTCGCAGCCCCTCAGCCGAGAGCATCGATGCGCGCCGCCAGATCGTCCATGTCGAACGGCTTCACGAGGTACCCCGAGTGCCCGAGGTCGAGCACGGTGATCAGTGGCTCCATACTCACGTAGGAGGTCGTCACGATCACGGGGAGTGTGGGATGGGAGGCGCGGATCTCCTGCAGCAGGGTGACGCCGTCGGTGTCCGGGAGGCGGAGATCGAGGACCAGCACCTCGGGGCGGAACTGTTCGAGCTGGTGCCGCGCTTCCGTGCCGCTCCCGGCGAAGGCCACGTCGTACCGCGCGGCGAAGAACCGATCATACGTGCGCCGGAGGGCCGCTTCATCCTCGACGAACAACACCTTGCGCCGCGCCGGGGAGGGGGGGGCCCGCATGGTGGGGCAATATATGCGGGCGACCCTTTCCGTCCACGGCGGTCGCGCTCAGGCCGCGCCGCTCTCCAGCTCGAACAAGTCGTCCAGCTTGGTGAGCACGAGGAGAAAGCGCAGCTCCTCGTTCGCTCCCCGCAGGCACACCGCCAGGCGGCGTTCCGCCGCCTTGCGTTGAATCAGCATCAGCGCGCCCAGACCCGCGCTGTCCACCTGCCGCGTGCCCGACAGGTCGATGATCAGCCTCCCCGCCCCTTCGTCGAGCTGCTCCAGCAGCTCGCCCGCGGCACGGCGGAACGCCGTGCGCGAATCGAGACCCAGCTCTTCGGGGGCGGCCAGGACTCGTTCGCCTGGGCGCGTCGACATCGTCATCACGTCCTCCACGGTCAGCTCCAGAGATCGCCACGGCTAGAGCTATGCGACTCCGGTGCCAACCCGGGCACTGCCAAGCTAACCTGCGGCTCGCCAACCGGTTGTCAAAGCCGTCGTGAGTGCCCTCACGCCACGCCGTGCCGCAGACCGAGCGGCGCGGCGCATATTGCAAGGCGGCAAGACCCTCCTACCTTTACGAGAACCGGCCAGCCGTACTCCTCCGGACTCATGAAGGCAAATCACATGGCAAAGACGATCGAAAAGCAGGAGCTCACCGAGGTCAGCGAAGCGCAGATCGCCGTGCACTGGAAGGAAGAGGAGTACTACCAGCCCTCCGAGAAGTTCAAGGCACAGGCGAACATGCGAGACCCGCGCGTGTTTGACCGGTTCGGCCTCGACCGGTTCCCCGACTGCTTCAAGGAATATGCGGACATGTTGACCTGGTTCGAGCCATATCGCACCGTGCTCGATACCAGCGACGCCCCGTTCTGGAAATGGTTCGTCGGTGGCAAGATCAACGCCTCCTACAACTGCGTGGACCGGCACCTGGAGCGGTACGGGACCAAGGCCGCATTCATCTTTGTGCCCGAACAGGAAGCAGCGCCGGACGTGGCCATCACGTACCGGGAGCTGTACGACCGCGTCAATGAAGTCGCCGCGCTGCTGCGCGGCTTGGGACTGAAAGCGGGCGACCGCGTCACGCTGCACATGCCCATGGTCCCGGAGCTGCCGATTACGATGCTGGCGTGTGCGCGACTGGGAGTGATCCACTCGCAGGTCTTCGGCGGGTTCAGCGGCCAGGCGTGCGGCTCGCGCATTCAGGATTCGGGCAGCCGCATCCTGATCACGATGGACGCCTACTGGCGGAACGGCGCCCTGATCGACCACAAAGTGAACGCCGACATCGCGGTGCGGACCGCGCAGGAGCTGGGACAGGACGTCGACAAGGTCTTGGTGTGGCAGCGCTATCCCGGCAAGTATTCCGCCAAGACGCCGCTGGTGTCGGGTCGCGATTTCTTTGTGAACGACCTGCTCAAGGATTACAAAAGCAAGCAAGTCGATCCGGTCCCGCTGCCGTCGGACGCGCCGCTGTTCCTGATGTACTCGAGCGGTACCACCGGCAAGCCCAAGGGCGCGCAACACGGCATCGCCGGTTATCTGTCCTACGTGACCGCCACGTCCAAGTGGATTCTCGACATCCATCCGGAAGACATTTACTGGTGCATGGCGGACATCGGCTGGATCACCGGGCATTCCTACATCGTCTATGGCCCTCTGGCGAACGCCGCGACGAGCGTGCTGTACGAAGGCGTGCCGACGTTCCCCGACGCGGGCCGGCCCTGGCGCATCGCCGAGCGGTTGGGCGTGAACATTTTCCACACCGCGCCGACCGCCATTCGGATGCTGCGGAAACTCGGTCCCCAGGAGCCGCGCAAGTACAAGTACCATTTCAAGTCGATGACGACGGTGGGCGAGCCGATCGAGCCGGAGGCGTGGCGCTGGTATTACGACGAGGTCGGTAAGCGGGAAGCCGTTATCACCGATACCTGGTGGATGACGGAGACCGGCGGCATTCTCGGCACCACCATGCCGGCGATTCACCCGATGAAACCGGGCAGCTGCGGCCCGGCCGCGCCGGGGATTCATCCGGTCATCTACGACGAAACCGGGGCGGAAGTCCCCAAAGGGTCGGGCAAGGCGGGCAACATGTGCATCCGCAACCCGTGGCCGGGCATCATGCAGACGATCTGGGGCGACCGCGACCGCTACGTCAAGACCTATTTCGCCAAGTACAACAAGAATCCCCGCAGCAAGGACTGGCGCGACTGGCCGTTCCTGTGCGGCGACGGCGCGGTACAAGCGGCCGATGGCTACTACCGCATTCTCGGCCGCATCGACGACGTGATCAACGTCGCCGGTCACCGCCTCGGCACGAAAGAGATCGAGTCCGCCTGTCTCACGGTCCCGGAGGTCGCCGAGGCGGCCGTCGTCCCGGTCCAGGACGAGCTCAAGGGACGCGTGCCGGAAGTGTACATCGCGCTCAAGCCGGGCGTGCCGCCGAGCCAGGACGTCATCGACCGCGTGGTCAAGGCGAACGAAGAAGTGATCGGCAAGATCGCTCGGCCCAAGCACGTGTACATCGTGCCGGATATGCCCAAGACGCGCTCCGGGAAGATCATGCGCCGCGTGCTCGCGGCCATCTCCAATCGCCGCGATGTCGGCGACGTGACGACGCTGGCGAACCCGGACGTGGTCGAGCAGATCCGCGTGATGGTTCAGGGCAAAGACACCGCTACGACCCACGACGCCTTGCCGGAGGACATCGCGAAGTTCGGCCAGGTTGAATGACAGCCGTTACAGCTCGACCTGGGCTCCGACTTCGAACACCTGGTTCGCCGGGATCTTGAAGAAGGCCGTCGCCCGCAGGGCGTTGCGCGACATGAACGCGAACAACGTCGCGCGCCATTGGTCCATGCCGGGCCGATCGGAGCTGACGAGGGTCTCGCGACCGAGGAAGAACGTCGTCCCCTCGATCCGGATGTCGAGTGCCTTCACGCGGCAGGCTTCCAGGACGTCTTCGATGTCCGGGTCGTCCATGAACCCGTAGCGGGCGACCACGGTGTGGAACCCCTTTCCGATGTGCTTCACCGTCACGCGCTCGCGCAACTCGACATGGGGGACGTCTTCCGTCGCGACGGTGAGGAACACGACCTTCTCGTGCAGCACCTTGTTGTGAGCCAGGTTGTGGACGAGCGCCGGGGGCGTGTGGTCGGCCGTACCGTACATGAAGACCGCCGTGCCCGGCACACGGAGCGGCGGCTCTGCGGCTAGATCGGCGAGCAGCATCTTGAGCGGCACCGTCTTCTCCAGCATGCGCTTGCCGAGGATCTCGCGCCCGCGCTTCCAGGTCGTCATCAACAGGAATATGACCGCCGCGATCGCCAAGGGGACCCAGCCACCGTACCGAATCTTCAGCATGTTCGCGGCGAAGAAGAGCAGGTCCACCCACAGGAACAGCCCGGCGACGCCCGCGGCCCGAGGGAAGCTCCAGCCCCACACCTCGCGGCTCATCACATAGAACATGAGCGTCGTGATGAGCATCAAGGTGGACAGGGCCACGCCGTAGGCCCCGGCGACATTGCTCGAGGTCCGGAACCCGAGCACCAGCACGCAGGTGAGCAGCATGAGGCCCCAGTTGACCGACGGAACGTAGATCTGCCCGATCTCGCGCGAGGACGTATGCTCGATGCGGAGCCGCGGACTGTACCCGAGCTGCACCGCCTGACGCGTCAGCGAGAACGCCCCCGAGATCACGGCTTGTGAGGCGATGATCGTGGCCGCGGTCGCGAGCGCGATCAGTGGATACAGGGCCCAGCTCGGGGCGAGGTGGTAGAAGGGGTTGACCGCCGCGGACGAGTCCCGGAGCAAGAGCGCCCCCTGGCCGAAGTAGTTAAGCATCAGGGAGGGGAGCGCGATGCCGAACCAGGCGCGCTGGATCGCGCGATGGCCGAAGTGTCCGAGGTCCGCGTACAGCGCTTCGCCGCCCGTCACGACCAGGAAGACGGCGCCCAGCACCACGAATCCCCGTCGCGTGTTTTCACCGAAGAAGCGCACGGCATGATGGGGGGACACGGCGGCCAGCACTTCCGGCTGCCGCACGATCTGGCTCAATCCCAGCACGCCCAAAGTGGCGAACCAGACGAGCATCACGGGGCCGAACATCGCGCCGATGCGGGCCGTGCCGCGACTCTGCAGCAGGAACAGGCCCACAAGAATTGCGAGCGTCACAGGGAGCACCCAGCTGGCCAGCGCCGGCGTCGCGACCTCGAGCCCCTCGACCGCGCTGAGCACGGAGATCGCGGGCGTGAGGGCGCCGTCCGCGTACAGGAGCGCCGACCCGAAAATGCCCAGAACGATCATGATGCGGCGGGGCGAGAGCCCCCGCGCCAGCCGACTCCCATTCACCATCGCCATCAAGGCGAGCACACCGCCTTCGCCCTTGTTGTCGGCCCGGATGATCACGATGTGGTACTTGATCGTGACGACGATCACGAGCGACCAGAACACCATCGACATGACGCCGAGCACGTTGCCCGAGGTGACGCTGATGCCGTGGGGGCCGTAGAACGACTCGCGGATCGCGTACAGGGGGCTCGTCCCGATGTCCCCGTACACGACGCCCACCGCGCCGAGCGCCAGCGTGAAGAGATAGCGGCCACGTGGGACGGCCCGCGGTTCCGAGCGTGGAGTCATGGCGCCGTATACTAGCGGTTCGGAGCGGCCGGAGCGTGCCGCAGCCCGTCGAGCGCCAGCACCCAGATCGCCGTGATGATCGCGGCCGACACGACGCACCAGCGACACATCGCGTGCAGCACGAACAGCTCGATGGCAGTGAGGTACAGCGCGAACGCGAACCCCACGGTGGCGAGCGCGGCGAGGAGCAGCGTGACCCGGCGATCGGCCGCGAACGCCGGCTGCACGCCGACCAGCCCCACGCCCAGGAGCGCTGCATAGCCCGCGACCCCGACGAACGCCACAGGGACGCCGAGCAGCTCGGCGTAGCGGCTCGCCTGCACGGCCTCGCAGCCGCCGGTGCCGCACTGCAGCACGCCGATCACCCCGATCTTGTAGAGCCAGAGGTAGGTGGCAACCAGCAGGCCGGCCAATGCCAGGACGACCATCGTCTGACGGCGCCGCATCACTTCCGCGGCTTCGTCTGCTTCGTCAGGCCGTCGACCAGAGACTTGAAGGCGTCCGACGTGGGGTGCCCGTCGAACCGCTTGCCGTTCACGAAGAACGTCGGCGTGCCGCCCACCGCCAGCGCCTCGCCCTCCTGCACGCTCGCCTGGATGCGTCCCGCATAGCGCTGCCCATCCATGCACGCGTCGTACTTGTCGAGGTCCAGGCCGACGGCCTTGGCGAAGTCGCGGAACAGCGACCGCGGATTCTTACCGGTCTGGGCCCACTGGTGGTTGGTGAACAGCTGGTCGTGCATCTCCCAGAACTTCCCCTGCTCGCCCGCACACTGCGCGGCGAGCGCAGCGTAGCGCGAGTACTGGTGGCTGGGGAGCGGGAAATCGCGATAGCGCCAGCGCACCTTTCCCGTCGCGATGAGCTGCTCGCGGATCACCGGCATCTGCACGGTCGCGAACGACGCGCAGAACGGGCATTCGAAGTCGGAGTACTCGGTCACCTCGATCGGGGCCGAGTCCGCGCCCAGCGTGAAGCCTTTGAACCCGTCGCTCGTGACCACCGGGAGCGCTGCGCCCGCCACCGGCGCCGCCGGCGCCGCCGGCCCCGGGGCGTTGCGGGAGCCGTACCAGATCGCACCCCCGCCGATCAGCGCGACGGCGGCGAGCAGCGCGTAGAATCCCTTCACTCGTCACGGCTCCTGCGCCAGGGCTCTTCGTCCTCGTCCTCTTCCGCGGCGTCGCGAGCGGGCCGCTCGGCGTCTTCGACGATCCGCCGGCTCTCCGCGATCTCCGGCGTGTCGTACGTCACTCGCACCTCATAGTGGAACAGCTCGCTGCGCGCGTTGCCCAGCAATTTCTGCAATTCGGGCACGCGATCGAGCAGCTGGCCCGTCCGGTCGAGCGCCTGAATGCGCTCGGCCAACGCGCGCAGCATCGCTACCAGTCGCTGGGCCCGCTCCGGCCCGTACACCTGGTCTTTCTCGTCGCTCATGCGTCCGCCTTCCCGACAGTGCGACCCGTCTGCTTCACCTTGCCGCCTCCCGCCCCCGTCCACCGTCTGATTATACCACCCTCCGCGGCCGGCCGCGGGCCCTTTGCACCGCCCGCCTGAGCCTATTACATTGCTGCGCCGTCGATCCGCGTCCCCGCGCCTTCAGCACGAGAGAGGAATGCCCCTGCATGGCCAAAAAGCGTTCGGAACCCCGTAAGCTGTCGACCCCCACCCCTTTTGAGCAGGCCCGAGACGAGTTGTTCTCCCACATCCTCCGCTGTGGCGTCCTGGAAGCGACCCCCGAGCATCAGAAGGAATGGTTCGACGACACGATGTTGTACCTGGCCGACCGGTACGCCGAGCTGGACGAGCCGCAGATCACCGAGCTGCGGCTGCTGGGCGAGCGCTACTGCCGGCCCGTGGTGGGACGGAGCGCGACCGTCGGCGCCAGCGCCTGAGCGTCGCACCGCGCAACGATCAGGGCGCTCCGGTCGGGGGCGCCCTGTTTCATTGCTACGAAGACGGCAGCCGTCGCCAGCGTCGCCCCGCTGCGAGCCGGACCCCACCCGCGAAGCCCAGCTCGGCGTACCAGCCCGCCGTTCGGCCCGGCGCTGACTCGAGACCCAGCAGCGCCGTCAGATAACCCGCGCCGTGCTGGGACGTGGCACCCGCGAACGCGATGCCGAACCCCCCGTACAGGCTCGCCCCCTTGCGGGCGCCGGGCTCGAGCACGAACTGCGCGCTCGCCGCCAGCCGCACCCCCGCGGCCCCGTCGTAGCTTCCGCCCGCCGCGCTCAAGGCGAAGCGCCCCTGCCCTCCCGGCCGCCGCGCCACGCCGATCTCCCCACCGGAGAACCAGCGCCGCGCCGCCACGACGGTCGCACCGGCCCCGACCTCGGTGGCCGCGAGGCGTTGCCCCGGTGCAGGCCGCACCCCGGCCACTCCGCCCGCGAGGGCGAGCACGCACCCGAGCGAGCTACTGAAGCGCGACGTCGTAGGTGACGCGGATGTCGGGGGCGAGCGAGGCCACCACCGAGCAGTATTTCTCGAGCGAGAGCTCGATCGCCCGGCGCGTCTTCGCCTCGTCCGCACCGTCCCCTCGGACGGCGAACCGGAAGTGCATCGCCGTGTAGCGTCGCGGCTCCGTCTCGCGGCGTGTCCCATCGACGGCGATCTCGAGGGACCGCAGCGTCACGCGCTGCTTCTTGAGGATCACGACGACGTCCGACGCCGTGCACGTGGCCGCGGCGAGGAGCAACAGCTCCACGGGCGACGTGGCTGCGGCGCCGTTTCCATCTACGCGAATCGCCGGTCGGCCCGGGGCGCCGCCTTCGAAGTCGAGCTCCTCGCGCCAGCGCACGACGACCTCGCGCACGTTGCCCGCCACGGTCAGTTCCCCCGCCGCGTCGTGAGACCCACGTAGATCCGGTTGCGCCGGAACAGGTCCATTGCGTGGTACTCGAGCAGCCAGTTGAACGTCGAGCGGTAGTGCAGCTCCACACCGACCAGCACGTTCACCCAGAGACCCGGACAGTCCGGGTCGAGGGAGCAGCCGTCGTGCCCTGCCACGCTGAGCCCGCCGCCCAGGTACGGCGTCGCGACCTGCTCGTCGCCGGTGAAGCGGAAGGCGGCCTCGAAGCTTCCCACGTACGTGTTGGCGCCGTGGAAGATCCCGATTTCGGCGGAGGGACGCAGGCGCATGCGTCGGTTGAACAAGCTCCCCGCGTCGAGCGTGGCCCCGAGGACGAGCTGGCGGCTTCCGAGATCGAGCCCGCCGCGCACGCCGAACCCAAACAGCCCGAGCTGCGTTCCACCGTCGTGGCTGCGCTGTACGGGCGGCGGATGGAACTCCTGAGCCGCGAGCGCGGTCGCGAGCGCGAGCGACGCCAGTGTCGTCCCCATTGTGCGATTCACGCCGGTCCCGCCTCCCCCCCACCCGCTCCGGCTCCGTCCGACGGCGCGCGCCTGCCCCGGGTCGCCGCCCGCCCGTAATCCCAAATCGCGTACAGACCGACCGCCGCGGTGGCCCAGGCGAGCCGCCGCGCGTAGGCTGAGTCGGCGATCACGGCGACGAGCGTGAGCAGCTGCAGCACCGTCACGGCCTTCCCGCCCGCGCGCGCAGGCAGGGCGAGCGGGCGCCGCAGCAGCCATCCCCCCAGCGCGCCGAGCACCGCGACGATGTCACGGGCCAGCACGCCGAGGACTTCCACCGGATGGAGCGCGCCCCGTCCCGCCACCGTGAGCAACGCGGCGGCCACGAACACCTTGTCCGCCACCGGGTCGAGCATCGCGCCGGCGCGGGAGGGGCCGAGCCGCCGCGCCAACATCCCGTCGAAGAAGTCCGATGCCGCGGCCGCGCCCACGAGTCCGAGCTGCCACGCAGGACGGTGCACGAACGGAAACGCGATCCCCAGGGGAACCCGAAGCGCCGTCAGGAGATCGGCCCACGTCACCCACGGTTTCACTTGCCCCTCCCACACGCGTTTCGTAGCTTCGACCCCGTGGATCTCAAGCTGCTGAAACAAGCGGCGATCTTCCAGGACTTGGACGATGGGGAGCTCGCCCGCGTCGTCGAGGTCTGCCGGGAACAAAAATTCGCCGTCGGGCAGCACGTCTTCAAGGAAGGCGAGCCCGGCAACCGCCTTTTCATCATCTCGGAGGGCGACGTCCGGATCTCGCGTACGATCCCGGGTTCGGGTGAGGAGGCGCTGGCCGTGCTCAAGCCCGGGGCCAGCTTCGGTGAAATGGCGATCTTCGACCGCTCCGAGCGCTCCACCGACGCCATCGCGAACTCCTCCTGTACCCTGATCACGATCTCCCGGTCCGACTTCGAGCTGCTGCTCGACTTCAACCGCGACATCGCGTACAAGGTGCTCTGGTCGGTCGTGCGCCTGCTCTCCGCGCGGCTGCGCGTCACGAACGACAACCTCCGGTCGTTCCTCGCCATGTCCATGTTCTAGGTGACGACGGCCGTCATCCCGTGTGGCGGACGCGGGACCCGCATCGCCCCGCTCGCCCGTGCGATCCCCAAAGAGCTGCTCCCCGTCGCCGGCAAACCGCTGCTGCAATGGACGCTGGAGGAGGCGGCGGCCGCCGGGATCGAGCGGGTGGTCGTCGTCACGAGCCCCACGAAACCCGCGATCGCCGAGTTCCTCGCCGCCCGACCGCCCGACCGCCTGACCGCCGCCGTCGTCGTGCAACCCGAGCCGCGCGGCCTGGGCGACGCGATCACCTGCGCGCGCACGGCCGTCGGGGCGGACCACGTCGCCGTGATGCTGCCCGACAATCTGTTCCGCGCCACGTACCCGATGCGGCACGTGCTCGACGCCCACCGGCGCACCGGGCGCCCGGTCGTCCTGCTCGCCGAGATCGACGCGCGCGACGCGGCGACGAAGGGTCCCACCGGCCGGGCACGCTGTCGCCTGCGGGGCGACGGGCTCTATGACGTCCTCGCCGTGGCGTCGAAACGCCCCGGCGCCGACCGCTTTGACCCCGGCAGCGGCCGGTCCGCCCTCACGCCCATCGGCCGGATGGCGTTCGACGGGTCGGTCTTCGACCTCTTCGAATCCGAGCGACGCGGGCTCGCGCCGGGTGCCGAGCTCGACGACGTGCCTGTGCTCCAGGCGTTGGCTCGCAGCGACCGTCTGATCGGTGTGCGCCTGGCCGACGAGTTCTTCGATGCAGGCGTTCCCGAAGGATACCGCGCCGCCCTGGCCGCGCACGGCGGGGGCGATGTAGACTTGAGGCCGCTATGAACCGACTCCCGTTCGCTCCGCTGCTCGTCGCCGGCGCCGCCCTGTTGGGGGGATGCTTCAATTTGTCGAACCCCGGTGTGGGCGCCCTGGGACTGTCGCCGATCCTCGACTCGATGTTCGTGGGAGACACCCTGTCCCCGCTCACGGTCACCTACGTTGACGCCGACGGCGTCCAGAAGAGCCCCGGCGCGGTCAAGTGGTTCGCCAGGGTGGACTCGGTGGGCGGGGTGCCCGCTCCGATCGTCACGATCGACAGCGTGACCGGCAAGATCGTGGGGCGGCGGCGAGGCGCGACGCTCGTGTTCGCCGAGGCGCAGAATCTCCTCACGGCCGCCCTCGTGGTCGTGTCGAGCCGGCTCGACCTGACGCTGCTGCTCGACACCGTGTTCGTGATGCCGACCGACACGATCACCCTGCCGCTCGCCGTCGTGCAGCGGCCTGGGAGCCCGCCCTCCACCGAGTGGTTCAGCCCGTCCCCGGACGCCTCGCGGTACACCATCGACACCGCCACCGGGCTCGTCACGGCGATCCAGCCGGGCGCAGCGCTGGCATACATCGCGCACGCGGCCACCCGCCAGGATACGGTCGCCGAGACTGGCGCCGTGGTCGTGATGACGCTCGGCAGCCCGTCGGGGGGCCGGTACTTCGCGAGCGTCCTCGGCATCTCCATCCGGCACGAGGGCGGTGCCGCCACGGCCCTCAACTACCGTAACACGGCCACCGGCAGGCTGGCGTTCCGCCTCGTCGACTCGATCGGGTCACGCACCGGTCCCGTGTTCGAGCGACTGATGGTCACGCTGCCGGACTCGGTCGTCGGCGTCGGGAGGTTCGACATCGACACGCTGAACCCCCAAGAAGCGGGCGCCAGCTTCGGGCCGCTCGACGCCGTGTGTAATCCGCCGCGATCGTGGGCGGTGTGGTCGAGCGGGTCGCAGATCGCCGCGTTTTCGCACAACCCCTTCGCGCTCGCCGCGGGGGAGATCACCGTGACGCAGTATCAGACGATCCCGGGCGGCGCCGCGATCAGCGGTCGCTACACGTTCACGGCGCGGCGCACCGATCTCTACACCGACGATTTGGGCAAGCTCACGATCCGCGGCAGCTTTGTCGCGCCGCTCGTCACGTATTCGACGTCGTGCGAGCGGTGACGTTCGACCACGCGTTCGCCGACCTGGGCGGCGTGCCGGCGAGCCGCCTGACCGACACCCAGGGCCTCACCGGCTTGCTCCTCGCCGCGGCCAACGCCGCGGGCCTGAACCCCGCGGCGGCCCCCGTGGTCGCGGTCGGCCCGCGGGGCCTCGCGGCGGCGCTGGTGTGTCATGGCGGGCACGTCGCGATGCACGCGCTCCCGGAGGAAGGCCTCTGCTTCGCCGACGTCGCGGGGCCGGGCGCCAAACACCCGCAGCGCGGCCTCGAGATCATCATCAAGCGCTTGGGCGCGCGCGAGGTGCGCAGCGATACGCGCCGGCGCGGTAGCGTCAACCAAGCGATCAACCCGGAGGCTTCATGAACCAACTGACCCCGTACGCGGCCTTTTTCATGCGGCTCGCGGTGGGCGGCGTGTTCCTGCACCACGGCCTGATGAAGTATCACACCGGGATCGCGGGCGTCGCCGGGTTTCTGCACAGTGTCGGCGTCCCGTTCGCGACGATCGGCGCGGTGATCCTCATCGTGGTGGAGACGATCGGGGCCCTGTGCGTGCTGCTCGGCATCTTTACACGCATCTGGGCGGTGTGCATGGCGATCGAGATGCTCGTGGCGATCCTCGCCGTTCAGGTGCCGCGGGGCGGCAATTTCGAGCTCGAGGGCCTGCTGTTCGCGGGCGCGATCACCCTGTTCGCGCTCGGTGATGGGCCGCTGTCCATCGCGGTGAAGCTGAAGCACGGGAGCTAAAACGCCGGGAACAGGCCTAATGCAGTATTCGGATTAGACCGGCGTCCGCGCTGCCCCTGAGGAAGCTCTCGGGATCGGTCGCGGGGATTGCGACGCCCGTCTGCTTGCGGCCCCGCCGCGCGCTGACGGCCATGTACTGCTCGAGCGAGCCGTCCGCCCACTCTCCGGCGTCGTCCTTCATCTGCAGCACGATTTCTTCCCACGTGCCCACGTAGGTGACGCCGCCCGGCGTGCTCACGCGGTGGATCTCGGCGTGCGCCGAGTGTCCCGAGCGCGTACGCATCCCCTGGAGCTCGGTGAGGAGCGTGCCGAACAGCTCGAGCTGGCGCGGATCCCGCGCCCGGCCGTCCGATCCCATCGCCTCAATCTCCGCGAGCAGCAGGTCCTCCGGTGCGGCCTCGCCGGCCAAGTCATCGAGCCGCCGGTGCCACGGCACGAGCTCGGGGTCGTCGTCGGGGAGCCGGTACACGCTCCGTTTCAGCTCGATCAGCCGCCAGATCGCGAGGCCGTCGAAGTGGTCGTCGGGCTCGGTGCGCTCCAGGTGGAACAGGGCGGCCTCGTATTCGCCCCGGTCGTACAGCAGGTTGGCGAGGTAGATGCGGGCCTCGCCGTGGTGCGCGTCGAGCTCGAGGGCGCGGCGCAGCCAGTACAGCGCGCCGCCTTCGTCGGTGAGCCGGTGAGCCGCGTACCCCGCGCACGCCGCCGCCTCCGCCGAGTCGGGATGCGCCGTGAGCGCGACCTCGAAGAACCGCCGCGCGTTATCGAGCAGGCCTTCCCGGAACAACGCCCGCCCCACCTGGAGCATCAAGTCGTGGTCGTCACGGAAGCCGAGGGCGACGATGCGGTCGAAGCACGCCACCGCGGCCGGGCGGGCGCCGAACTTGAGGAGCACCTCGCCCAGGCCCGCGAGCGCATCTTCGTGGTCCGGGTCGAGGCCGACCGCTTCCTCGAATGCGTGCCGGGCCCACACATACTCCTCGCGGGCGAGGCGCGCATACCCCATTCCGACGTGCAGCTCCACCGCATGCGGGTAGAGCCCGAGGCCTTCTCGCAAGACCTCGATTGCCTCGTCGTAGTGCCCTTCGGTGTAGAGCTGATGCGCGCGTTCGTCGTAGTCGTCGGAGCTGAGGAACGGTTCCGACATCGAACGGGCCTCCCGGGAAGGTTGCGCTATGATAAGGAACCGCGAACAGTTTCACAAGCGACCCACGCGGGCTATCTTGACCGCCGATGCTCGACCCCGTGTCCGACGGATCGGTGACCTCACCGCGCGGCTTCGCGGCGGGCGCGGCCCACGCCGGGCTCAAGCCCGACGGCACGCCCGACGTCGCTTTGCTCGTGTCCGCGACGAGCTGCGCCACCGCCGGCGTGTTCACCAGGAACGCCGTACGCGCGGCGCCGGTGGTGTACGACGCCGATCTGCTCGCCGAGCGGCCAGGTCGCATCCGTGCCGTCGCGATGAACGCTCGGGTCGCCAACGCCTGCACGGGGTCCGACGGACTCGCCGCGACCCGAGCCATGGCCCAGGCCGCCGAACAGGCGGCGGCACTGCCCACCCGCACCGCACTGGTGCTGTCCACCGGCGTCATCGGCGTGCCGTTGCCTGTGGCGCAGATCGTGGATGGGCTGCGCCAAGCCGCCGCCCGTCTCTCCGCCGCGGGCGGCGTCGAGGCGGCCCGCGCCATCATGACCACCGACACGCGACCGAAGCACTGCGCCGTGCGCTTCGAGACGCCCGGCGGCCTCGTCACGGTGGGGGGGATCGCCAAGGGAGCCGGGATGATCCATCCCGACATGGCCACGCTGCTCGCAGTGCTCACGACCGATGCCATGGCCGAGCCCGCCTCGCTCCAGCCGCTGCTCCGTCGGGTCGCGGACCGCAGCTTCAACGCCATCTCGGTGGACGGCGATACCAGCACCAACGACACGGCGCTGCTGCTCGCCAACGGAGCGTCGGGCGTGGACCCCAGCCGGGACGGTGCGATGTGGACGCTGTTCGAGGAGGCCGTGCAGCACGTGGCGCGGGCGCTGGCCCTCGCCATCGTCGGCGATGGCGAGGGAGCCTCCAAGCTCGTCGAGATCCATGTGGTCGGGGCGGCGAGCGAGGCAGCCGCACGCGAGGTGGGGCGAGCGATCGCGCGATCGATGCTCGTGAAGACCGCGATCTACGGAGCCGACCCCAACTGGGGACGCATCCTCGCCGCCGCGGGCGCGGCCGGCGTCGCCTTGACGGTGGACCGTCTCGCGCTACAGGCGGCTGCGGACGGCGACTGGCTCACGCTGGCGGAGGGCGGCGCGACGGCGCACCCCGATGCCGCGCGCGCCCGCGCCATCTTCCGCCAGAAAACCATCCGCCTCCGCATCGACCTTGGGCTCGGTCGCGCGGAGGCGATGGTGTGGACGTGCGACTTGACGCCGGACTACGTCCGGATCAACGCGGACTACACGTCGTAGTTACGGCTTCATCTTGCTTGAGTCCTTGGCCGCCGGCTTCGCGGTGGGCTTGGCTCCGTGCTTCTTCGACGCCTTCTTGCTGCCCTTCTTGGCCGGCTTCGCCTTCGACGTATCAGCCGCCGGCGTCTGGCCCTGCATCGGCGAGGGCTGCTGCGCCACCACGATCGCCGGGGCGGCGAGCAACGCCAGCGTGAGGAGCGTGCGACGAATCATGTGCGTGTACCTCCAGAGGGATCGCGCGAGCCACCTTGGCCCGCTTCACCGTTGAGACCCGCCGGCGTACGCGAGCGTCACGCACCCCGGAGGGCTGCAGCCGCGCCAGGCGCGAGTTGCAAGCTGGAACGAATGTCATTGGGGGGGCGGCGACGCCGCATCGGGCCGACGCGCGCCTGCGACGCTCGCCCGTGCCGGCCGGGGCGGCGCCGGCACGTTCGGAAGCTCGCGCCGCACCACGGCCAGCGCCTCGGCGCGGGGGTGGCCGCGCTGTTGCTCGTGCAGCACCGCCGTCGCCACATCCAGCAGCCGCTCGCCGCGTAGCCCCTGCCGCGCGGCGTCGATGATGAGACTGGCGGACGAATCCGGGTCGAAGCGGTGCGCGGCCAGATCCGCCACCGAGTGTAGCGCCGAGCCGCGCGGCGCCTGGGGCATGGCGGCCACAACCCGCTCGACTACCGCCGCCGGGAGGCCGCGCTTCAGGGCGGCGTAGACGGTGGTCACCTCGGCGGCCGTAGCCGGCGGCGCGTCGCCCGCCCGCACCAGCAGCGCCCGCGCGTCCCGCAGCTGATCGAGCATCTCCAACGCCGCCGCTCCGATCCGCCCGGCCGACACGTGCTTCGCTCCGCCCTCGAGCGCCTTCTGCACCAGGGGCTCGGTCGGCAGGTCTTCACGCGCGGCCACCTGTACCAGTGAATCGACGGTAAGGACCGCCGCCGTGGGCACGCGCCCCTCCAAGCGACTGCGCACCGACTGCGCCGCCAGCGGGCTCGAGACGAGTGCCAGGAGGAGACCGAGTCTCATCGCCTGGCGGTGCGGACGATCAAAATCGAGTTCTCACGCCCGAAGTCGTCTTCTACGAGGCGATCCGCCAGGCGGTCCGTCACCCAGCGCTCACCGTCCACCACGAACATGTATTCGTACGTCCCGGTGGGGAGCACGACGGTGGCGCGCCACACGCCGTCGTGATCGCGGTCCTCGAGCGGAATCGTGCCGGTGCGCCAATCGTTGAACGAGCCGACCACGTGCACGGTCTGGGCGTCCGGGAAGCGCCCCACGAACTGCGCGATGCCCTCGTGCTCGCCCAGCATGGGCCCGTTCCCCTCGTCGATAGGGACCAGCGTGAGGAGCGCGACGACCGCGGCGAGTGCCAGGCTCCACACGGGCCGAACCCGGAAGGTGACCGCCTGCGGCGCGGAGAACCAACGGATCAGCCGCCGTACCCGCGACGGCGCTGGCCGCCGGACGGCCGCCATCACCCTCGGCTCGAGTCCAGCCAGGGCGGGAGCCGCCGCGAGCAGCGCCGCCGCGGCTTCCAGCCGCTCCACCACCAGCCGCAGCTCAGGCGGCAGGCTCTCGCGGGCCAACTCGCCGTCGAGCGCCTGATGGATTCGCGAATCGATCGGATTCATGCGTGGTCCTCCAGTACCTGCAACAGCGCTTCACGCGCCCGATGCACGCGCATCTTGAGGGTCGGGATGCGCTCGCCCGTCACGTCGGCCATCTCCTGATAACTCAACCCCTCGACGTGTTTCAGCACGAAGGCTTCGCGCTTGTCCGACGAGAGCTGGGCGAGGGCCCGCGCCACCAGCGCCAACTGCTCCGCCTGCTCGAGGGCGGCTTCGTTGTCCGTCGCATCGGCCACCGGCGGTGCCTCCTCCAAAGGAACGTCGGCCACGGTCCGTCGCGCGAGGTAGCTCTTGCACCGGTTCGCCACGATGCGGTACAACCAGGTACGCAGCCGCGACGGGTCCCGGCAGCCGGCGAGGTGGCGGTATGCCCGCACGAGGCTTTCGGCCACCGCGTCCGCCGCGACGTCGCGGCTCCCCAGCATGCGCGTCGCGAACCGCAGCAGACCGGTTTCGTAGCGGCGGATCACGAGGCCGAACGCCTCGCGATCGCCGCCAAGCACGCGGGCCACCACCTCCGGGTCGGAGGGGCCCCCCCTCACATCCGTATGACCTGCATGGAGATTAGGGCGTCACGCTAGCACGCACGCCGCACGCCGCGCTAGAGGAAGTAGGCGCACCAGGATGGATCGGGTGTTTCGGGACGGAACCGCCCGGTCAGCGGGCGGCGAGCACGTGCTGCGCGACGAGCAGGTAGCTGGACGCGCGCACCCCCTCGCCGCCGAGCGCTCCCGCGAACGCCTCGAGCGTCGCTTCGGCGCGTCGGCGATAGCGCGCGTCGCGCGTCGTCTCGGCGAGCTGCAGCAGCACCCGCGCCGCCCAGGCGTTGGCCCCGGGGAGCAGGTCGTCGAGCACGGGCTTGGTGCGGTCGGCCAGCGCCGGCGCCGCGGGGTCGCTCGCGACGGTGTCGAAGTAGCCGCCGCCGACCGAGTCGGCGAAGTCGCGGTCGAGCACGTCGGCCAGATCCTGCGCCACGCCGAGATAGCGCGCCCGGCCGTTGTAGCCATAGGCGGCGAGGCAGGCAGCCGCGAGCTGTACCTGGTCCTGCAGCAAGCCGCGGAGCGCGGCGCCGCCCGCGGTGTGGTGCGCGCCGCGCTTGCGCGCGTACGTGAGCCGCAGCAGCCGGTCGAGCGCCCCGAGGGCGCGCCGCGCGACACTCGAGTCCCCCACGGCGGGCGCGGCTTCCAACACCGAGCCGATGACGTAGGCGTCGCGGTCGGCGAACACCGCGGCCTCCGGACTGTCGCCCAGGTCGCGCGCGAGGCGCTGCAGCACGACCCGCGCTGCGTCACGGTACCGTGCCGTTCCGGTGAGGGCCCAACCCACGGCGAGATTGCGCACCAGCCCGGCGCGCACGAGGCTCGGCGGGTCGTCGCGCGCGACGTCGGCGGTCACCGCGTCGCCCGAGTCGACCATGAAGTCGAGCACGGTGCGCGCGGCCTTGAGGTAGCTCGAATCGCCGGTGCGCCCGTAGGTCGCGAGCAGCAAGCTCACCGCCTGGGTGTGCATGAAACTTCCCAAAGCGGCATGCGTGCCGGCGACGGCCTGGAACGTCGCGCGGACGGCGGCGACCTGCGAGGCCACCGCCCGAGGCTGCAGCACGCCGCGCGCGCGCGCCGCGTGCGTCAGCGCCAGCTGCCGCACCAAGGCCGCCCGCTGCACGATGACGCCGCGCTGCTCCCGGTAGCTTTTCGCGACCTCCGGGAGGAGCTGCTTCAGGCCCCGCCCGGTCACCGGATCGTCGGCAGGGAAATACGTGCCGCCGAAGAACGCCGAGCCGTCGGGGGTCAGGAACACGGTGACCGGATAGCCTCGCAGGCCGGCGAGCCACTGGACGGCCGCCTCATAACGCTGGGCCACGTCGGGCCGCTCGTCGCGGTCGACGCGCACCGGTACGAACAACGAGTCGATCATCGCACCCAGCGCGAGATCGCCGTACACCTCCCGGTCCATCACGGCGCACCAACGGCATTCGTCGGCACCGACGTACAGGAGGACCGGACGGTCGAGCCGCGCGGCGAGGGCGAATGCCTCACGACCCCACGGTTGCCAGCTCACGGGTTGGCGCGCGGCGCCTGTGAGGTAGTGCGTCCCAGATTGTGCCATGCGGTTGGTGAGCGGACCGTGCTCGGAGACGCAAGCGCAGGCGGCGAGCGACAGGATGAGAGCGGGAAGGATTCGCATGGATGCGTCGCCTTCAACATACCCTGCCGTTCGGCGCCGCGTTCCCCCCCGAAAAACAGCGACCTGGAAGTGCTCGCCGGCGAGGTCGGGCGTGCGGTCCCTCCCTCTACGCGTGCGCATCATTCCAGGTCGCCGTGCAGTTTGTGCATTTGGCGCAGGCCCGTCAATAGGGCGCCGACGCAACACCCATCGCGGGGCAGGCGTCGTTATAGTTGGAGTATGCCAGACGAAACCCGTATCACTCCGAAACCGAATGGCCCGCTTGTCGTGCAGGGCCCGGTGAAGATCGTCACCGCGGACGGGCAGGAGCTGGCCGTGCCCCCCCGGAAGGACGGTCGGCCGGCGGAAGTCGTTGTCCTGTGCCGCTGTGGGGGATCGGCAACGAAACCGTTTTGTGACGGAACTCACAAACGCAATGGGTTCAGCGACAGCCCCCCAGCGAGCCCCGCTCCCACAGCTTAAGCAGGGCGTATTATGTTGTCACCGTCTTGCCCCCTGCCCCCGAACGGAGGAGCGACATGGCGAAGGCCGGCAAAGCCCCGATGGCCGCGGACGAAGGGTACTGCGTGAAGTGCAAGGCGAAGCGTAAGATTTCGAACCCCCAGCAGGTCAAGATGGCCAACGGCCGACCCGCGCTGAAGGGCGTGTGTCCGGTGTGCGGCACAGGGATGTTCAAGATCCTGCCGCCCAAGTGAGCCGCTGAGACGAGCCGACAACCTCGAGCCCCCGGTCGCGTGAGCGACCGGGGGCTTCTCGCTAGCGTGCCACCCGCCGGGTCCCGTTCCCCTGGTAGACGTAGCGGAACGTAATGCAGGCAGTCCCCGCGTCCCGGCAGTAGTAGGCGAGCAGCTCGAGTTTCGCGTACTTCCCGCGCGGCGTGCGCACCCCGTAGAGGTGGTGTTTCGAGGTCAACAGGTGGCTGAGCATGCTGTAGGCATACCACTTCCCGACGGCGGGATTGGCGGTGTCCGGTCCGGCGGTATTGGCCGCGTAGCCCGCGGCGGGGAGCTCGAAGACGGAGTCGAACGGGGCGGGTCCCAGGTCGACGATGCCGCCGCCCGGCGCTGCGATCAGGCGGAAGCGACGGAAGGCCAGGTCCCACGGCCCCGAGTCCACGGCGGCGTTGCGGCCGAAATCGAAGCGGCGCCACCGATCGGTAGCGGACGCGTCGAGCGTGTACGTCCCTGGTCCGATGAGCGAGTCCCCCACGATCGCCGGCGGGGCGGCGCTCAGCGCGAACGCAGGATACTCAGGCGTAGTGAGCGAGCCGATCACGAGCGACGCGACGAGCAGGAGGAACGCACCACCGATCACGAGCACGAGGATGGGCGGGCGCGCAGCACTGCTCTGCCGGCTCACGCCTCGGCCATGAACGGGTAGCTGAAGCTCCGGGGCGGGGCGAAGGTCTCTTTCACGGCGCGCGGACTCACCCAGCGGATCAGGTTGAGCAGGCTGCCGGCTTTGTCGTTGGTGCCGCTGGCCCGGGCGCCGCCGAACGGCTGCTGTCCCACCACCGCGCCCGTCGGTTTGTCGTTCACGTAGAAATTGCCGGCGGCGTAGCGGAGCGACGCTTGGGCCTCGTCCACGGCGCGGCGGTCCTGGGCGAAAATGGCACCGGTGAGCGCGTACGGGGACGTCTGATCCACCAGCCGCACGGTCTCCGCCCAGCGAGCCTCGGGATAGACGTAGAGCGAGAGCACGGGGCCGAAGATCTCCTCGCACATGGTGCGATAGGCGGGGTCGTCGGTCTGGATGAGGGTCGGCTCGATGAAGTAGCCGTCCGCGTCGTCGGCGCCACCACCGGCGAGCACCTTCACGCCGGGGACCCGCTGCGCCGCCTCGAGGTAGCCCTTGATCTTGTCGAAGGCCTTCCGGTCGATCACCGCGCCCATGAAGTTCGAGAAATCGGCCGGGTCGCCCATCTTCACCTCGCCGAGCATCCCGAGCACCCGCTCGCGCAGCCGGGGCCACAGGGTGTCCGGTACGTACGCGCGCGAGGCGGCGCTGCACTTCTGCCCCTGGTACTCATACGCCCCCCGCACCATGGCCGTCGCGAGGGCGTCCACGTCGGCGCTGGGGTGCGCCAGAATGAAGTCCTTGCCGCCGGTCTCTCCCACCAGCCGCGGGTAGCCGGCGTAGCTCGAGAGACGCTCGCCCACGCGCTTCCAAAGCGCCTGGAACACCTCCGTCGAGCCCGTGAAGTGGATGCCGGCCAGGGTGCGGTCGACCAGCAGGCTATCGGAGATCTGCGCTGCGGAGCCGGGCACGAAGTTGATGACGCCCGGTGGCAGGCCGGCCTCTTCCAGCAGCTTGAGGATGAAATAGTTCGAGAACACCGCCGTCGCAGCCGGCTTCCAGACCACGGTGTTGCCCATGAGCGCGGGCGCCGTCGGGAGGTTGCCACCGATGGACGTGAAGTTGAACGGAGTGATCGCGTACACGAACCCCTCGAGCGGACGGTAGTCGAGGGAGTTCCAGGTACCGGGCGAGGAGATCGGCTGCTCGGCATACAGCCGCTCCGCAAAGTGCGGGTTGAAGCGCAAGAAATCGATCAGCTCACACGCCGCATCGATCTCCGCCTGATGCGCCGTCTTCGACTGCCCGAGCATCGTCGCCGCATTCACGATGGGGCGGTACCGCGTGGCGAGGAGCTCCGCCGCCTTGAGGAAGACGGCCGCGCGGCGCCCCAGGTCCCACGTGGACCAGTCGTGCCACGCTTCGCCCGCCGCGGTGATCGCCGCTCGCACCTCCGCCGGGCCTCCCTGATGCACCTTGGCGAGCACGTGGTGGTGGCAGTGGGGCATCACGGCGTCGATGGTCTTGCCGGTGTGGACCTCCTTGCCGCCGATCACGAGCGGGATCTCGATCTGGCGGGCGGAGAGCTCCTTGAGGGACTTTTTCAGCTCCAGCCGCTCCGGGGTGCCGGGGGCGTAGGAGAGCACCGGCTCGTTGGTAGGAACCGGTATCTTGGGCGTGGCGTTCATGGGCGAAATCTAATTTATGATCCACCCCGCCACCCGCATCGGCCACGTCCACCTCACGGTGGCCGACCTGGACCGCGCCCTCGCGTTTTATCGGGACGTGCTCGGCTTCGAGGTCACCACCCGCTACGGCACCGACGCCGTGTTCCTCTCGGCCGGCGGCTACCATCACCACATCGGCCTCAATACCTGGGCGGGCCGGGGGGCGGCGCCCCCACCTCCCGGGACGACCGGGCTGTACCACCTCGCCATCCTGTTGCCCGATCGGCGGGCGCTCGCGGCGGTGGTGCGCCGTGTGATCGACGCGGGGATCCCGCTCGAGGGCGCCGCCGACCATGGCGTCAGTGAAGCCGTTTACCTGCGTGACCCCGACGGCAACGGCGTCGAGCTGTATTGCGACCGGCCGGAAAACGAATGGCCGCGCGCACCCGACGGACAGCTCGTCATGTACGCGCGGCCACTCGACCTCGCGGCGCTAGTGGCCGCGCAATAGCTCCGGCGACACCGTCGCCGCCACGATCGGCTGCGCCGGCAGGCGTTTCTCCCAGCGCGGCAGCAGCTCCGGCAGGTTCGCCAGCTCGAACGCCGCAACCGCGATCACGGCGGAAGCCTGCATCAAGTCCCCGGGGATCGCCTTGTCGTAGGTATCCGACTGGGAGTGATGCGTGTGGTTGTAGCCGCGAGTGAGCTGGTTGAAGTTGAACCCCGGGACGCCGTAGGGGATGAACGACAGATGATCCGTGCCGCCCTTCACGGCATCGTTGATCGTGTCGGCGTTGAGCCGGTGGACCGGCGCGAGCAGCATACGCCAGAGGGCGTAGGCTTCCAGGTGGCCCTGCAGCGCCATCCCGGTGATCGCTCCCGCACCGTTGTCGAGCACGAGCACCGCCTGGACGGAATCCGCATCTGCGGCGTGCGCCTCGGCGTACTTGCGCGAGCCGATCAGGCCCTGTTCTTCTCCCGTGAAGAGAATGAAGCGGATGGTGCGTTTCGGCTTGAGCCCCGATTGCGCGATGATGCGCGCGGCTTCCAGGGTCGCGATGGAGCCAGTGCCATTGTCGGTCGCGCCCGTCCCCAGGTCCCAGGAATCGAGGTGAGCGCCCACGATCACGACCTGCCCCGGGCGCTCGCTCCCCCGCAGCTCCGCGACGGTGTTCCACTGCGGCACCGAGTCCTTCATGTTCAGCGCATTCTGGATGTTCGCCTCGAGGCGGGGCGTCACGCCTGCCGCGAGCAGCCGGTCGAACAGCGCGTACTCTTCGTGCGCCACGACCACCTGCGGCAGCGGCAGGACCCGCGTGGGCGAGCCGCTCATGTTGAGCAGGTCCTGCTCCTTGCCGGCATCGAGCAGGATGCCTAGCGCCCCGGCGTTCCGCAGCAGAAACGGCTGGTCGGTGTTGAACTGCATCATGCGCGCGCGGGCGGCGGAATCGAGGCGCGGGCCGCCTCCGAAAAATCCGCGGAACGCCGCCCGTTGACGCTCCGAGTCGGCCGCCGTCATCGTGGGGCCATCGTTGTTCCAGACGAACTGGGGCGGCCGCAGCATGACCCATGCGCCTTTCACTCTGGCCTTATTCGCCTCGAGGCTCTCGGCCGTGCTGGCGTCGATACGTACCACCGGCCCGCTCACGGTCTTGCCATTCGTGCCCGGCGCCCATGCCCAGCTCGCGGCCACGACGTCGTGCCCGCGGGGTGCGGTCACCCGCGCCCACATGGGCCCGCGGGTCCACGTGCCGCCGAAGTTCCATTGCTCGAGGTGCGTGTCGAGACCGTACTCCTTGAACTTGGCCAGCGCCCAGTCGTTCGCAGCGCGGGCGGCGGGCGAGCCGGTCAGGCGAGGCCCGATGACATCGGTGAGGTGCTGCAGGTTCATCATCGCCTGCGAGCGGGTGAGGGCTTGATCGATGAGCACGCCTGCACCGCTCGTGTCCACGGTCGGGGTCTGGCCGGCAAGTGGCCGGGAGGCGAGCGCGACGAGCAGCGCCCTCGCCGCGGCGATACAGGAGCGGTTCACAGGAAGGTCCCTCGCAGGGAGTACATGTTCCCTAACGTTACGCGCGACTGGGCGGACCCGTTAGGCGACGGACGGCTCTCCTGCCCGGCGGGCATCCACGGAGCGTTGCGGTGGGACCGGGAGGGTCACGGTGACGGTCGTACCGCCACGGGGTCGCGAGTCGACGGCGATGCTGCCTCCGAACATGTTGCGCACCACGCTCTGCACCACCACCAGCCCCATCCCGCTCCCCTCGCCGAACTCCTTGGTGGTGAATCCCGGCTCGAAGATGCGCTCCAGGTCCTCGGCGCGGATCCCCGCGCCCTCGTCACGCACGGTGAGCCGCAGCGCCCCGCCGGTCTGCTCCAGGCCGATGCGGATCGGCGCCCCCCGGCCGATACTCGCGTCGGCGGCATTGCGGATCAGGTTCACCAGCATGTCGTACAGGGCGTTCGGGTCGCCCTTGAGAAAGACCTCCTCAAGCGTGAAGTCGAACTCGAGGGGGATTTTCTTGTCCTTGAGCACACGGCTCTCGAGCGTGCAGCAGGAGCGAACCACGCGGACGGCGTCGAACCGCTCCGAGCGCGCCAGCGTGCCCCGGGCGCGGTCCTTGATGGCACGCAGGAAGTTGACCCCGCGGTCGATGTCGTCGACCACCTGGCCCAGCTCGTCGAGCATTTCGAGCCGCCGTGCGGCGGCGACCTCGGTCCACCGGCCCAGCGCTTCCATGGCGAGCTGCAGGCCGGCGCGCGCCGCCGTCAGAGGATTCGCCACCTCATGCGCGATGATCCCCGGCAACGTGGCCAGGTCCTGCAGCGGGTCCGCTCGCTTGGGGACGGGTGCGGATGGCAGCTCACGCCGGTCGAGCAGGCCGAGGCAGAGGCCCGCGAGCTCGAGGGTGAGGCGCTCCCGGCTGCGGCGCTCCCGTCCCTCGGGGGGCGGAGACGGCGGGCGGGTGCGCACTGGGGCGACCACCCAGAACCCCTCCGGGGCACGGGAGCCGACGAACCGGCTGCCCTGAACGATGTGGATGCCCCAGCGCCGCAGGGTGGCGTCGACGTCCAGGTTGCTGTCGTGGTGGCCCGGGGCGGGGGCGCTCGAAGCCTGGGGCTCGAGCTCGGCGCGCACCGACACCTCCCACACCGTGACGGGCCGGCCGCCCAGCGCGATGCTGGCCTGCCGCAGGATCTCGCGCCTGCCCTCAACGAAGGTCTCTGGTCCGCTCACCGAGGCTCCGCCGGTCAGGACCGGCATCCATGAAGGGGGGCGCGCACTTACATATGTGATATCGGGGCGGTTGCGTCAAGCAACGGCAGGCGTGCGAACCCCTTTGGCGGGTCGTCGTTATGTGACGTATTCTTCCGTTATGCCAGCCAATCCGCCAGCTACGGCGCGGCCGGTTTCACGGGGCGCGATCGAGGGCCCGCACGAGCGGGAGCGCATCGGCACGCTCGTCGTGCCCGACCACGACGATCTCGCCGCCCTCCTCGCCGACCGCATCGTCGAGACGGTGCGGCGCGAGGTCGCTGCGAAGGGCCGGTGCGTGCTCGGGCTCGCCACCGGTAGCACCCCGCTGGGGGTCTACCGCGAGCTGATCCGGCGGCACCGGGCGGGGGAAGTCGACTTCGCGTCGGTGACGACGTTCAACCTCGACGAGTACTACCCGATGCCGCCCGACAGCCCGCACAGCTACCGGCGCTACATGTGGGAGAACTTCTTCGCCCACGTGAACATCAAGCCGGAGAGCGTGCACATCCCCGACGGGAGCACGCCGCGCGAGCGCCTCGCGGAGCAGTGCGCGGCGTACGAGCAGGCCATCGTCCAAGCCGGCGGCATTGACTTCCAGCTTCTGGGGATCGGCAAGAGCGGGCATATCGGCTTCAACGAGCCCGGCTCCCCACCGGACTCGCGCACGCGGCTGGTGACGCTCGACACCGTCACCCGCCGGGACGCGGCGGCGGATTTCTTCGGCGAGGACAACGTGCCGCGCGAGGCGATCACGATGGGCGTGGCGACGATCCTCCAGGCGCGGGAGATCGCGCTCATCGCCACCGGCGAGCACAAAGCGGACGTCGTGCGGCGCGCCGTGGAGGGCGAGCCGTCACCCGACGTCGCGGCCACCTTCCTGCAGGGCCACCCCAACGCCGCAGCCTATCTCGACCTGGCCGCAGCGGCGGAGCTGACGCGCATCAAGACCCCCTGGCTGCTCGAGCCGGTGGAATGGACGCCCGCGATGACCGAGCGCGCCGTCGTGTGGCTCGCCGAGCAGGTCGGCAAAGCGGTCCTGAAACTCACGGCCCGTGACTACTCGGAGAACCACCTGAGCCCGTTGCTCGCGAAATACGGAGCGCCGGGACCGGTCAACGGGATCGTGTTCAACCGCCTGCGGGACAAGATCCGGGGTCGCCGCAAGCTGCCGTCGCGCCAGCGCATCCTCGTCTTCTCGCCGCATCCGGACGACGACGTCATCTCGATGGGCGGGATCCTGCGCAAGCTGTGGGAGAACGAAAACGCAATCGCGGTCGCCTATATGACGAGTGGCAACATCGCCGTGTTCGATCACGACGTGCAGCGGCAGCTGGACTTCGTGGAGCGCGCGGCCGAAACGCTCGGGATCGACCGCGCGGCGGTGCGACGGGTGCGCGACGCGGTCGAGGCGAGCTTCGAGCGCAAAGGACCGGGAGGCATCGACCTGCCCGTCGTGCAGGACTTGAAGCGGATGATCCGGGAGGCGGAAGCGATCTCGGCGCTCGAGTCCGTGGGACTGCCGCGTGGCGCCGCCCGGTTCCTCAATCTGCCGTTCTACCGCACCGGCGAAGTCCGCAAGCACCCGATCGGGGATGAGGACGTCGCCCTGGTGCGCGCGCTGCTCGAGGAAGTGCGACCCGATCTCGTGTTCGTCGCGGGCGATCTGTCCGATCCGCACGGCACGCACCGGATGTGCAAGGCCGCGGTGGAGCGGGCGCTCGAAGGCTACACCGCGACGCAGCCTCAAGTCTGGTTATACCGCGGCGCCTGGCAGGAGTGGCCCATCACGCAGGCCGACGTGCTGGTGCCGCTCTCGCAGGACGAGCTGCGGGCCAAGATCTTCGCCATCTTCAAGCACCAATCCCAAAAAGACACGGCGCCGTTCCCCGGGGGGCACGACGACCGGGAATTCTGGCAGCGGGTCGAGGCCCGGAACGTCGAGACGGCGGCGCGGGCAGACCGGCTGGGGCTGCCCGAGTACTTCGCGATGGAGGCGTACGTGGTGGACCGTGACGGCCCCCCGGGACGCTGAGGCCCGGGCCGCCTCGCGGCGTCTCCTGGCAACGAGCGAGCGGGAACTGCAGCGGATCGTGCTCGACATGCACGACGGGCCGGTGCAGGACATCTTCGCGGCCCTGTCCCAACTCCAGGTGCTGGAACGCTCGCTCGCCGGCGATCCCGCGGCGCAGCAGCGTGCCGCACAGGCGGTGCAGCTGCTGGAGCGCGCCCTCGGCGAAATCCGCAATTTCATCGGGGCGTTTCGGCCGCCCGGGTTCGAGCGGCGTGCCTTGGGCGAGATCGTCGAAGGGCTGGCCGTGCAGCACGAGACGCTCACCGACCAGGGGATCGAGCTCGACCTCCCGACCGACCTCGGCGACTGCGCGCTCCCGACCAAGATCGCGATCTATCGGATCCTGCAGGAGGCCCTGGCCAACGGCCACCGCCACTCCGGGGCATCGCGCCAGCGGCTCACGGTCGATCGGCGCGGCGGCGCCATCGCCCTGACGGTCTCCGACGACGGCAGGGGCTTCGACCCCCAACGGGTGCTGGCGAGCGAAGCGGACGTCGGTGTGGAGGGTGGGCATTTCGGGCTGCGCGGCATCCAGGATCGCGTGGCGATGCTGGGCGGATCGTTCGCGATCGACAGCGCCCCCGGTCGCGGCACGTCGTTGACCGTCACCCTGCCGGCGGAGTGACGCGCGCCCCGTGATCCGCGTCCTGCTGGCGGATGACCACGCCATCGTGCTCGAGGGGCTGCGGGCGCTGCTCGACGGCGAGCCCGACATCAAGGTCGCCGCCTGGACCACCGATGGCACCGAGGTGTTGAAGCTCGTGCAGCAGCACAAGCCCGATGTGGTGGTGCTCGACCTCGAGCTGACGACCATCAAGGGCACGGAGGTCATCGCCGCGCTGCGAGAGCGTCCGTCCGCACCCAAGGTGCTGGTCCTGACCGCGTACAACGACGGCGACTCGATGCGCTCGGCGCTCGACGCGGGGGCGGACGGCCTGGCCTTGAAGACCGAGTCGCCACAGCAGACCCTCACGGCCATCCGACAGGTGCACGGGGGTCAGCTCGTCTTCCCGCAGGCGGCTCGGCGGTGGATCGAAGGCCGCGCCACGAGTGCCCCCGGCGACCTGACGCCGCGCGAGCGCGAGGTCTGGCGCCTGGTCGCCGCGGGGCTCACCAACCCCCAGATCGCGCAGCGGCTCGGCCTCTCGGACAACACCGTCAAGTTCCATGTGCAGCATCTCTTCTCGAAGCTGGGCGTGAAGAACCGCACGGAGGCGGCGCTCAAGTACGCGCACGGCCCGCCCCGCTAGGTCACTCATCTGTACTTGACAAGGTGTAGTTCCAGCCGGAAACTCAAGCCTCCACCACCGGCCCGAGGGAGTTATGACCGCTCCTGCGCTGTCCATGAAGGAACTGCGTCGCGTCGTCATCGCGGCGGCAGTTGGCAACGTGATCGAGTGGTACGACTTCTACATCTTCGGGAGCCTCGCCGCCCTCCTGTCGGTCAAGTTCTTCGAGCAGGGTCCCGGTGGAGGCGCGCTCATCCGCACCGTAGGGACGTTCACCGCCGGGTTCCTGATCCGGCCGCTCGGGGCCTTCGTGTTCGGCCGCGTCGGCGACATCGTGGGCCGCAAGTACACCTTCCTCATCACCTTGAGCGGCATGGGAGTGTCCACGGCGCTCATCGGCATCGTCCCGAGCTACGCCAAGATCGGCGCGGCGGCGGGCTTCATCCTCTTGTTCCTGCGCCTGATCCAGGGGCTGTGCCTGGGCGGCGAGTACGGCGGCGCGATCACCTATGTCGCGGAGCACGCGCCGGATGAGAAACGGGGCTACTACACTGGCTGGCTCCAAACCTCGCCGACGCTCGGAATCGTCGTGTCCCTGCTCGTCATCATCGCCACGCGTCAGATATTGGGGACCGAAGCGTTCAACGCATGGGGATGGCGCATCCCGTTCCTGCTCTCGCTGCTCATGGTCGCGATCGCCATCTACATCCGACTGCAGCTCCAGGAGACGCCGATCTTCCAGGCCATCAAGGCCAAGGGGCAAACGTCGAGAAATCCGTGGCGCGAGGCGTTCTGGAGTCAGAACATCAGATACGTACTCATCGCGAGCATCGTGGTGATCGGCGAGGGGGTGGTATGGTACAGCGGCCAGTTCTGGGCGCTGTATTTCATCCAGCAGGTGCAGAAGCCTGACGTGCTGCACCCGGCCCTCATCACGGGTGCCGCGCTGCTGCTCGCCACGCCGTCCCTCATCTTCTTCGGCTGGCTCTCGGACCGCATCGGCCGGAAGCCGATCATCCTCGGTGGCTTCTTCCTCGCGGCCGTCACGTACTACCCGCTCTATATGGCGTTGGGCAACGCCGCCAACCCGGCCAACATCAACTATCCGGTGGCGATCTTGATCGTCGCGATCATGGTCAGCTACGTGGGGATGGTGTACGGCCCGATCGGCGCGTTCCTCGCCGAATACTTTCCGGCGCGCATCCGGTACTCCTCCGTGTCCGTGCCCTATCACATCGGCAACGGCTGGGGTGGCGGACTGGTGCCCGTCATCACGACCGCGGCGTACGTGACCGCGCAGAACGCGGGGCTATCCATGTCGCAGAGCCTGGGCCACGCCCTGGTCTATCCCATCGCTGTGCCGGCAGTGGCGTTCCTGCTCGGCCTGTTCTTGATGCCCGAGACGCGCAAGATCAGCATCTGGCAGCCGGCGGAGGTGCGCGCCGGCGCCAGAGGGTAACACAGAGTCTCGCGTAGGGATGTAGGGTCTACCGTAGGGGCGCAGCATGCTGCGCCCCTACTACGTTGTGCGTCATCCCCCGCAGCGAATAGTCGAGCAGTTGGATCGTGTGCAAAACCGGTATCGTACGCCCCACCCGCGCCAGGCCGGCGCGGAGCTGCAGCAGGCAGCCCGGATTCCCGGAGACGATCACGTCGGGATCGGTCGCGAGGCAGGCCCGGACTTTGCGATCGCCCAAGTCCGCGGCCGCGCGCGGCTCGATCAGATTGAAGATCCCCGCCGAGCCGCAGCAGAGGGCGGCGTCCGCGATCTCCATCAGCTCGAGCCCGGGAATGTCACTGAGCAGGCGGCGGGGTTGCAGGCGTACGTTCTGCGCGTGCTGTAAGTGGCAGGCGTCGTGATACGCTACGCGCAGCGGCGCCCGCAGCGGATGGCGCGGCGCCCGGGGCTCGAGCTCGGCGAGCACCTCGGAGACGTCGCGACACTTGGCGCCGAGCGTTCGAGCTCGCTCCGCGTACTGCGGATCATCCCGCAGCAAGTGGGCGTATTCCTTCATAGTGGAGCCGCACCCGGCGGCGTTGGTCACGATGGTATCCACCTCGGCGCCGGCGAACGCGTCGATCAGGCGACGTGCCGCGTCGAGCGCCTGCTGCTCCATGCCCGCATGCACCATCAGCGCGCCGCAGCAGCCCTGCCCGGGAGGGACGATGACTTCGCAGCCTTCCGCGGCGAGCACACGCGCGGTCGCCGCATTCACCTCGGCAAACAAGACGCGCTGCACGCAGCCCAGTAACAAGCCCACGCGGCGGCGGGACGCGCCCTGCGCCGGAATGCGCGGCGGCAGGCGCGTGCCCCGCCCCAGTGTCAGCTGGGGGAGCAGCGACTCCATGGCGGAGAGCCGCGCCGGGAGCAGCGCCAGCAGCCCGAGGCGATGCGCCAGCGCGCGCAGGCCCGAGCGCTGGTACAGCCAGAGGGGCACGGTCAGGGCGCGCAGCCGCCCCGGATATGGAAATAGCGCGAAGATCATCCGGCGGAACAGGCGATCGGCGAACGAGCGCGAGTAATGACGCTCGATCTGCGCGCGGGTCGCTTCGATCAGCTTGTCGTACTGCACGCCCGATGGGCACGCAGTGAGACACGCCATGCAGCCGAGGCAGTGGTCGAAATGGCCGACGAAGGTATCGGTCATCTGCGCGGTGCCTTCGGTGCCGAGCTTCATCAAGTAGATGCGCCCGCGCGGGGAATCCATTTCCTCACGCCAGGTGAAGTAGGTCGGGCAGGTGGGGAGGCAGAAGCCGCAGTGCACACACTGGTCGATCAGTGCCGCCGCGGGCGGGTGATGCTCGTCGAAGATCGATACCGGCGACATCACAGGCCTCCGACGAACCGACCGGGGGAGAGGGTCCCTTGTGGGTCGAGTTGTTGCTTGACGCGTTGGAACAGCGGCAGCGCGTCGCCCGGCGAGCCCCACACGTCGAGCCGCGCCTTCAGGTCCTCCGGGCCCACCAGCACCACGAGCGTGCCGCCCCGCCGTTCCGCCGCCGCCCGCAGCCGCTGCAACGGCGCGACCAGCGCGTCGGACGTGGCGCCTTCCAAGCGGAAGTGCCCGACTCCCACGCCCTGCGCCACCACCCGCCAACCGAGCGCAGGTGCCGTGCTGACCTCGTGGACCTGCGCGCAGAACGCTCGGAGCTCGGTCGGCAACACGCTGAATGTCCCGGTGACCGCCGGCTCCGTGCCCTGCCACAGCTCCTCACGGGTGCGCCACACGGCTGGAGGAGGATCGACCCGCCTCAGTTTCGCGGCGAGCCGCAGCAGCTCGTCCTGCTGCGAGTCCAGCCCCGCCCGCTCCCCCTCGAAGCCCACGTCGAGCGCCGGCTCGGCCGATCCGTCGGCCCGTACTTGCAACGACACGAACGCGAGCTGCGAGCCCTGGATGGCGAGCGCCAGCTCGCACAGCGGCTCCACGCGCGTGGCGGCGAACGTGAGCGTGCGGGTCTCGTGGGGAAGCGGGTGCAGCCGGAACACCGCCTGCGTGATCACGGCGAGCGTTCCAAACGATCCGGTCGCGAGCTTCGGCAGGTCATAGCCGGCCACGTTCTTCACCACCTTGCCACCGCTCTTCGCCACGGTACCGTCGGGCAGAACGAGCGTGACCCCGATGATCAAGTCACGCAGCCCACCGAACCGCGCGCGCAGCGTCCCGTTGTCGTTGGTGGCGAGGATCCCGCCGATGGTCGCGCGCTCGGGCCAGAGCGGATCGCACGCGAGCCGCTGCCCGTGCTCGGCCAGGGAGTGCTGCAACCGCGCGACCGTGCAGCCAGCCTCGACCGTCGCCGTCATGTCGGCCCAGGCATGCTCCAGCACTCGGTCGAGCCGCGCCGTGGAGAGCATGAGGTCGGCACGTCGCGGCGGCTGGCCCCAGTCGAGCTTCGTCCCGCCACCCTGGGGAATCACTGCCTGACCGTCGCGGCTCGCGTCCCGCAACAGCGTCGCCACGTCGTCCACGCTGCCGGGCTCGACGACGCGCGCCGGGCCACGCGTCAGAAGAGCTGCGCGATCCCCGCCGTCTCGAGCGGATGCGGCTGGTAGGGGCCCGGCTTTTCCGCGCACAGGCGGGGCCGCGGGAACACCTTGGTGGGATTCGACAACCGCTCGGGATCGAAAGCGCAGCGCACCCGCTGCATGGTGTCGAGATCCGGCTCGGCGAACATCACCGACATGAACGCCTTCTTCTCCTCACCGACGCCGTGCTCGCCGGTGATCGAGCCCCCGGCCTTGACGCACAGCTCCAGGATGCTGAAGGCGAGCCGCTCGGCGCGCCGCTCCTGGCCCTCGATGCGGGCGTCGTACAGCACCAGGGGGTGCAGGTTGCCGTCGCCCGCGTGAAACACGTTGGCCACGCGGAGCCCGGCCTGCCCGCTGAGCCGCGCGATTTCGCTCATCACCTCGGGCAGGGCCGTGCGTGGGATGACGCCGTCTTGCACGATGTAGTTGGGCGAGATCCGCCCCATGGCGGCGAAGGCAGCCTTGCGGCCTTTCCACACCGCGGCGCGCTCCTCCTCCGACTGCGCCACCCGGAGTTCCCAGGCGCCGCAGGACGTGCAGATCGCGCGCACCTGCGTCATGAGGGCGGCGACCTCCGCGGCGGGCCCGTCGAGCTCGACCAGGAGGAGGCCGCCGCAGTCCGGATAGTTCGCGTGCACCGCCGCTTCGGCCGCCTGGATGGCCAGGTTGTCCATCATCTCGATTGCCGCGGGCAGGACGCCGGCGGCGATGATCCCACTGACCGCCGCCCCGGCCTCGTTGGTCGAATTGAACGCCGCGAGCAGCGTCTGGATCAGCGCGGGTCGCCGCACCACGCGAAGAATCACCTTCGTCGCGATTCCCAGGGTGCCTTCGGACCCGACGAACACACCGCACAAATCATATCCCGGTCGATCGAGCGTCGTGCCGCCCAGGTGCACGAGCGAGCCGTCCGGAAGCACCACCTCCAGACCGAGGACGTGCGTAGTGGTAAACCCGTACTTGAGGCAGTGGGCGCCCCCCGAATTCTCGGCGACGTTGCCGCCGATCGAGCACACCTGCTGCGAGGAAGGATCGGGGGCATAGAAGTAGGCCGGCGCAACCGCCTCGGTCACGCTCAGGTTGAGCACGCCCGGCTCTACCACGACCCGCGCGTTCGGTATATCGACCTCCAGGATGCGAACCATGCGCGCCAGGCTGATGACGATGCCGTGCTCGATCGGCAGGGCGCCGCCGGAGAGGCCGGTACCCGAGCCGCGCGCCACGAAAGGGATGTGCGCTTCGTGACAAACGCGCACGGTGGCCTGGACCTGTTCCGTCGTGGTCGGCAGCACGACCGCGGACGGCAGCACGCGGAAATTCGTCAGGCCGTCGCACTCGTAGGTGCGCAACTGCTCCGGCTCCGTGAGCAGCCCGTCGCCGCCGACGATGGCCCGAAACCGATCCAGAATGCGGGGGTCCATCATTTCACGATCGTCAGCCCGTGCGGCACGGCGGCCGGGAAGACGTACGCATACAGCAACACGATCAGTCCGACGATCGCACCCAGCGCGATCGAATGCCAGAACACGTGCCGGAAGATCATCCCTTCGTTGCCCACCTGATTCGTCGCCGAGGTCGCCACGGTGATCGATTGCGCGTCCACCATCTTGCCCATCACGCCGCCGGCCGAGTTGGCCGCGCACATCAGGATCGGGTCGAGGTTGAGCTGCTGAGCGGTGATGCGTTGCAGGCTACCGAACAGCGCGTTGGACGAGGTGTCACTGCCGGTGAGCGCTACGCCGAGCCAGCCCAGGAATGTGCCGAAGAAGGGGAAGAGCCAGCCGGTCCGCGTGAACGCCAGGCCGAGCACGGCATCCAGGCCCGAATAGCGCGTCGTGTACCCTAATCCCAGCATGAAGGAGATGGCGATGACCGCCAGCTTCATGCGCTTCAGCGTGTACCAGAAAATCTTCGCGAGTTGGACCGGCCCCACGCCAAGCACGAGACCCGCGATGATCGCAGCGATGAAGCATCCCGTCCCGGTCGCCGAAAGCCAATTGAAATCGTACCGCGCCGCCTCCGGCGTCAGCTTCGTCACTACTGGGGCGGCGCGCGTCACGGCGTTGTGCAGCAGCGGGACGTTCCAGACCGGCGTCGTGGCCTTGTTGATGGCACCCTTGATCGCCGGCAGACCCCACACGAGCACGGTGAGCGACAGGATCGCGAACGGCATCCAGGCCTTGGCGATCTGCCAGCCCGTGTACCTGGGCGGCGCCGTGGGATTGCCTCTCCCCTGCCCCACCGGCGCCGCCGCCCGCTCGTCCTCGAATCGCCAGATGCGCTTGGGCCGCCAGAACCGGAGGAAGGCGACCGTCGCGAGCAGCGAGACGACGCCGCCCGCGATGTCGACGAGGTTCGAGTCTACGTGATTGGACCAGAGATACTGCGTCAGGCTGAACGATGCCCCGACCACCAGGATGGCGGGCAGCACCTCGAAGGTCTCAGCCCACCCCACCATCGCACGCACCAGCCAGAAGGGGACGATGACGCCCGTGATGGGGAGGATGCGGCCGATCATCGCGCTGAGGTCGGACTCCGGCAGACCCGACACCGCGGCCAGCGTGTGCACCGGGGTCCCGATGGCGCCCCACGCCACCGGCGACGTGTTGGCGATGAGATTGAGCGCCGCCGCGTGGAACGGCTTGAATCCGAGGCCGATCATGAAGGCCCCGGCGATCGCGACTGGAGCCCCGAACCCCGCCGCGCCCTCGATGAACGCGCCGAAGCAGAACGCGACGAGCAAGAGCTGAAGTCGGCGGTCCGGCGTGATCCCCGCGACCGACTCCTTCATGATCTCGAACTGGCCGGTGTGGACGGAGATGTCGTACAAGTAGACGGCTGCCAGGACGATCCAGGCGATCTTCACGACGCCGAATGCCACCCCGTACAGAAAGCTCATGCCCGCGAGCTGCACCGGCATCCCGAAGACGCCGACCGCGACCAGGACGGCCGTGGCGGCGCCGCCAATCGCACACCAGTGCGGCTTCACCCGCAGCCCCGCCAGCATGCCGAACAGCACCAGGATCGGCAATGCCGCCACGAGAGTGGAGAGGATCCAGCTGTTCAGCGGATCGTAGACCTGCGTCCAGGTCATGGCGCTCTCCTTAATTGTGGGCCCGCTACTTCACCGTGAACCTCACTGTGTCGACGACGAGCGGCTTCAAGGGAATGTGCTTCCAGTTCGCGACCACGGCGATCACGCGGTGCGGGCCGGGTTTCAGCGAGTCCAGCACGAACTCGGTCTGCCCGCGACCGAGGTGCAGAATTCCGGTCACGCCGCGCGGAATCGTGTCGTCGACGGGCGTCAGATCGTGATCGACGAACAGATGATGATGCCCCGTGCCGGGACGCTCATCCGTGGCCGGAACGATCTCCACACCAGTGGCCTGGAGCGTGACCTTCACGGGTCCGCTCACGGTGGCGCCGTTGGCGGGCGTCGTGATTTTCACCTTCGCCGGCTTGCTCGCTTGACCGTGCGTCACGCCGGGCAGCAACGCCGCCGCGCCGAGCGCCAGCGCCAGTCTCGGAATCGAGAATCGCATGCTCCGCCTCCGTTGGAGTCTCCCAGGGGATGTTTCGAGTCGGTGTAAACGACGGCGCCAGAGTGTTCCAGTCAAGCCTCGTTATCCGAGGCGTACGGCCCACAAGACGGCGCGCATGCGGGCGGCCGCATCGTGACTGTGCCCGGCGATCCACAGCGTGCCGCCGACCTCTTCGGACAGGGCCGCAGCCGAGCTGTGCTCGCCCCCCAGCGTGCCCAGGTCCAGCATGCGCCCGTCCGGGGTGCGGAGGAATGCGCGGGTGATCGGGAGACCGCGGGCGTCGATCCCGCCCGTCTGGCTCACGCCCACGATGCAGCCGGCATCGTTGATGTCGCTGGCACAGCTCGTCCGCCCTCCGAGCGTCCCCAGGTCGACGGTGCCAAGCTGCTCGGTCCAGATGAACGCGCGCCCGCTCCCGCCCACGATTGCCGTGCGGTTGTTGAGCGCGAGCGCCATGCTGGCGCTGGCGCCCAACGTTCCGAGGTCCCGCATGCCGTCGCTCGCAGTCCACAGGAAGGCGTGGGGCTGACCCGCGGTGGTCTCCGCGAAGCCCACGACCTCAGTGCGGTCGTTCACGTCATGCGCGATGCTCGTCGCTCCACCCAACGTCCCAAGGTCGACCAGCCGGCCCGGCTCGGACATGAGAAAAGCCCGCTTGGCCGGCCCGCCGGCGACCCTGCTGTGTCCTACGACGTGTCCCAGCCGATTGACGGCGAGCGCCTCGCTCTCGCTCCCGCCGAGCGTGCCGAGATCGAAGCTCGTGCCTTCGGACAGGAAGTACGCGTGGAAGTCGCCGAAGCCGGTGTCCCCGCCGCCCACGATGTCGCCCATCGCGTTGATATCGTTGGCCGAGGCGTTCACGCCGGTGAGCGGGTTCAGATCGGTGATACCGACCGCCTCCTTCCAAAGGAAGGCCCGGCTCCGCCCGGAGCCGTCGCGACTCGTGCCGGCGACGTGACCCAGGTTGTTCACCGCCTTGGCCTGGCTCACGGCGCCGCCCAGGGAGCCAAGCTCCTGAATCGAGACTAGCGGCGCCCGAGCTGAGTGCTGGCCCACATCCCCGCCTCGACCGCAGCCTCCGCCGCGGGTCCCTCGAACCGCCGCACCAGGATCGCGGCGCGACCGTCCCGGTTCACGGCGACCAAGTGCAAGATCGAAACCTGGCCCTCGGCCGGACTGTATTTCAGGCGCAGCTGTGCCCCGCCGGCTTCGCCCGCCGAGCCGAGCCGAATCGTCGGCCCAGCGCGGCCGTTGTACTGATCGACCCACGCCTGCAGCACGTCCATCGCGTCCTTCTGACGTCCCTCGTCCGCCATGCTCCCCCCTTTGTCGCTAGGCGCGCGGCGCCTCACCCGGGTCGATCGTCTCCGTCCGCAGCTGCTCCACGATCGCGTCCCCTTGGCCGCTCTCCAAGAGCTGGTAACGCGGCTCCCCCAGGATGTCGCGGGCGATGGTCTGGGCGCAGTAGGCGGGGAGCCAGGCGGGGTAGTGACCGGGGGGGCCCCAGCCGCTCGTGTCGAACGCCGTGCGCCCGTCGGTGACCCGCAACAGGGCTATCCTCGCGTCCTGGGCGGCCGCGAGGGCCGCTCGATCGAACGCCGCCGTGGCGAACAGGATTCCCGCCTCGACGCCCGCCTCCCCGAGATGGCCGCGCAGCGACTCCACTTCGGTCCGGCCCACGGGCGCGTCCTGGCGCCGGCAGGCGATCAGGACGCGCCGGCGCCAGGGCCCCCGGCGCACCGCGCCTTTGAGCTCGAGGAGATAGCCCTGCTCGGGCTCCGGCAGGGTCGCGCGCCGATGGACGCGCAGCTCGGACACGTCGAGCCCGACCTTGCGCAGCTCGCGCACGACGAGAATCTCGAAATGCTCAGGCGTAAGCTTCGGCAATTCCGGCATGGCTCGAGACTCTAGAGCAACTCCGGGCAGGCCGCCAGACCCGGAGGAAGTGGGGGTTGCGCCCCCCGAAAGGCCCGCCTATATCATCCGGCACGAGCGGACAGCTAGACGCCTCGCGCATCCCACCCACTCCACAGCGCGGAGGATTCTATGCAGGTCAGTCGGCGTGACTTCTTGCGGCTCACTACGAACGCCGGGGCGGGAACCGCCATCGGCGGCTTGGTCGGACTCGGCGTGACGCTGGCGCCGGCCACGGCCCGCGCGCAGGAGCTGCGCATCAAGGACGCCAAGACGACGCCGAGCATCTGCCCGTTCTGCTCGGTGGGGTGCGCCACCCTGATCCACACGGTCGACGGCAAGATCGTGAACATCGAAGGCGATCCGCGCAGCCCGCACAATGAGGGTACCCTCTGCCCCAAGGGCGCTGCGATCTACCAGCTCCACATGAATCCCAACCGGGCGACCAAGGTGCTGCACCGCAAGCCGGGCGCCAGGGATTGGGAGGTGGTGGAGCTCGAGTGGGCCATGGACCGCGTGGCCGAGCTCATCAAGAAAACCCGCGACGAGACGTTCATCGAGAAGCTCCCCAACGGGAAGCTCGTGAACATGAGCCCCGCGATGTTCGCGCTCGGTGGCGCGACGCTCGACAACGAGTTCAACCACGTATGCCAGAAGTTCTGGCGTGGGCTCGGGGTCGTCGCCATCGAGAATCAGGCCAGGATATGACACAGCTCTAGCGTCCCCGGTCTGGGGACACGGTTCGGTCGTGGCGCGGCGACCCTGTATCCGCGCAACCTCGAGCACACCGACTGCTTCGTCATCATGGGCTCGAACATGGCGGAATGTCACCCGGTGGCGTTCCGCTGGCCCATGAAGGCGAAGCTGAACGGGGCGAAGCTGATCCACGTCGACCCCCGCTTCACCCGCACCAGCGCGGTCGCGGACCTGCACGTCCCGATCCGCGCCGGCTCGGACATCGCGTTCCTCGGCGGGCTGATCAATTACGTCATCAACAGCAAGCGGTGGAACTCGGACCCGTTCTTCAAGGAGTTCGCGGTTAACTACACCAATGCGGCGACGATCATCGTCGACGAATTCAAGGACACCGAGGATCTGGAAGGCGTCTTCTCGGGAATGGTGAAGTTCACCGAGCCGGCGTTCTGGCCGTACAACGGGCTCGAGGGTCGCTACGACAACGCCACGTGGGCGTACAAGCGCGGACCCAAGCCCCCACCGGGTCCGATCGGCGCGGTAACACCCGGCGAGCTTGCCCGCGTCGCGCCAGGGGCGGCCACGAAGGATCTGATCGCCAAGCGCGCAGGCCCGCCGTTCGACGACCTGGTGCGGTCCCTCAAGCCCGGGCCCGCCGAAAAGGACCCGACGCTCCAGAACCCGCACTGCGTGTTCCAGATCCTGAAGCGGCACTTCGCCCGCTATACGCCGGAGATGGTGGAGCAGGTGTGCGGCTCGCCCAAGGAGAAGTTCATCAAGGTCGCGGAGATGTTGCTCGAGAATTCGGGGCGCGACCGCACGAGCGCGTTCGCCTACGCGGTGGCCTGGACCCAGCACACCTACGGCGTCCAGATGATCAGCTGCTGCGCGCTGCTCCAGCTGTTGCTCGGCAACATCGGCCGACCGGGCGCCGGCGTGATGGCGCTGCGCGGCCACGCGGCGATCCAGGGCTCGACCGATGTGCCGACCTTGTACCACAGTATCCACGGATACCTGAACGCCCCCTCGGCGCTCCGGCCGCACGAGACGCTGCGGGACTACATGGCGGCCGAGACCAGCCCCACGAGCTATTACGGCAACCTGCCCAAGTTCCTCGTGTCGTACTTGAAATCGATGTACGGCGCCGCCGCGACGGCGGAGAACGATTTCGGCTACGACTGGCATCCGAAGATCCTGGGCGACCACTCCCACATGGCCAGCTTTGCCGCCATGGCCGACGGGAAGGTCAAGGGGATGTGCTGTGTCGGCCAGAACCCCGCGACGACGCTCAACGGCGGGGCGACCCGGCGGGCGATGCGCGAGCTCGAGTGGCTGGTGGTGAAGGACAACTGGCTCACCGAGACCGCCACGCACTGGTATCTCGGCCCCGAGGTCAAGAACGGCGAGGTGAAGATCGAGGACATCAAGACCGAGATCTTTTTCTTCCCCTCGACCCAGATCGCGGAGTACGACGGCAGCTTCACGAACACGCAGCGGATGCTGCAGTGGCATTCCTTCGCCGCCAAGGCGCCGGGGGACTGCCGCACCGACAGCTGGTTCTACCACAACCTGGCCAAGCGGCTCAAGAAGGCGTACGCGGATTCGAAGCTGCCGCGCGACCAGGGCTGGAACAACCTGAGCTGGGACTTCGACCCCGATGCGGGTGAGGAGCCGCTGTACCCCGGAGAGATCAGCGCACGCAAGGTGCTGCGGGAGATCAACGGGTATCAGACGGCCGACGCGAAGCAGCACCTCAAGGGGTTCGGCGAGCTGAAGGACGACGGCTCGACGACGTGCGCGTCGT
The DNA here is from genome assembly GCA_003222135.1 of Gemmatimonadota bacterium. GTDB lineage: Bacteria > Gemmatimonadota > Gemmatimonadetes > Gemmatimonadales > GWC2-71-9 > 20CM-4-69-16. The sequence continues at coordinate 61,539 of QHUM01000046.1, read as the reverse complement.
GGATCTACTGCGGCTGCTTCCCGGCCTGGGATCAGAACCTCACGGCGCGGCGCGAGGCCGATCCGCCGGGCGTGCCGGGGGCGCACTTGAAGTGGGGTTGGGCGTGGCCCGCCAACCGCCGCGTCATGTACAACCGCGCCTCCGCCGACCTGAAGGGCAATCCGTGGAGCGAGCGCAAGCGCTGGATCTGGTGGGACCCGACGTTCGTAAACCCGCCCGATCCCAAGACCGCCAAGCCCGTGCCGCGCGGCAAGTGGGTCGGCTACGACGTGCCCGACTTCGCGGCGACCAAGGCGCCGGATGCGCAGCCCAAGCCCGACGGCATCGGCCTCGACGCGCTCTCCGGCACTCAGCCGTTCATTATGAGAGCGGACGGTAAGGGCTGGCTGTTCGTGCCGGCGGGCCTCGTCGACGGGCCGCTGCCGACGCATTACGAGCCACACGAGTCGCCGATCCACAACCCGCTGTACAAGCAGCAGACCAGCCCGGTGCACAAGGTCTGGGCGCCGGGCAAGCCGTACAACCAGCTCGCGGCGGTGGGCGACCCGAAGTTCCCGTACGTCATCAGCACGTACCGGCTCACGGAGCATTACCTGGCCGGCGCGATGAGCCGGTGGCTGCCGTGGCTCGCCGAGCTCCAGCCCGAGCTTTTCATCGAGCTCGGCAAGGACCTGGCCAAGGAGAAGGGGATCAGGAATCTCGACTGGGTCGTGGTGTCGAGCCCACGCGGCCGCATCCGCGCGAAAGCACTGGTCACCGATCGCATCGGCGTGATGCAGATCGCCGGCAAGCGTATCCATCACGTCGGCATGCCGTGGCACTGGGGCTGGATGGGGCTCTCCACGGGGGACGTGGTCAACGATCTGACCTCCTGGGTCGGAGATCCCAACGTGTCGATCCACGAAGGCAAGGCGTTCGTCTGCAACGTGGAGAAGGCGTGATATGCCCGAGCCCATGGGATTCTTCACCGACACCACGGTCTGCATCGGGTGCAAGGCGTGCGAGGTCGCGTGCAAGGAATGGAACCAGCTCCCGGCCGAGAACGGCGGTATCCGAGAGCTGAGCGGCGACAGCTACGACAACACCCGCCGGTTGGACGGCATTCACTGGCGGCACGTCCGCTTCATCGAGCAGTTCAAAGGACCGTACGACGGCCGCTGGTTGATGATGAGCGACGTGTGCAAGCACTGCGTCCAGGCAGGATGCCTCGAGGTGTGTCCGACCGGCGCCATCATCCGCACCGAGTTCGACACGGTCGTGATCCAGTCCGACGTGTGTAACGGGTGCCGCGCCTGCATCGCCGCCTGCCCGTTCGGCGTCATCGACGTCAACCCGGTGTCGGGCACGGCGCAGAAATGCACGCTGTGCTACGACCGGCTCACGGTGGGGCTCGAGCCCGCTTGCTCGAAGGCCTGCCCCACCGACTCGATCCAGTTCGGAACGATCACCGAGCTGCGGACGCGGGCGCAGAAGCGCGCCGACCAGCTCAAGGCGCAGGGCGTCAAGGCGGCGCTGTACGGCGCCGATTCCAACGGGCCGCTCGGGGGGCTCAACTCGTTCTATCTCCTCGTCGACGAACCCGAGGTGTACGGACTCCCCCGCAAGCCGCAACTGCCGTCGCGCAATCTGGCGAAGAGCGCCGGCTTCTCCCTCTTGAGTGCCGGCGTGCTGGGCGTGCTCGCGCTCGTCGGCCTGCGCAAGCGCCGCATGGACGAGGTCGGCGCCGGCGGCACGGGAGGATCGAACTGATGTCCGACACCTTCTTCAGCGGGGCGCCGCACTGGACCTGGTTCATCATCGTGTACTTCTTCGTGGGAGGCATCGCCGGAGGCGCCTGCTTCCTCGCGGCCGTGTTGGACTGGTTCGGCGGGCCGGGGGACCGGCCTGTCGTCCGTACCGGGTACAACGTCGCCGCCGTCGGCGCGATCCTCTCGGGCGCGCTCCTGACGATCGATCTCGGAAAGCCGCTGCGGTTCTGGCACATGGTGTTCCAGTCCGCGAACTTTCCGGCCATCATGTTCAAGGGATGGTCGCCCATCTCCTTCGGGGCTTGGGGGCTTCTGGTGTTCGGGTTCTTCGCGGTCCTGTCGGCGCTCGGGGGCATGGCAGAGGAGGGGCGGCTGCGGAATCCGGCGCTCCGCGCCGTGGGCGGCGCCGTACGGGGCGGGAGCGGGCTCGCGAAGGTCGTCGGGGGCGTGGCGGGCCTGCTCGGCATATTCATCGCCGGCTACACAGGGGTCCTCCTCTCCGTGACGAACCGTCCCATCTGGGCGGACAGCCCGTGGCTGGGCGCCCTGTTCATCGCGTCGGGCGCGTCCACGGGGGCCGCCGCACTCATCCTGCTGAGCCCGCGCCGCGGGGCGAATGAGCAGTCGCTGGCCCGATTGTCGGCGTTCGACACCAAGGCCCTCGTCGTCGAGCTGCTGGTGCTCGTCCTGTTTCTCGCATCGCTCGGCTCGGTGAACCGGGTCTGGATCGGGCTCTGGGGCCTGGTGCTGCTGGTGGGCGTCGTCGGCCTGGGGATCCTCGCCCCGCTGCGGCTGCACATCCAGCGGCGCCCCGTGGCCAGTGCAGCCAAGCTCGTCTTGCTCGGCGGGTTCCTGTTGCGACTCGCTACGATATTCGCGTCCGAGGGAGTCGACCGCTACCGCGTCGCGGCGGGGCTATAGCCATGCGCGCGGCACATCACGGGACCCTGCTCTGGCTGCTGCTCGGCGTCGCCGCGTGCGCCAGCCCCGAGGCCACCCGCGCTCGGGGTGGCGGCCCCGGGGCCGACTTGGGCAACCACGACCCGGTCGCCCGGCTGCACGCGGGCGCGACGATGTATTACCGGACTCCCTGCCGCACCGAGAAAGTGCGATGCTCTGGCCCTCTGCCCGTCTCCGGCGCTCGCGGAACGTAGAGATCGACGAGCGGCTGGCCCAGGCCCGCCGCGAAAACCCCGAAGCCGAGGCATGGCTCGGGCTGTTGGAAGCAGCGCTCGACGAGAGCGAGGATGGCGCCCGGTGGGAGGCCGCCGTGCCGCAGGCCGCGGCGGACCGCCCGGTCAAGGCGCCGTTGTTGTATCGGGCGCACGTGACGGTCGACGGACGCGCGGTCCGCAAGTGGGTGCGCCGCCTCCTGGACATGAACGGCAACGGACGGGACGTGGACGGCGTCGCGCTACTCGAGGCTGCGGTATGTCAGGACGACGCGCGCTCGGACGCCCTCGCCGCGAGCGCGGGCGCCGACCCTCACGCAGTGCGCGTCGTGGGACAGATGGCGGCCGTGCCGCTGCTGCGGGCGTGTGCGCGTTCCGTCGCGGACCAGGTCCCGGCGACCTGGTGGGAAGGGTACTGTCCGGTGTGCGGCGCCTGGCCGGTCGTCGCCGAGTATACGGGGCTCGAGCGCAAGCGGTTGCTGCGCTGCGGGCGTTGCGCTACCGGATGGGCGATCCCGTTGCTGCGGTGCGTGTTCTGTGACGAGATCCAGCATGACAACCTCGCCTATCTGACGCCCGAGGAGGGCGAGCAGACGCGGAGGGTGGAGATCTGCAGAACGTGCAACGGATACCTGAAAGGGGTCGCTACCGTGCGCCCGACCGCCGCGTGGTCGATCCTGATCGATGACCTGATGACGGTCCATCTGGACGTCGCGGCCCTGGAGCGTGGATATCGGCGACCCGAGCGGCCAGGGTACGCACTCGAGGCGCGCATCGAGGGGCGGCCCGCGTGACCGACCGCACCCCGGCCCGCCCCGCCGATGTGTGCCGCGAGCTGCTCGCGGCGCTCGACGCGTCGGAGGGAAGGCGCCAGCGCCGCAAGCGCGACACGACTCCCGACGCGATCGGGCTGGCGATCAAGCTCGACCTGCTGCAACGGGCGATCGCGGCCGACCCGGAGCCGGACCAATTCGAAGGGTGGTTGCAACAGCAATGCTTCGCGGCCAGCCCCGGCGAGGGCGGCGTGCGCGCGATGGCGCTGTCGATCTTCGAGGAATGGCAGTTGGCGGGAGAGGCGGACTACTTTCGCGATTGGCTCGCACGTGGGGCGCCCTCGGACGATGCCCCACGTGATCGGGCCGCGCGTAACGAGGGGGGACTATGAACGTGCGTGTGTATGGCGTCTTCCTTCTGCTGGCGGCGTGCGGCGGCGGGAGCGCCGCGCGCGGGCGGGCGGCAGCCGCGGCGGCCCCGCCAGCAGAGGTGCTGCGGCCGCTCCAAGTGCCCGAGAGCCCATACCGTATCATCTATTCCCCGCCGGTGAGCCTCGCCAAGCCGGCCGACACGACGGCGCACGGCCGGAAGCCTCGGAGCTAGCGCTCCGACGGTGGCTGGCATCGAGATCCGGAATTTAAGAAAACAGTTCGGCGACCTTCCCGCGGTCGATGGCGTGAACCTTTCGATCCGCGACGGAGAGTTTCTGGTGCTGCTCGGCTCTTCGGGCTCGGGGAAGACGACGCTGTTGCGCATGATCGCGGGACTCGAGCACCCCACGGCGGGGGAGATTCACATCGGCGGAGAGCGCGTGGACGGCGACGTCCCGCCCAGGGCCCGCGGGATCGCGATGGTGTTTCAGAGTTACGCGCTCTATCCCCACCGTACCGTCTTCCAGAACATCGCGTTCCCGCTCGAAGCCAGCCGGACGCCCCGGAACCGGATCGAGGAGAAGGTGCGCTGGGCGGCCGACATGTTCGGCATCACTCGCTACCTCGACCGCTATCCGCGCCAGCTCTCGGGCGGGGAGCGCCAGCGGGTCGCGCTGTGTCGCGCCCTCGTGCGGGATCCCAAGGTCTTTCTGCTCGACGAGCCCCTGGCCAACCTCGACGCCAAGCTGCGCAATACGGCCCGGGACGACCTGAAGCAGTTCCAGCGGCGGATCCAGACGACGACCGTGTACGTGACGCACGACCAGGTGGAGGCGATGGGGCTGGGCGACCGGATCGTCGTGATGGAGCACGGCAAGGTGCGGCAGGTGGGCACGCCCCAAGAGGTGTACGAGGATCCCGTCGACACGTTCGTAGCGACCTTCGTGGGCCAGCCGCCCATGAACCTGCTCGCCCTGCGCGACGCGTCGCTGCCCCCTGGCACGCTCGTGGGGTTCCGACCCGAGCACCTGCTGCCGCGCAACGTGTTCGGCCCGGGCGAAGAGCTCGCCACGTTCCGCTTCGCGGTGCGGCGCGTGGAGTATCTCGGTTCCGATCGCTACGTGTACGGCGCGGTGGCGGAAAGCGCCGCACCCGAAGCCACAATCATCGCCAAGCTGCCGGGCACCATCCCGCTCACCATCCCGGAAGGGGAGACGCACGAGTTTGCGGTGCCGCGACGCCTGCTGCGGTACTTCGACGCCGACACTGGGTTGCGACGACGGCCGTGACCTCGCGGCGCACGCTGGCCGACCGCGAGGACGTGCTGGGCGGTGTAATGCTCGCCCCCGCCCTCGCCTACGTGGTCCTGCTCGTCGGCGTGCCTTTCTTTCTCGCGATCGCGCTGAGCTTCAGCAACGCGACCGCCGGCAGCTTGAGCTTCCAATGGACCGGCCTGGGGAACTATGCCGCGATCCTGCGCGATCCGATTTTCCTCCGGGCCCTCCGGAACAGCGTGGTCGTGACGGTCGGCACCCAGGTGCTCGTGATCATCCTGGCGACCGCCGCGGCGCAAGTGTTCCGCGCCACGTTCCGGGGCAAGCGCGTCGCCCGGTTCGTGATGCTGCTGCCGTGGGCCGTGCCGGTCTCACTGGCGGCCATCGCGTGGACCTGGATTTTCGATTCGACCTTCAGCGTGATCAACTGGACGCTCAAGGCTACCGGGCTGCTGCACGGCTGGCTGTACTGGCTCGGGGACCCCGCACTCGCACTGCTGGCGATCATCATCGTGCAGGCGTGGCGGATCTTTCCGTTCGCCACGGTGATCGTGCTGGCTAGTCTGTCCTCGATCCCGCAGGAGATCCTCGAGGCGGCGATCGTGGACGGCGCCGGGTTCTGGCGGCGGCTGTTCCAGATCGAGCTGCCGCTGTTGCTCCCGGTCGTCGCGGTCGCAGTGCTGTTCGGCGTGGTGTACACGGCCACCGATCTGGGCGTCGTCTACATCCTGACGGGTGGCGGGCCGGCCAACACCACACACGTGCTTCCGACCCTCGCGTTTCAACGCGGCATCCTGGGCGCCGATCTCGGACAAGGCGCCGCGATCGCGGTGTTTCTGCTGCCGTTTCTGATCGTGGTCGCGATCGCGATGCTGCGGGTCGCCCGGCGCGCCGAAGTCGGGGGCGCGGCCCGATGAAGCGGGTGGCACTGTATGCCGCGGCGCTCGGCTTCACGCTCTTCGCGGGGTTCCCATTCTATTGGATGCTCATCACGACGTTCAAGCAGAACCGGGACCTGTACGTCGGCGCGTCGGACCTGAGCCACATCCCGTGGATTTTTAACGACCCACCGACCCTCGAGCACGTGAAGCTGCTGTTCGGCCAGACGGACTTCCTCCGCTGGGTCCTGAACACGCTGCTCGTGGTCGCGGCGGTCGTGGTCATCACCGTGGCGGTGGCGGTCCCGGCGGGCTACAGCCTGGCGCGCCTCGCCGGCCGGTGGGGCGAGCGTCTGGGAATGGGAATCTTCTTCACCTATCTCATTCCCCCCACGCTGCTGTTCGTCCCGTTCGCGCGGCTCGTCTCGGTGCTCGGGCTCCAGGACTCGCTCGCCTCGCTGATCCTCATCTATCCCACCATGACGATCCCGTTCTGCACTTGGCTCGTCATGGGGTTTCTCCGCTCGGTCCCGTGGGAGATCGAGGAGCAAGCGATGATCGACGGGTACAGCCGGCTCGCCGTGATCGTAAAAGTGGCGCCCCGCCTGATCGTTCCGGGGATCTTGACGGTGATCGTGTTCAGCTTCACGCTGGTGCTGCAGGAATTCGTCTACGCCCTGACGTTCATCAGCTCGGTAGACAAGATGACGGTGAGCCTGGGAGTGCCGATCGCGCTGGTGCGCGGCGACGTGTACCACTGGGGGGCGCTCATGGCGGCGGCCCTGTTCACCAGCATTCCGCTCGCCATCGTCTACAACGTGTTCATCGACCGCTTCATCCAGGGGTTTACCATGGGGGCGGTGAAGGGATAATTAGGATGAGCGTGTGCTCTGGCGCACCCGGCTGGACCGGCTCAAGATAGAGCCACCGAGTGACGTCGTACCCACCTTCTCACACGAGGGGGATGTCATGAGAAAGGGAGTGGCATCGTTCTCTGGGCTCGCCGTAGTCGTGATCTCCGTCTTGGGAGGGGCACGCTCCGCTCCCGCCCAGCAGCCGACCGGGCAGGTGGTCAAGCTGGGAGAGGGGGAGACGCTCACCATTACCGGCTTCGCCAACGTCACGCTGTTCACCAACATCGGACTGTTCAGTGCACCGTTCGGGCAGGGCCAGAACTCCGAGTTGTCGGCCCAGGTGGCGGACACGACCGACAAGACCTTCACCGACGGGGATTTCCGGAATACGCGGATGAACTTCACGTTCGCCGCCCAACCAGTGCTCGGTAAGTGGGCGCCGAAGGCGACGGTCGAGTTCGACTTCTTCGGGTCTTTCACCGGCACCGGCGCCCCCCCGTTTGCGGACGAGCAGCCGCAGATCCGCGGTCGCCTCGTGTACGCCGATCTGACGAACGGCCGCACGACACTGAGGATCGGGCAGGATTGGTCGCCCAGTTTCGCCGAAACGCCGGTGTCGTTGACACACATCGCCTTCCCCGTCGGATACGGCGCGACGGGCAAGATCGGCTGGCGGTTCCCAGGCATCTTTCTGTTCCACGACCTGACTGTCGGGAAGCCGGTCAACGTGCAGCTGCAGCTGGCGGCGATGAAAGGCGCGGGACCGGCACACGCTGGCCAGGATGCCGCTGCCACCAACAACATCGGCAATGGTGAAGCCTCGGGGCTCCCCCAGCTCGAGGGACGGCTGAATTTCGGAAAGAGATCCAAGGACTTGAACTGGACCTTTTACGCCGTCGGCCATCTCGACTGGAAGGACACCAGTGGGACGAATGCCTCGGGGAGCAACATCACGTCCTGGGGAGTTGAAGGTGGCGGCAGCATCGCGCCGGGCCGATTCACGCTGCATGGCAACGTCTACTATGGCAAAGATCTCGGCCAGCTGTTCGCCCACATCACGCAGCACGGCAACATCCGGGGTTGGGGTGCTTGGGCCCAGGCGGGGTACGACTTCGACCCGCACTGGAGCCTGTGGGCCTTCTACGGTCTGGACCAGCCGGACGCACAGCGCTACCTGACGGACAACCCAGGGGCGGCTGCACTCCCCCGCCAGGGGAGCCACGTGAGTGACGGCCTGCTCCGCTTCCGGGCCGGCCGGTACGCCCTGGGGATGGAATGGTTCCGGACGGTGACGCGTTGGAACACCGGGCCGACGAGCGCCGACCAGGTCGCGCTCAGCGTTCTGTACACACTCTAACACGACACGAGGCTCGCAACGGTGACTCCCTGTCCCGTTGCGAGCCCTGCTCCCGCGAATAACGGAGGATAGGTCCATGACGCAGCCGAAGCGGCCGAACAGCATCGATCGGCGCGAGTTCGTCACCACGACGACCGGGGCGGCCGCGGCCGTCGCTCTTGGCCCCACCATCTGGCTCAAGCGCCCCCAGAAGACACTCAAGATCCTCCAGTGGAGCCACTTCGTTCCTTCGTATGATGTGTGGTTCGACAAGTACGCCAAGGACTGGGGCACGGCCAAAGAGATCGACGTCACCGTCGACCACATCGCGCTCTCCGACCTGGGGACGCGCGCCAACGCCGAGGTCGCGGCGCAGCAGGGGCACGACCTGTTCCAGTTCCTGTCGCCTCCCGGCGCATTCGAGTCCCAGGTGCTCGACATGGCGGACGTGGTGCAGCAGGCGGAGCGCCAGCACGGGCCGATCCTCGACCTGTGCAAGCGCAGCACCTACAACCCGGTGACGCGCAAGTGGTTCGGCTTCAGCGACAACTACGTGCCCGACCCCGGCGATTATCTCAAGACGCTCTGGACCGAAATCGGCATGCCCGACGGCCCCGTGACGTGGGAAGATCTCGTCAAGGCGGCGCCCCTGATCAAAGGAAAGCATCCCGAAATCCAGATTCCGATCGGGATCGGGATGTCGCAGGAGCTCGACTCCAACATGGCCGCCCGTGCTATGGTCTGGTCGTTCGACGGATCGGTCCAGGATGCGAATGAGAACGTGGTCTTGAAGTCGGATCACACGCTCGAGGCGCTGGAGTTCGGCGTGCGCCTCTTCAAGGCCGGAATGAACCCATCGGTCATGAGCTGGAACGCCGCGTCGAACAACCAAGCGTTGAACGCAAGACAGACGGGCTACATCCTCAACTCGATCTCCGCATATCGCACGGCCCAGGACAACAAGCTGCCGGTGGCGGATGACATCTTTTTCGTGCCGGCGCTCAAGGGGCCGCGCGGGACGGGCTGGGCGAGCGAGCACGTGATGGGCATCTATGTGATTTGGAAGTTCGCCCAGAGCCCCGACGTCGCGAGACAGTTCTTGGTCGACTTGATCGGCCACTACCGCGACGCCGTCCTGGGGAGCAAGCTGTACAACTTCCCGTCGTTCACGGGCTCTGTCGCGGACCCGGGTGTGCCCATGGCACAGAAGGCCGCCTCAGGCAACAAGTGGCTGGAGCAAGTGACGGCGAGCGATCCGTTCGGCTCGAATCCGCCCTCGAAGCTCAAGCCGATCAGCACCGCCTTGCAGTGGGCGACCAACATCGGGCACCCCGGACCGGCGAACCCGGCGGAGAGCGAGGTGTTCGACACCTTCGTCCTCCCCACCATGTTCGCCAACGCGGCGACGGGCCGGATGACCGCCAAGCAGGCGCTGGACGACGCCCACCAGCAGGTGAAGAAGATCTTCGAGAAATGGCGCGGCAAAGGACTGGTCGCCGGCGGCTCGGGGGACCACTGATCCGATGACGGCGGCGGCCACGCCCACCACGCGCGCCCCGCCGCTCGCGGCGCACGTGCCCTGGTACGTCGCCGCCACGCTCGTCGCGGCGACGAGCGCCAAAGTCGGCATCATCTGGGACATCTCCTGGCACCGCTCGATCGGTCGCGACACCTTTTGGACCCCCGCGCACGCAGCCATCTACCTGGGCGGCGTGCTCGCCGGCCTGGGGTGCGGCTGGCTCGTGCTCCGGACGAGCTTCGCGGGCACGGCGGAAGAGCGGGCCGCTGCGGTCGGGTTCTGGGGCTTCCGCGGCCCGCTGGGAGCCTGGGTGTGCATCTGGGGCGCCTTCGCGATGATCACCTCGGCCCCGTTCGACAACTGGTGGCACAACGCGTACGGCCTCGACGTGAAAGTCCTGTCGCCTCCGCACGTGATTCTCGCGCTCGGGATCTGGGCGATTCAGCTCGGCTGTCTCTTCCTCGTGCTCTCGCTGCAGAACCGCAGTCCGGCGCAGCAGGCCTCACGGCTATATGGCCTGCTCGGCGCCTACGTGATCGGCATTCTGCTGCAGAACGCCGCGACCATCGGCATCGAGCAGATCGGCTTTCCCAACGTGGCTCATAGCGCGGTCTACTACCAAGTGGCGGCCGGCGCCATGCCCATCCTGCTCGTCGCGGCCGGGCGCGCCGTCCGACTCCGCTGGCCGGCGACGACCGCTGCCCTCGTCTACATGGGCTTCTCGCTCGCAATGATCTGGATCCTGCAGCTCGCGCCCGCGACCCCGAAGCTCGCGCCGGTCTTCAATCCCTTGACACACATGGTGCCGCCGCCGTTCCCCTTGCTGCTCGTGGTCCCGGCGTTGGCGATCGACCTCTTGATGCAGCGCGTCGGCCCGGGTCGCGACTGGCGGCTGTCCGGCCTGGTTGGGCTCGCCTTCCTCGCGGTGTTCTTCGTGACCCAATGGTTCTTCAGCGAGTTTCTGCTCAGTCCGCACAGCCACAACTATCTGTTCGGCGTGGACCATTGGGACTACTCGAGCCGCCCCGGGCCCTGGCGCTACCACTTCTGGCGTGCCGAGACCGATCCGGTGACGCCGCGCGCGTTCGTGATCGCCGCGTTGCTCGCCGTGCTCTCCGCGCGGCTCGGCCTCGGGTGGGGGAACTGGATGGCCAGGCTGCGGCGATGACGGGCCGCGGGCTCAGGCTGGGTGCGCTCGCGGGGATCGCGCTCGTCGCCTCGGCGCACGTGGGGAGCCCGGACACATATTTCGAAGGCGCCGCGGGCGCGTACCCGGTGCGCGTGATCGTACGCAATCCCGGAGTGGTGCCCGGACTCGCCCAGATCACCGTCCGCTTGCTCACCCCGCACGTGATCCGGCGCGTGCTGGTGCTACCCGTCTTCTGGGACCCGCGGACCGCGGCCCCGCCACCCCCCGACGTCGCGGCCCCCGTCCCCGGCGACTCGACGCTTTACAGCGCAGCCCTGTGGCTCATGAGCGCCGGCGCTTACAGCGTGCGGGTGACCGTCGAGGGAGAGGCGGGAACCGGCACGACGCTCGTTCCCGTCATGGCCGTGGCGACCCGGCGACTCGCGCTCGAGAAGCCGCTCGGTGCGGCGCTGCTCGCGCTCGGGGCATTCCTGTGCGTGGGAGCGCTCACGATCGTCGGTGCCGCCGTGCGAGAGAGCGGGCTCGAGCCCGGCGCCGAGCCCGACCGCCGTCGCACGCTCCGCTCGCGGATCGCGATCTTCGTGGGGGCCCTGGTGCTCGCTCTCGCGCTGCTCGGCGGCCGGGCGTGGTGGAACGCGGTCGACGCCGCGTACCGCAGCGGGTTGTACCAGCCGCTCCACGCCGCTGCCACGGTGCGGGCCACCGCCACCGGAAGCGTGCTGCGCTTCGCCATCGACGACAGCTCCTGGGCAAACCGGCAGCGCCAGTGGACGCCGCTCATCCCGGACCACGGCCACCTGATGCACTTGTTTCTCGTCCGAGACGGCGGGCTCGACGCGTTCGCCCACCTCCATCCCCTTCCCGTCGACTCGACCACGTTCGAGACCTTGCTGCCCCCGCTTCCGCCCGGGACGTATCGCCTCTACGCAGACATCGTGCATGAGAGCGGGTTCGCACAGACGCTGGTTGCGAGGCTCGATCTGCCGCCCGCCGTCGTCTCCCGTCTCCCGACTCCCGGCGGCACAGACGACGCCTGGTGGTCGGGAGGCGGGAGACGGGAGACGGGAGCCGTTTCCCTACTAGCGGACGGCTCGACCATGACCTGGAACCGTGGGGATGCCCCGATCGTCGTCGATCGAGACGCTCCGCTCACGTTCCTGGTCCGGACACCGGACAGCAAGCCGGCGGCGCTCGAGCCCTACATGGGCATGGCGGCGCACGCGATGATCACGCGCGACGACGGCGCCGTATTCGTGCACCTCCATCCGGCCGGGACGATCTCGGTCGCCGCGCAGCAAACGTTCATGCTGCGCCAGCCGGGAGACACGATCCGCGGGGAGCTCGGCAAGCGACTTGCGGCGATGGCTATGGGGAGATGGGAGAAGGGAGAGGTACCCCCAGACGCAGTGTCCTTCCCCTATGCGTTTCCCACGCCGGGGCGCTACCGCCTGTGGGTGCAGGTCAAGCGCCATGGCCGGATTCTGACGGGAGTTTTCGACGCGGACGTAGGCGCCGCGCGCTAGCGCGGGCTGAGCGCGACCGGATGGCGGACCGACCCGTCGGGCGCCTTCGCCGCCACGTCGATCGAATCCATGTCCCACATGACGACGCTGATGAGATCGCGGGCGGCCGCGAAGGTGGCGAGGTCCAGCGCCGACAGACCGCGTTCTTTCAAGGCACCGCCGTCCGGGCCGGCCCGGTACGGGTGCGTGTGCCACGTCCCCACCAAGTGGTCGACCTGGTCGCAATTGCCCGCCACCGCGAACTGCAGCTGCTTGAGCTCAGCGGCCGCGAGGAGCTCGCGCACCCAGAGCGTGTCGTTCGCGACCTCGCCGGCGAGGCATCCCAAGTACTCGCGCTGGGTCGGCTTCCCCGTCCCCAGCAGCTGCGTGAGGGTGTTCTGGCCCGCGAGCTCGTCCCAGTGACGGTTGTTTTGGATCCAGACGGCGCTCATCATGCCGCGGAGCCCCGCGGGGAGAACGATGACCTCGAACGGAGGGGCGATGGGTACCTCTCCCCCCCGGCTCCCGAAGGCAGCGCTGCACGCTAGCAGCACAACGCCGAGGGTTCTCACCGCTGTTGCCTCGCGTACATCCCCATCAGCTGGGCCGTTCCCAGGTCGTGTCCCTGCATTGCCGTCTCCACCTCCCGCTTCGTCGCGCCGGCCTTCAATTTCAGCGGCGCGTCGAGGGCGTACAGCTTGAAGAAGTAGCGGTGTGCCGGCCCGGGGGGCGGGCACGGCCCGGCGTACCCGACGCGCCGGGAGTCGTTCCGCCCTTGTCGCGCGCCGCCCAGGCCCGCCGGGGCGTCGCTCCTGTCGACGTTCTCGGGCAGCTGCAGCACGGCTGCCGGAAGGTCGTACAGCACCCAATGCACCCAGGTCCCGGCCGGCGCGTCGGGATCGTCGGCGATCAGCACGAAGGCGGCGGTGCCCGGCGGCGCGCCGCTCCAGCCGAGCGGGGGCGATACGTCCGCGCCGTCGCACGTGTGTTTGCCGGGGATGGCCGCGCCTTCTTTGAATGCTGCACTTGAGAGCGACAGTGACATGATCGGAACATAAAAGCCAAACCCGGGGCCGTGTACTGCACCCCGGGTTGACTGGTCGGGACGAAGTGGCCGTCACCCTTCGGCCGCGACCCACATGCATTCTATCCAGCGCCACGGCCCTTCAGGTGGAGACGCGGTGCGGAGATTGTCAGCAAACCGTCAGACCGCCTTGAAACTCGGTCGAATCGCGTGCATTTCTCGGGAACGCTCGATGGACCTGGCCAACGAGATGCGGCACGTCCCCCGCCGCCCGCGCGGCGTCTTGATCGCGGTGATGTTGCTCGCCAGTCTGCTGCTGGCGGGCCTGCTCGCGTTCCAGGCTCATCGGACGTTCCTGCATCATCGGGCCACCGCCGAGCGGGTATTGCGCGACTATGCGCGGCTCGCGGCGTCACGCTTCGCGCTCCGCACGGGAGCCAACCTCTACTACATGGCGGCGTGGCCGCCGATGGAGGCGTTGCTGCACGCGCAGGCCGCCGCACCGGGAGCGGGGCCGCCGCTCCCGCGCCCGGAGCGGCTCGCGCCCGGGCTAAAGCCCCACGCGGCGGCCTTCCTCAAGCTGGCGCGTTACACCTTTCGCCTGGACCTTGCGACCGGCCGCCTCGAAACCTCGGGCGGCACGCCGTCGGCGGCAGAGCGCGCCTGGCTGCTGGACACGCTGCCCGCGCACGCCCGCACCGTATATCAACCGATGGAGCACCTCGCCGTGATCGTGGCGCGGGTCGCCGGAGTGCGCCATGCGCTCATCTACGCGGGCAAGGAAGAGACGGGCGTGCCCCGCACGGTCGTCGGCGTCGACGTCGATCCCGCAGCGTTCGAGCCGTTCTATACCATGGGGGCCGAGAAGCAGCCGCTGTTGCCGCGCCCCCTCACCGGCGGCGTTGTGTTCGACTCCCTCATGTCGGTCGTCGTGACGGCCGCGGACGGCGCCGAGCTGTACCGCTCCCCGGTGCAGTACGCGACCACGTTCTCGGCGCGGGACACGGTCGAAGCCATGATGGGAGCGATGCAGGTGGCGGTCGCGCTCCGCCCCGAGCTAGCGTCGCAGCTCGTGATCGGCGGCCTGCCGCGCTCTCGCCTCCCGCTCCTGCTCGGCGCGCTCGGGCTCACGGCCGGGCTCATCGTGACCGCCCTGGTCCAGCTGCGGCGCGAATACGAGCTCGCCCGGCTGCGCACCGACTTCGTCTCGGGCGTGTCCCACGAGCTGCGGACGCCGCTGGCGCAGATCCGGATGTTCTCGGAGACGCTGCTGCTGGGGCGCGTGCGATCCGAAGAGGAAGGCCGTCGCTCGCTCGAGATCATCGATCAGGAAGCGCGCCGGCTCACCCATCTCGTGGAGAACCTGCTGCACTTCTCCCGTTCGGAGCGCCAGGCCACGCGCCTGTCGCCGGCGCGCGCGCCGCTCGCGCCGCTGGTGCAAGAAGCCCTCGAAGGGTTCGCGCCGCTCGCGGGCGCGCGCGGCGTCAGCCTCCGGTCCGAGCTCGCAGAGGGCGTCGTCGCCCCGGTGGACGCCGAGGCGTTCCGCCAGATGCTCCTCAACCTGCTCGACAACGCCGTCAAGTACGGACCCCCGGGCCAGGTCGTGACCGTGGGCCTCGCCGCCGGCGACCAGCGCGCGCGGATCTGGGTCGACGACCAGGGGCCCGGCATCCCCGCCGCGGACCGCGAGCGCGTGTGGGACCGCTTCTGGCGCCTCGAGCGAGACCGGGGCTCGGCCGTCGCCGGTACCGGCATCGGGCTCGCGGTGGTGCGCGAGCTGGTGGCGCTGCACGGCGGGCGCGCCTGGGCGGAGGACGGACAGAACGGCACGCTCGCCGCGGGCGGACGGGGAGTGCGGTTCGTCATCGAGCTGCCGCTCGAGCCATCCTCCCGCGTCGCGGGACGGCCCGACGGCTCCGCGAGCGTGCCGGCATGACGCGCATCCTCGTGGTCGAAGACAACCCCGATCTCGCCTACGGTTTGCGCAACAACCTGGAGATCGAAGGCTATCAGGTCGAGGTGGCGGACGACGGCACGAAGGGACTGGCGCGCGCGCGCGACGGCCGGCCCGACCTGATCATCCTCGATCTCATGCTTCCCGGGATGGACGGTTTTCGCGTGTTGCGCGCGTTGCGCGAGGCCGGCCGCACCATGCCCGTTCTGATCCTCACCGCGCGGGGCGAGGAGGCGGACAAAGTGCGCGGCCTGCGGCTGGGCGCGGACGACTACGTGACCAAGCCGTTTGGCGTGCTCGAGCTGCTCGCCCGCGTGGAGGCCCTGCTGCGCCGTGCGGCGCCACCCCTCCCCGGGGGAAACGGCGGCCCCCCGCCCGAGCGCTTCGGTGACGTCGAGGTGATCCCCGCCTCCCGCACGGTGCTCCGGGGCGGCCAGTCGGTGCCGCTCACGCCGAAGGAGTTCGACCTGCTGGTCGCGCTGCTGCGGCGTCGCGGTGCCGTGGTGACGCGGCTCGACCTGCTGCGCGAGGTGTGGGGGTACAGCGCCGAGGTGCTGAGCCGCACGGTGGACACGCACGTCGCCGAGCTGCGCCGCAAGCTCGAGAACGACCCGGCGGCGCCGCGCCATATTCTCACGGTTCGCAAATCCGGGTATCGGCTCGAACGCTAGGGGGATCCGTGCTGCAACAGCTACTGCTCCTGTGCGCGCTCGTACCGTCGCCGCCCAGTGGGCGCGACGTCATCAAAGCGATGCACGACCGCTACGCGGGAAAGTGGTACCGCACACTCACCTTCGTCCAGCAGAACACCGCGACCCGGCCCGACGGCTCGCGGCAGCACTCCGTGTGGCGCGAGTACGCCGCGCTTCCGGGAAAGCTGCGCATCGAGTTCGTCCCCCCCGATTCCGGGAGCGGCATCCTGTTCGTGCACGATTCCCAGTTCGTCTTCGCCGCCGACACGATCGGGAACGCGTCGGCGTTCATTCATCCGCTCATGGTGCTGGGCTTCGACGTCTATTTCGACCCGGTGGAGCAGACCGTGGCGCGGCTCGAGCGGCTCAAGTTCGACCTCGCGACCGTGCACGGGGACTCGTGGGAGGGCCGTCCCGTCTACGTCGTCGGCGCCAAATCGGGCGATCTGCGTACGCGGCAGTTCTGGGTGGACCGCGAGCGCCTCGTCTTCGTACGGCTGCTCGAGCCGGGTCAGCGGGACACCACCCGCACCAGCGACATCCGCTTCAACAAGTACCAGGCAGCCGGGAGCGCCTGGCTCTCGGCGGAGGTGGCGTTCCTGGTGGATGGGCAGGAGCGCTGGCTCGAGCAGTACACCGCGATCAAGACCGACACACCACTCGCCGACGTCCTGTTCGATCCCCGCCAGTGGAAGAAGGCGAGGAGCTGACGGCCTTCAGCGGTCGAACAGCGCCCTGATCCCCTGTCCCGGCTCGAGCGGCGCGTCCGACAGATTCGACGTGATCGCGACGACGATCCGCGAGTCCCGGTCCACGCCGAACGCCGTGCTCCCCCCGACCGAGCTGCCGCCGTGGAACACCCAGCGGTGGCCCAGGCTGTCGGTGCTCACGAACCAGCCGATGCCATACCCGGTCGGCTCCCCCGCGGTCGTCCGCTGTGACGTGAACAGCAGCTCGAGCGTCTCGGGCTTCAAAAACCCCGGGCGGAGCATCGCCCAGCCGAACTTCACGAGGTCCTCGGCGGTGGAGACGAAGCCGCCCCCCGCCCACTTGTAACTGTTGTCCACCGGCGGCGTGAGGACGAACCCGCCGTCGGCCCCGCGCTCGTAGAAGCGGGTGCGGTTCGGGATCAGGCTGTCGACACGATCGGCCGCGGTGTGCGTCATGCCCAGTGGCCGGAACACGTTCCGGCCCATGTAGCTCAGGAAGTCCTGCCCTGCCGCGCCTTCGACCACCGCAGAGATCAGGTTCCAGCCGTAGGTCGAGTAGGAGAACTTCGTGCCCGGGGGGAACAGCAGCGAATCGCCCTGGAAAATGGTGAGTCCCTCGAGCACGGTGTTGAAGTGACGGTTGAGCAGGAACTCGTCGCCCCGATAGTGCCGAATGCCGGCCAGGTGCCCGGCGAGCTGTCGCGTGGTGATCGGGAAGCCCTTATCCGGAAACGACGGCACGTAGCGCTGCACGGGCGCGTCGAGGTCTAGCTTCCCCTGTTCGTACAACAGCGCCACGGCCGCCGCGGTGATGGGCTTGGACACGCTCCCGATCCGGAATTGCGTCTCCGCCGTGACCGGGATTTTGCGCGCGACATCCGCGTAGCCGAAGCCCTCCGACCACACGAGCTTGCCGTCCACCCCCACCGCCACCTGCAGTCCGCTGATCCGCCCCGCGAGCTTGTCGCACACCAGGGCGCGCGCGCGCGCGACCGTCGCCGCATAGACCGGCGGCACGGGCACGGCCGGGTGGGAGACGCACGTCGCCTGCCCCGGGACGCGGTGAGCCAGCGGCGGCCCGAGGAGCGCCGCCGCGACCGGCACACAGACCAGTGCACGCTTCATGACCCTGCCTCCGTGAGTTGCTTGATGTGCAGGAGGACGCGCCGGTGGATCGCCGATACGATCGCGTCCGCTGGAACCTTCCAATACCCCCGTGGCTCGATATCGAGCTCGTACCACGTGGCGCCGACCAGCAGCGTGCGGCCCCGCGGAAGTGCCGTCAACCGGAACGCGCCGCGCCGGGCCCGGAAGTAGCCGTGCAGATGCGGCGGCGCAATCGTCCCGTAGGGGGACAGCTCGCGCAGCGGTGCGGGTTGCGCGGCGATGTCGAAGGACAAGCGGCTCGGGGCTTCCCACTCGGTGATCGGCTCGACGAACGTCCCCGTCGAGAATTCACAGCGACGGGTGGCGCCCGCCCCCGCCCCGTCAATCCGGGCGCGAATCGGGTGGGCGATACCCAACTGGAACAGCGTCTCGGCGGGCGGGGCGAGCTCGCTGAAGCTCACCACGTTGCGCCACACCGCCGCGGGGGGCGCGGCGACCACGACGGAGTCGTCCACCTCGTAGCGCGGAGTCGGCCCGCGCGCTTCGTCGAGTCCGGCGAGCAGGGGAACCGCGAGCACCAGACTCGCGAGATGGCCGGTCCGGCCCGGCGCGTGGAGCGCGATCGCCCGCCCGAAGATCCCGCCCAGCAGCGCGAGCGCGAGCGCCAGTGGCAAGGCGAGCGCCACGCAGACGAGACCCTCGAGCGCGAAGAGCAGCATGGCACCGGCCAGCAGCATGAGACTGACGGTCACGATCTGCAGCGTGGCACCGACGCCCTGCCGCGTCTCGCGGTTGAACACATAGGCCGTGACGGCACCGAGCGTAAACGGAGTGCCTAAGAACAAAGACGTCGAGTAGCGACCTAGCACGTAGACGTTCAACAGAATCGCGGGGATGGCGACCGCGAGACCGGCCGCGATGCCGTACAGTGCCAGGGCGGGCCGTGCGTCCACCGTCCGGCCGCCCGCGCGCTCCTCCCGGGGACTGAGCGGCACCGTGGGGAGCCGGCACAGCGCGAGCATCACGACGTAATTGAAGAGCGGGACGAAGAAGACGAGCGCGAGCCAGGGTGAACGACCGGCGTCGACCGCCCGCCGCAGCGTCATGGCGACGCCGATCCACAGGAACGGCAGCGTCCAGAGGACGAACGCGGGAAGGAACCAGGCGGGAGCACCGGCGAGCTTCTCGGCACGCAGCAGATAAAAGGGCAGCAGATAATCGAGCGGCGACCAGAAGCGACCGGTCGCGAGAGACACGGCTCCGGCGTCGACCGTGTACTTGAACACCATCAGGCCGAGGCCGGTGGCGAGATAGGTACGTCGGTCGACCGGAGTGACCAGGCGGAACCATAGTTCCGCGCGTCGCAGGAGCGGCTCGAGCACGCCGTTACGCATCGGATGTGAATCGACAAGCGCACAGGTCCGTTGTAAAGAGAGACCCGGCCGGGTGCGCGCTCGACCCGAACGTAGTAGTCTTCTCCCCCATGAATGGCTCGCAGGCTCCGACGAAATACAAGGTCGGGCTCGTCCAGATGTGCATGTCGGCCGATCCGGACGCCAACCTCAAGAAGGGGGTCGCCAAGATCCAGGAGGCGGCGGCGGCCGGCGCGCAGCTGGTCTGCCTGCCGGAGCTATTCCGCTCGCTCTACTTCGCGCAGCACGAGGATGCCGCGTTGTTCGACCTCGCCGAGCCCGTGCCCGGGCCGACCACCGACGTCCTGGGGAAGGCCGCCCAGCGGTCGGGGGTCGTCGTCCTCGCGCCGGTGTTCGAGCGACGCGCGCCAGGGCTGTACCACAACAGCGTGGTGGTGATCGACGCCGACGGCCGTATCGTCGGGACGTACCGAAAGATGCACATCCCTGACGATCCCGCCTACTACGAGAAGTTCTACTTCACCCCCGGCGACCTGGGCTTCCGGGCGTTCGACACGCGCGTCGGTCGCATCGGAACGCTGGTGTGCTGGGACCAGTGGTATCCCGAGGGCGCGCGCCTCACGGCGCTGCAGGGCGCCACCACTCTCTTCTATCCCACGGCGATCGGCTGGCATCCCAAGGAGAAGGCCGCTCACGGCGCCGCGCAGCTCGACGCCTGGCGGACGATCCAGCGGAGCCACGCGATCGCCAACGGATGCTACGTCGCGGCCGTGAACCGGGTGGGCCTCGAGCGATCGCGTGAGGGAGACGGGATCGACTTCTGGGGCTCGTCCTTTCTCGCCGATCCGTTCGGCGCGATCCTCACCGAGGCGCCGCAGGATCGAGAGGCGATCCTGATCGGGGAGATCGACCTCGGGCGCATCGAGGAGGTGCGCCGGGGGTGGCCGTTCCTGCGGGACCGGCGCATCGACGCGTACGCCGGCATCGGCGAGCGCTTTCTCGACCGCTCGTAGCCGCCCCCCTTCCCCCGCTCCCCGATGTCTTCCCCCGCCGCCCTCGGGTTCCGCATGCCCGCCGAGTGGGAGCCCCACCACGCCACCTGGATCGGGTGGCCGCACAACGCGAGCGACTGGCCGGGCAAGTTTGCACCGATCCCGTGGGTGTATGGCGAGATCGTCCGCAAGCTCGTGCCCGGTGAAGTGGTACGTATTCTCGTGAATTCGGCCGCGCACGAGCGCCAGGCCCGGCGCGTGCTGGAGCGGGTCGGTGTGGACCAGGCGCGCGTCGAGTTTTTCCGCTTCCCGACGAACCGCGGGTGGACCCGCGACTTCGGGCCCCTGTTCGTGCGGCGTGAGAGCCCCCGCCCCGAGGTCGCGATCGCCCGGTTCCGCTTCAACGCCTGGGCGAAATACCCCGACTGGAAACGGGACGACCAGGTGCCGGAGCGGGTCGCGAAACGGCTCGGACTGCGGCTGTTGCGCGCTCGGGCCGGCGACCGCGACGTGGTGCTGGAAGGGGGGAGCATCGACGTCAACGGCAGGGGCACCCTGCTCACCACCGAACAGTGTCTGCTCGACCCGGCGGTGCAGGTGCGGAACCCCGGCCTGTCGCGCGTCGAGCTGGAGCGCGTGCTGCGTGACCACCTCGGCGTGACGAACGTGCTGTGGCTCAGCCGGGGCATCGCGGGAGACGACACGCACGGGCACGTGGACGATCTGTGCCGCTTCGTCGAGGCGCGCACCGTCGTGTTGTGCAGCGAGACCAACTCCCGCGACGCCAACTACCGGGCGCTGCAGGAGAACCGCGAGCGGCTCGAGGGGATGCGGCTCGAGGACGGGGCGAAGATCGAGGTCGTGCCGCTGCCGATGCCCGCGCCCCTCTACTTCGAGGGCCAGCGGCTCCCCGCGAGCTACGCCAACTTCTACATCGCGAACGGCGCCGTGGTGGTGCCGACGTTCAACGATCCCAACGACCGGGTCGCGCTCGGACTGCTCGGCGAGCTGATCGCGGACCGGCCGGTGGTGGGAATTCACGCGGTGGATCTGGTGTGGGGGCTGGGGACGCTCCATTGTTTGACGCAGCAGGAACCGGCACTCGAGGAGTGAGGCATGACCGCCACCACCCAGCAGTTCGGTCTCTCCGCCATCGGCCAGATCTTCGTCCGCGCCCGCGATCTCGAGCGCGCCGTCCGCTTCTATCGCGACACGCTCGGCATGCCGTTCCTGTTCCAGGCGCCGCCTCAGATGGCGTTCTTCCAATGCGGCGCGACGACCGTCATGCTCGGCGTCCCCGAGGCTCCCGAACTCGATCATCCGGCGTCGGTCGTCTACTACCTCGTGCCGGACATCGCGGCCGCGCACGCGACGCTGCGCAGCCGGGGCGTCGCGTTCATTACCGAACCCCACCTCGTGCACCGGGCGGCGGACTACGAGCTATGGCTGGCCGACTTCCGGGATCCAGAGGGGAACGTGCTCGCGCTAATGATGCGCAAACCGCGCGCCTAGCCCGCCGTCCTGGCTCGGGCTTCCGGCCCTCTGTATTCTTCGACAGAGCCTCCGGAGCCCGAGCCCCCCATGATTCGTGCGCACCATCAGGTCCTGCTCGTCGGCATGCTCGTCGTGGCCGCGTGCCGCGGGGCGGCGCCCCGTGCCGAGCTGCCGCCGCTCGCGCCGGCCCTCGCCCACGCGGACACGGCGTGTCTGATCGCGGCCGGCCGGCCGGCGTCTCGTGACACGGTCACGATCGCGCTGACCGAGCCGGTCGACCCGGCCCACGCGCCGCTGCCGCGCAACGTGGCCGAGCGGTTCCTGTTCGCGCAGCTGTACGAGACGTTGATCCACGTCGACTGCCAGGGACGTGTCCTGCCCGCGCTCGCCGGATCCTGGGAACAGGGCGCCGCAGGGCGCTGGACGGTCACGCTCCGATCTGATGCGCGGTTCTGGGACGGTGCGCCGGTGACGGCGCGGGACGTGCTCACTGCGTGGCGGGCACGCGACTCGAGTCTCGCGCAGTCCATTGCGGTGCTGGACGAGCGAGCGCTCAGCATCGATCCGTCCGGCCGCTCATTTCAACGCTTCGCCGACCCCGCGCTCGCGGTGACCAAGTCCGCTCCGGGTGGTGGTTGGCCGATCGGCACCGGCCAGTACTGGACGACCGGGGCGGCGGGCGGGGCCGACGCGCTCTGGGCGAGTCCGATGGCGGGCGCCGGGCTTCCGGCCCTCAAGGTCACCGTCGCACCGGCGAGCGAGGCGCGCGACGCCGTCGACGCGAACGTGGATCTCCTGCTCACGAGCGACCCTGCGGCGCTCGAATATGGGCGCACCCGCCCCCAGTATCAGGACGCCCTGCTCGAGTGGGATCACACGTACGTGCTGTTTGCGCCCGAAGCGAGTGGCCTCGAGCTGGGCGCCCTGCGGCTGGAAAGCCTCCCGCAGGCGGTCCACGTCGAAGCGCGAGCCGCCCAAGTAAATGATGGGGGGCTCTGGTTGGCCGATCTCAAGCGCTGCGACGTCGCGGCCGCGGCCGCGCCGACCCTGGCGCCACCGCGACGGCGCATCGTGTACGAGCAAGCGGATCGCGACGCGCGCGACCTCGCCGCCCGCCTCGTCGGCCTCGCCGCGCTGGGCCGCGGCGCAGTCGTGGCGGGCCTCGCGCCCCCGGCATTCGAGACCGCGTTCCGGGGCGGAGCCGAGGCGGCGTACGTGCTCCGGGTCCGGCGCCGGACGGTCGATCCCTGCGCGGCGGCGCGAGAGCTGCCCGCGTGGGTGCCGCGCGGGTCCGTCACGCCGCTCATCGACACGCGCACACACGCGCTGGTCCGCCGTGGTCTGCCGCGCCTCAGCGTCGACTGGGACGGCGCCGTCCGCCTCGTGCCGCGATGAGCTTCCGCGCCCGGATCCTCATCGGGCTCGGGCTAATCGTACTCCTCCCCCTCGCCGTGTTCGAGCTCCGCGTGCGAGCGGACATGGCGGGCCGCCTCACCGCCGAGTATCAGCGGCGCGTGGCTTCGCTCGTGGCCGTGATCCGCGCCGACCTGAGCCGTGACAGTGCCGGGACGGCCGCGCGGCTCGATGCGTTGAAGGACGCGATCGCGGCGGACAACCGGTTCCGGCTCGCCGCGCTACAAGGAGCCGATCGCGCGTATCTCCTGGACTACGCCGGCAATGCCATGCGCGTCACCGGTCTGGCAATGCTCCAAGTGCAGGACGATCAGGGTCGCATCATCAGCTCGGGCCACTTTCGCAACGAATACGACCGTGTCGAGCCGGAGCTGCCGCGCTTGCTGGCGGCCGCGCCCGGCGGGATGGCGCTGGTCGAGACCCGCACCGCCGAAGCCTCGCTGCTGGCGCTGGCACGGGCCGACTCGCTGCGCCTCGGCGGCCGGCGCCTCACCCTGGTGGGCGGCGTGGCCGTTGACTCTGGCTTCCTGGCGCGGCTCGCTCCCGACTCCGATCTGGCCGTCTCCCTCGCCCTCCCCACCGACACGCCCACGCGCGTCGACTCGGCGGCACAGGTTGTGAGCGCGCTCGCGGTTCCCTTCGTCGACCTCCGCGATGCTCCGAGCCTGGGGGAAGCACGGATCGTGGTCACGCACTCCCTCGCCCCCCTCGCCGCGCTGCGCCGGCGCGTGGACGCGGCGTTCGCGGCAGCGGTGCTGCTCACCGGCGCGATCGCCCTGTTGCTCGCAAGCTGGCTGTCCAACTGGATCAGCCGGCCGCTGCGGGAGCTGGCGCGCCGCACGGCCGAGATCGACATGGAGCGCCTCGACGTCGCGTTCGAGAGCGATCGCGCCGACGAAATCGGCGCGCTCTCGCGGCTGCTCGGCGCGATGACCCAGCGGCTCCGGGCCGGCGCCGCCCGGCTGCGAGAGGCCGAGCGGCGCATTGCCGTGGGGGACCTCGCGCGGCAGGTGAACCACGACATCAAGAACGGGCTGATCCCCATCCGTAACGTGTTCCGGCACCTGCTCGAAGCCGCGCGCGGCGAGCCCGATCGGCTCGCGGCGGCGTTGCGGGACCGTCAGGGGACGATCGAGTCCGGCATCTCGTATCTCGAGAACCTCGCCACGAACTACGCCCGCCTCTACCCGCAGCCGGCCCGCGAGCCGTGCGACGTCAACGCAGCCGTCCGCGAGACGATCCGTCGCGTCAGCGACGCGAGTCGGGGTGAGCTCAAGAGCGTGTTGGCGGACGCGCTGCCGGCCGTCCGCACGGATCCCCTCGTGCTGCGGAGAATCCTGGAGAACCTGATCGGCAACGCTCTCGACAGCCTCGCGTCGCCCGGGGGGACCGTGATCGTCGGGACCACGCGGGGCGCCGGTGGAGATGGCGACAGCTCCGTCGTGCGGATCACCGTCGCGGACACGGGCAGGGGAATGAGCCGGGAGGAGTTGAACCGGGCGTTCGACGATTTCTACACGACCAAGCCGGACGGCACCGGCCTCGGCCTCTCGATCGTGCGGCGTCTGGTGCTCGACGCCAACGGCGCGCTCCGAGTCGAGACTGCACCCGGGGCGGGCAGCACGTTCATCGTGGAGCTGCCGGGAGAGGCTGAGTGACCACCATCCTGGTCGTGGACGACGTCCCCGCGATGGCGGAGCAGTACGCCTACGATCTGAAACGGCTCGGCGCGTACGACGCGCTGGTCGCGCACGGCGGGCGGGAAGCCCTGGAAGCACTCGAGCGCGAGCCCGTGGACTGCGTCATCCTCGATCTCGAGATGCCGGGGATGGACGGCTTCGAGGTCTTGCGGGCGATGGAGCGACGCAGCCTCCGCATCCCGGTGATCGTCTACACCGGGACGGGCAACTACGATCGCTGCACCCAGGCGATCCGGCTCGGTGCCCAGAGCTTCATCGACAAGGCCGAACCGATGGAGCGGGTCGTGCAGGAGGTCGAAAACGCGCTCGCCCGACAGCGCCTCGTCGGTCAGGTCGCCGCCCTGCGCGAGCGCACCGGCACCGACGCGCCCCTCGTGGGCGCCAGCCCCGCCATGCGGCGGCTCAAGGACGCGATCGCGCGCGTCGCCAAGATTCCGAGTCCCGTCTTGATCGTGGGCGAGAGTGGATCGGGGAAGGAGCTCGTCGCCCGGGAGCTGCATCGCCTCGGAGCGAGCCCGAACGGCCCGTTCGTCGCCTTGAACAGCGGTGCCCTCCCGGAGAGCCTGGTCGAGGACGAGCTGTTCGGGCACGAGCGCGGTGCCTTCACCGGCGCGAATGTGCTCCGCAAGGGCGCGTTCGAAGCGGCCGCGGGCGGCACGTTGTTCCTCGACGAAATCGGCGAGCTGCCCCTGCCCGCGCAGGCGAAGCTGCTGCGGGTGATCGAGCAGCGGCAGGTCAGCCGACTGGGCGGGAACCGTACGATCACCGTGGACGCGCGCGTCGTGGCCGCTACCAACCGCGACCTCGAGGCGGAGGTGGCCGCGGGGCGGTTCCGTCAAGATCTGCTGTATCGGCTTAACGTGCACCTGTTGCGCGTGCCGGCGCTGCGCGAGCGGCTGTCCGACCTCCCGGCACTGGTCGAGCAGCTCGTCACGACTACCTGCGCGCGCTTCGGGGTGCGTCCCAAGAAGGTCGAGGGAGCGGCGCTCGAGTCACTGCTGGCCTACGAGTGGAAACGGAACAACGTCCGCGAGCTGCGGAATGTCGTGGAGCGCATGATCATCGCGACCGACACGGACGTGATCGCGCTCGATGACGTGCCCGCCGAGATACGGGACGGCGCTGGGAGCGTCGCGCCCGGAGCGAGTCCCGGCCCGCTGCCTACCAGCTTCCACGCACTCAAGGCTGAGGCCGAGCGGCGCATCATCGTGGCGGCGCTGGAGCGTAACGATTGGCACATCACGAAGACCGCAGAGGAGCTGGGCCTGTCCGATCACGCGAGTCTGCTGAAGATCATGCGGAGGCATGGCATCAGCCGCGAGTAGCGCGTGTCCCCACCAACACGTTGCGCCATCTGATCGCGTGTCCACCCGGACACGACCGCCCTCGCCGTTTCCCACAACTGATTGTGCCGACGGCTGATAGCTGACCGTCGCTTGCTGGCCCCCCTCCTGCTCTTACGGGGCACGAACCCCAATCCAGGAGGAGTTTATGCGGAACCGCATCACGCTCATCTCGATCGCCGCCTTCATCCTCGGCGCCTGCGGGGACAAGCACCCCAAGGCATCCGACGCGAACGCGGCAGAAGTGTCCACCGTCTCGTCCACGCCGACCGGCGGGTCGACGCCCGCTCCAGTCGCGACCCCGCCCGTCTCGTTTGAGAGCGCCAACGCTGCGTTCAAGCAACGGCGCTACGACGAAGCTTCACGGATGTTCGCGACGTACACCACCGACCAGCCCCACAACGTGTGGGGATACTACATGCTCGGCCTCTCCACGTGGAAGACGGGAGACCGCGACGGGGCGGTCGACGCGTTCAAGCGCGCGCTCGAGCAGGACTCGACCCACGTCAAGAGCCACTTGAACCTGACCCGCGTGCTTATCGAGCAGGGTAAGCCACAAGACGCGCTTTCGAGCGTCGAGGCGGCGCTCAAAATCGATTCGGGATCGAGTGAGGGGTTCCGGCTGCTCGGACGGGTCAAGAGCGCGCTCGGGGACGCCACGGGTGCGATCGACGCTTACCACCGCTCCCTCGTGCTCGACGACCGCGACGTGTGGTCGCTGAACAACTTGGCGATCGTGTACCTCGGCCAAGGCAAGTTCGATCAGGCGGTCGGGCCGCTGGCACACGCCATCGGGATCGATTCGACCGTAGCGGCGTTCCAGAACAACCTCGGCCTGGTTCTCGAGCGCACGGGCCACATTACCCAGAGTGCGGACGCCTATAAGGCCGCGCTCGGGATCGACAGCACATACCAGAAGGCCTCGGTCAACCTTACGCGGGTCGAGGGGTTGAAGCAGGATCCGGCGATCGGACCGGTGGATCTCGCCGACGTCGCCCGGAGCTTCGTCCAGGAGATCGAGGGCTGGCGGAGTCCGAAGACGACACCGTGATGCGCGGCTGACGTCGTGACAGCCCTGTGTAGGGGCGCAGCATGCTGCGCCCCTACATCGTCCGTGCAGCGGCAGCGACGGCCCGGTCGCACCGCCACGCCGCGTAGCTCCAGATGATCCCTCCCACGAGCACCGCGACCGGAATGATCAGCATCGCCTCACCGAGTGAGCGCGCGTCCGAGATCGCCCCAACCAGCGAGGGCGACGGCACGTCGCCCAGGATGTGAATCGTGAAAATGCTCAGCGCGACGGCCGTCGCGCGCACGTGTGGGGACACGACGTTCACGATCGTCGAGTTGACGGGCCCGGTCGACGCGAACAGGAGCAGCTCGGCCGCCACGATGGCCGTCCAATAGACCGGGGGCGCGGGCGCGGCGAGGGCCGCGAGTGTGAGCGGCGCGGCCGCGAGCGTCGCGACCCCGGACACCCACAGGTACGCCTGTTGGGTGCGTCGCAACAACCGGTCTCCCAACCAGCCGCCGCCGTAGGTACCGACGAACCCCGTCACCACCACGATCGCGCCGAACTGCACGGTCGCCTGGGCCTTGGGGATGCCGCGGGCGCGCTCGAGGAACGAGGGGGTCCAAAAGGCGAGCGCCCCGATCGCGAAGGTGTAGGCGGCGTACCCGAGTACGGTGAGGGTGTAGGGGCGGTTGCGGAGCAGCGCAACGTACGCGGACCGGGTCGCCGCGCCGCGCGCCTGCCCCGCTGCCGCGGCCGGAGCGGGAGCGTCGGGGTCCTGGCTGCCGCGTCGCGGCTCGTGCAGCCGCAGCGCGAGGGCAGCGAGCAGGAGGCCGGGGACGCCCGCGACGAAGAACGCGGGCCGCCAGCCGAAGTAGTGATCCGCGAGACCCCCCACCACGTACCCCAGCGCCGAGCCGATCGGGATCGCGGCGAAGAAGATCGCGAACACTCGCCCTCGCCGCTCGCGCGGGAAGTAGTCGGCAAGCAGCGCCGGCGAAATCGTCCCGTAGGCCGCCTCGCCGATCCCCACCGCGGCCCGCGCCGCGAACAGCGCGGTGTAGCTCCGCGCCAACCCCGCCAGCGCCGTGGCCGCGCTCCAGATCGCCACGCCGAGGCCGATGAGCCGCGTGCGCGATCGCCTGTCGCCCAGCGAGCCGAACAGCGGCGCCGCGAGCATGTACACGACGATGAACCCGGTCATGAGCGCGCCGAGCTGCGTGTCCGAAAGCTGCAGCTCGGAGTGTTTCATGCTTTCGGCGAGCGCGGCAACGATCCACCTGTCGAGATAGTTGAACAGGTTGATCAGCGTCAGGACCGCCAGGGCGGTCCGCGCTAGAGGTTTCGCTTCAGCCACGCCGTGAACAGGTCGTACAGATTCTCGCGCGTGTTCCCGCCGGCGATCGCGTGCGTCTTGTTCGGGTAGATCCGCATGCCGAACTGCTTGTTGGCGGCTTCGAGCCGCTCCACCAGCCGGATCGAATTCTGGAAATGCACGTTGTCATCGCCTGTGCCATGCACCAGCAGGAAGTGGCCTTGCAGGCTATCGGCGTAGGCGAGCGGGGCGCCTTCGGCATAGCCCGCTGGGTTCTCCTGCGGCGTGCGCATGTAGCGCTCGGTGTAGATGGTGTCGTACAAGCGCCAGTCGGTGACCGGGGCGACGGCGAGCGCCGCTTTGAACACGCCGGCGCCGCGGAACATGCTGAGCGAGCTCATGTAGCCGCCGTAGCTCCAGCCCCAGATGCCGATCCGGTCGGGATCGACGTACGGCTGCGCGCCAAACCAGCGGGCCGCGGCGATCTGATCCGCCGACTCGTACCGACCGAGGTGGAGGTAAGTCTGCTTCTTGAACCGGGCGCCCCGCGCGCCGGTGCCGCGATTGTCGACGCTCGCGACGAGGTAGCCGTCTGCCGCCAGCATCTCGTTCCACAGGTAGCTCGCGCCACCCCAGCCGTCGGTCACCGTCTGGGAGCCCGGCCCGCCGTACACGGTCATCAACAGGGGATAGCGATGCGCCGGATCGAAGCCCTTCGGCTTGATGATCCAAGCGTTGAGCTCCACACCGTCCGCCGTCTTAATCGTGAGGAACTCGGGGCGCGGGAGGCCCAGCCCCGCGACCTTCGTGGTAAGCGACGCGTTGTCCGCCAGCGTGCGCACCACCTTGCCGTCCGCCCGCCGCAGGGTCTGCACCGGGGGAACGCCGGCCCGCGAGTACGTGTCGACGTACAGCTGGAACGTGGGAGCGAACTCGATGCCGTGGCTTCCGGGCTCCGCGGCGAGCCGCTTCAGACCCTTGCCGTCGAGCCCGATGGCGAGAAGCGGCCGGCCCAGCGGTCCATCGATCGCGCCGGTGAAGTACAACACCTGCTTTTTCTCGTCGACGCCGAACACCTGCAGCACGTCCCAGCCGCCCGGCGTGACGCGGCGCACGAGGGCGCCGGCCCGGTCGAAGAGATACACCTGCTGGTACCCGTCCCGCTCGCTTTCGAACAGGAACTGCTTGCCCCCCGCGATCCAACGGGGCTCGTGCGCGTCCACCCAGGCGGCGTCCGAGTCGGCCATGATGGTGCGGGACGCCCCGCTCGTCGCGTCGGCGAGCAGGAGGTCGAGCCGGTTCTGGTGACGGTTCAGGCGAGTGAGCCAGATCTCGTCTGCCGATCCGGCGAAGTCCATCGCGGCGACGTAAACGTCCCTTTCCGATCCGAGGCTGACCCACGCGGTCCGGCGCGTCGCCAGATCCACGATTCCGATCTTGACCTCCGAATTCGGCGTCCCCGCCTTGGGATACCGCACTGCCACAAGCTCGGGGTAGAGCGAGTCGGCGTTCAGCAGATAAAAGGGCCGGATCGCCGTCTGGTCGAGCCGCCAGAACGCGATCCGGCGACCATCCGGGCTCCAGCGGAACGCATCGCGCAGATCGAGCTCTTCCTCGTACACCCAGTCGGAAGTCCCGTTGATGACGTTGTCGCTGCCGTCCGCGGTCAACGCGGTCTCGGCTCCGGTCGTCAGGTCCGTCACGTAGATGTTGTTGCCGCGCACGAAGGCGACCATCCGCCCGTCGGAGGAGAACTTGGCGAACATCTGATAACCCGGCTGCGCGCTCACCGGGATGAGACGCTTGGCTGGCAAGTCCCAGACGTAGTAGGTGCCCTTGGTGTTCTGGCGCCATACCCGCGCCGAGTTAGTGAAGATGAGCACCCTCGCGCCGTCGCTCGAGAAACGGTACTCTTCGATCGCCAGCGGCCGCGGCGCTCCGGGCGGGACGAGGTCCGCGCCGCGGACGAGGCGCTCCTTCCTCCCCGTTACGGCATCCACCCGGTACAGATCCGTGTTCCCCGCGCTGTCCGGCTCGATGGCCGTGTACGCCGCACCGTCCTTGGTCCACGTCGGGGCCACGAGGTCGCTCGCGAACTCACGCGTGCCCCAGATCGAGTGAACCGTGAGAACGGGGGCCTGCGTCGCCTGGGCGCACAGCGGCCCGACGAGCAGGACAGCGAGGGTGACGGGAAACAGGCGGGGAAGCGATCGTGCACGCATGATGGCCACCGAGCGGTGAGTTTGGGTGCCACAAACTTACCGCCCGGTGGCGAGCGTGCGAGGTCCAGTGATCAGCAAGGAGGGGGGGCGATGACCGCACCGACGCAGTCGCAACAGGCGGAGCGCTTCCGAGGGCTGCATGCCGGACCGCGCATGCTCGTCCTCCCCAACGCGTGGGACGCGATCAGCGCCCGCCTGATCGAGGACGCCGGGTTCCCCGCGATCGCCACCTCGAGCGCCGGCGTCGCCTGGACGCTGGGGTACGCCGACGGCGAGCGCATCAGTCGCGGAGAGATGCTCGCGGTTGTGCGGCGGATCGTGCAGGGTGTGCGGATCCCCGTGACCGCCGACGTTGAGGCCGGCTACGGCGCGACTCCAGAGGCCGCGGCGGAAACGGCGCGCGGCGTGATCGCGGCGGGCGCGATCGGGTTGAATCTCGAGGACGCGACCGACGAGGGCCTGCTGCTCGACCTCACGCTCCAGGTGGAACGCCTCCGGGCGGTGCGCGAGGCGGGCGCGGCGGCGCGGGTGCCAGTCGTCGTCAATGCGCGAACCGATGCGTTCGAGGTGAAACAATGGTCACCGGCAGAGCGCTTCGCCGCCGCCGTGCGCCGCGCCAACGCCTACCGCTCGGCCGGGGCCGACTCCCTGTTCGTTCCCCACGTGAGCGACCTGGAAACGATCGGGCGGCTGGCCCGCGAGATCACCGGTCCCTTGAACGTCATCGCCGGCCCCCCCGCCCCGCCGCTCGACCAGCTCGAGGCGCTGGGCGTGCGCCGCGCGAGCCTGGGCCCCCGTGTCGTGCAGGCAACGCTGGGGTTGATCCGCCGGATCGCACGGGAGTTACGCGAGCGCGGCACCTACGACGCGATGGCCGACCTCGTGATCCCATTCGGGGAGATCCAACGCCTGATCGCCCGGTGACCCGTGTCGCCCGCCGGCCAAAGGCACCCCTTGACCAGGGACGGGGTAGCGTATATTTATTCTGTAAGCCGCATATTAATACGAACTGGTTAGTACGATCAGGTAGGTGCCCGTGACCGTCCGCACGTCGAACGCAAATCTGATCCTGACTCCGGCCTGTCCCGTGACTGGGAGCGACCGGGCGGCTTAGAATGCAAGCTCACGAGCAACGCCCCGGCCCGCTCCCTCACGAGAGCGGGCCTTCTTGTTTCGCGTCTCGATCCACGGAGCCGTGATGCACGAACGCGATCGATCGCGCTGGTCCAATCGCCGGGCGCCGGACCGCGACCCCTGGCGCGAGCACGACGCCTGCGGGGTCGGGTGCGTGGCGCGGGCGTCGGGGGAGCGCTCCAGCGGGATTGTCGGCTTGGCGCTCCAAGCCCTCGCCCGCGTAGCGCACCGCGGCGCCGCCTCCACCGACCATTCGGGTGACGGCGCGGGCCTGCTCGTCCAAATCCCCCGCGCCTTCTTCCACAGAGAGGCGGCGCGGCTGGGCCTCTCGCTCGCGCCCGAGCAACCGTTCGCGGTGGGGATGTTCTTCCTGCCGCCGGACCCGGCGGCCCGGGACCGTGCCACCATCATCATCGAAGACGTGCTGCGCGCCGCAGGCCTGCCGGTGCTTGCCTGGCGCGACGTCCCCGTCGAGCCCCGAGTGCTCGGGCCCACCGCTCGCGCCACCTGCCCCGCCGTCCGGCAGGCCGTGATCGCCGCGCCCACGGGCGGCCGGCACGTGGATGCGCCGGCCTGGGAGCGGTCGCTCTATCTCGCCCGCCGGATCCTGGAGCAACGCATTGCGGCGGCGGGACCCGAGCTCGACGGCTTTTTCGCGTGTTCGCTGTCGTGTCGGACCGTGGTGTACAAGGCCCTTCTCACCGGCACCGAGTTGCCGAGCTTCTTCCCGGACCTGGTATCGTCCGACTTCGAGTCGGCGATCGCCGTGTTCCACCAGCGGTACTCGACCAACACGAGCTCGAGCTGGGCGCTGGCGCAGCCGTTTCGGTTGCTCGGGCACAACGGCGAGATCAACACCCTCTGGGGCAACCGGAACGCGATGACCGCCCGCGAGCCGGCCCTGGCGTCACCGCTCTGGGACGAGCGCATCGATCGCCTGAAGCCCGTCATCTGGGCGGAGGGAAGCGATTCGACGAGCCTGGACAACGCGCTCGAGCTGCTGGTCCGCGCGGGCCGCGACCCGGTGCACGCGTTGATGATGCTCGTGCCGGAGGCGCACGAGGGCGCCCCCGAGATGGGGCGCGCGCTGCGAGGGTTCTACGAGTTCCACGAGTGCCTGGTGGAGCCCTGGGACGGCCCCGCCGCGCTGGCGTTCACGGACGGCGTCATCGCCGGCGCGGCGCTGGATCGCAACGGCCTGCGGCCCTGTCGCTATAAGATCACCCGCGACGGCCTGCTCGTTGCCGGGTCCGAGGTGGGACTGGTGGACTTGGACCCGCGGGACGTGGTCGAAAGCGGGAGCCTCGGCCCCGGTGAGCTGATCGTCGTCGACACGCGGCGCCAGACGATTCTCCGCAACGCCGACGCCAAGCGGGAGGTGGCCCGCCGCCGCCCGTACGCGCGCTGGGCCGCCCGCTCCGTCCGCCCGCTCCG
Source organism: Gemmatimonadota bacterium (assembly GCA_003222135.1). Taxonomy (GTDB): domain Bacteria; phylum Gemmatimonadota; class Gemmatimonadetes; order Gemmatimonadales; family GWC2-71-9; genus 20CM-4-69-16. Next base: position 28,042 of record QHUM01000046.1, on the reverse strand, counting down.
CCCGGCGGCCGGGGTCACCCTCACGCCCTGCGATGGCCCCGAGCTCGTCACGCGCCAGCTCGCGTTCGGCTGGAGCTTCGAGGACCTGCGTTACGTCGCCGAGCCGATGGCGACGGCGGGCCAGGACACCGTGTGGAGCATGGGGGACGACACGCCGATCCCACCGCTGTCGCGGATTCCGCAGAGCCTGTACGCGTATTTCCGCCAGCGCTTCGCGCAGGTGACGAATCCGGCGATCGATCCGCTGCGCGAGACCCTCGTCATGTCGCTGCGCATGCACCTCGGACGGCGCGGGTCGCTGCTCGCCGACAGTCCAGCCGCGCTGCGACTGGTCCGCACCGAGCATCCGATTCTCCTGGAAGACGAGATCGCGGCCTTGCGCAACCTCGCGGGCGACCAGGGAGTGACGCTGCCGGCGCTGTGGCGCCCGGCGAGCGGAGGCGATGCCCTCCGCACCGCGCTCGATGTCCTGTGCACCGCTGCGGAGCGGGCCGTGCGGCTCGGCGCGCGCATCCTGATCGTGAGCGATCGCGACGCGGATGGCGAGCACCCGCCCATCCCGATGCTGTTGGCGATCGGTGCGGTGCACCAGCACCTGCTCCGCCAGGGTCTCCGCACGCGACTCGGCCTGGCGGCGGAAGCCGGGGACGCCTGGGACGTACATCATTTTGCCGCCCTGATCGGCTACGGCGCGGAAGCGGTGCACCCCTGGCTCGCGCTCGCGTCGGTGCGGGCCCGGCTCACGACGGAGGCCCGCGCCGGATTCCGCGCGGCCGCCGAGAAAGGCCTGCTCAAGATTCTCTCGAAGATGGGGATCTCGACGCTGTCCTCGTACTGCGGCGCCCAGATCTTCGAGGCGCTGGGGCTCGGCGCGGAGGTGATCGATCGCTGCTTTACGGGAACGGTGTCCACCATCGGCGGGATCGGATTCGCCGAAATCGCGGAGGACGTTCTCGCCCGCCACGTCGCCGCCTCCGGCGACGACAGTGGGGAGCGGGCGCTCCCCGACCACGGGCGCGTGCGGTTCCGCCGCGACGGCGAGGACCACGGGTGGTCGCCGCCCGTGGTCACGGCGCTGCAGCGCCACGGCTATGACGCCTTCGTCGCCAAGGTCGCGGCGCGCCTGCCGGCGGGGCCGCGCGACTTGCTGGCGATCCGCACGGGTATTCCCGTAGCGCTCGAGGAAGTCGAGCCGGCGGAGGCGATCCGGCGCCGCTTCATCTCCACCGCGATGTCGCTCGGCGCGCTGTCGCCCGAGGCACACCGTACGCTCGCGACCGGGATGAACCGCATGGGCGCCCGGTCCAACTCCGGCGAGGGCGGCGAGGATCCGGACAGCTACGTGCCGCTCCCGAACGGCGATCGCGCCGACAACCGGATCAAACAGGTCGCGTCCGCCCGCTTCGGGGTCACGACCCAGTACCTCGTGCGCGCCGACGAGCTCGAGATCAAGATCGCCCAGGGCTCGAAGCCCGGCGAAGGGGGTCAGCTCCCCGGTCACAAGGTGACGGCGCTGATCGCCCGGCTCCGGCACGCCGTGCCCGGCATCCCGCTGATCTCGCCGCCGCCGCACCACGACATCTACTCGATCGAGGATCTGGCGCAGCTGATCCACGACCTGAAGCAGGTGAACCCGCGCGCCCGCGTCGGTGTGAAGCTGGTGGCCGAGGCCGGCGTCGGCCGGGTGGCGGCGGGCGTGGCGAAGGCATACGCCGACTACGTGCTGGTCTCCGGTCACAACGGCGGCACGGGCGCCTCGCCGCTATCCTCGATCAAGCACGCGGGGTCTCCGTGGGAGCTGGGCCTCGCCGAGACGCAGGCGCTGCTGATCGAGAACGGACTGCGTCACCGCATCGAAGTGCGCGTGGATGGCGGTCTCAAGACCGGGCGCGACGTCGTCATGGCGGCCCTGCTCGGCGCCGAGGCATATGGTTTCGGGACGGCGGTCCTCGTGGCGATCGGCTGCGCCATGGCGCGGCAATGTCATCTGAACAGCTGTCCGACGGGGATCGCCACCCAGCGGCCGGAGCTGCGGGCCAAGTTCAAGGGTACGCCGGAGCAGGTGGTCGCGTACTTCACCGCGATCGCGGAGGATGTGCGACGCATCCTCGCGGACATGGGGTTCCGCAGCCTGGACGAGATCATCGGCCGCGTGGACCTGCTGGAACGGGTCGACCGCCCGGACGTGCCGCGCGCCCAGATGCTCGACCTGTCGTTGCTCCTCGCCGACCCGGAGCCACGGGACGCGCCGCGCCGCCGCAGCGTCGCGCGCAACGACCGCCCTGGAGTCGAGTCGCTCGATGACGCGATTCTCACCACGCTGGGGCCCTGTCTGGAGAGCGGCCGGCCGTTCAGCGAGTCGTATGACGTCGGGAACGGCCATCTGACGCTCGGCGCGCGGATCGCGGGACGCATTGCCGAGCGTCACGGGAGCGCCGGATTGCCGGCGGGTCGGGTCCGTCTGGGGTTCCGCGGCAGCGCGGGCCAGAGCTTCGGCGCGTTCGCGCTTGCCGGAATGCACCTCGAGCTCGAAGGGGAGGCGAACGACTACGTGGGGAAGGGCCTGTCGGGCGGCGAAATCGTCATCAAGCCGTTCCGCGATGCGGCGTACGCCGGCCTGACCCATCGCAACGTGATTCTCGGCAACACGGCTCTGTACGGCGCCACCGGTGGGACCCTATTCGCCGCCGGACGCGCGGGCGATCGGTTCGCGGTGCGGAACTCGGGCGCGGTCGCGGTCATCGAGGGCGCGGGCAACCACTGCTGCGAGTACATGACCGGCGGCACGGTGGTGGTGCTGGGCGAGGTTGGGCGGAACTTCGGCGCGGGCATGTCCAACGGCGTCGCCTACGTGCTCGATGAAACGCTGAGCCTCGCCGCCCGGCTGAACGGGGACATGGTCGCCATCCGCCCGCTCGAGCCGCAGGACGAGTGGCAGATCCTGACCCTCGTGGAGCAGCATCTCGCGAAGACGTTGAGTCCGCGGGCGCGGGACCTGGTCGTGGCGTGGCACCGCGCTTTGCCCCTGTTCCGCAAGGTGGCCCCGCTTCCGCCCCCGGCGAGCGCGCCGGTCGCGAGCGTCGCGGCCGATCAGGAGCCCGCGGAGAAGGTCTCGTGATGATTGCCATCGCCACCCCGCGTTCGACGAGAGGCAGCGTGCCGGCGTTCCGCTGACGAGCACAGCGCGGCGCCACGGGCAACGCGGCCTCTCACATCGAGAGGCCGACTTTTTTGTCGATAGGCTGTGGAACACACGGAGAGCGACATGAACCCGATCCTGTACGACACGACCCTGCGAGACGGCACGCAGCGCGAAGGCCTCTCCCTCTCGGCGGAGGACAAGGTCAGGATCGCCTGCCGGCTGGACGCGCTCGGGATCGGCTACATCGAGGGCGGATGGCCCGGCTCGAATCCCAAGGACGCGGAGTTCTTCCGGCGCATCGCCGGCGTCCCGCTGCACCATGCGAAGATCGCGGCGTTCGGTATGACCCGGCACGCGGGCGGCGACTGTGCGGAGGACGGGAACTGTCGCGCCCTGGTCGAAGCCGGGACGCCGGTGGTGACGCTTGTGGGCAAGAGCTCGACGCTGCACGTCGACCGCGTGCTCCGGACGAGCCGCGACGAGAACCTCCGCATGATCGCCGACAGCGTCACCCATTTCAAAGCGCTGGGCAAGGAAGTGATCTACGACGCCGAGCACTTCTTCGACGGCTATCGGCTCGATCCGGGATATGCCTTGGCGACGCTCGACGCCGCCGCGGGCGCGGGTGCCGACTGCGTCGTGCTGTGCGATACCAACGGCGGCGCCCTCCCCACCGACGTGGAGGCCCGCGTCTGGGAGGTGCGGGACCGGATCACGGCACCCCTGGGCATCCACCCGCACAACGACAGCGGCCTGGCACTCGCGAATGCCCTCGCCGCGGTCGAGGCCGGCTGCGTCCACGTCCAGGGGACCTTCAATGGATACGGTGAGCGGTGCGGAAACCTTGACCTGGTCCAGCTGATCGCCACGCTACAGCTCAAGCTCGACTACCAGGTGCTCGCGCCGGAACGGCTGCGGGAGCTGCGCGACGCCGCGCACTTCGTGGCGGCCGTCGCGAACCTGAACCCCGATCCCCACGCCCCCTACGTGGGCCGGAGCGCCTTCGCACACAAGGGCGGGATACACGTCGCCGCCGTGGCCGAGCTTCCCGAGAGCTACCAGCACGTCGATCCGGCGCTCGTGGGAAATGAGATGCGCGTAGTGGTGAGCGAACTCGCCGGGCGGCGCACCGTGCGCCTCCGTGCCGCGGCGCTGGGCGTGCCGGCCGGCGAGCGCGAGGCCGCCGTGCTCCAGCGGATCAAGGAGCTCGAGCACGCCGGCTACCAGTTCGAGGGCGCCGAAGGCTCGTTCGAGATGCTGCTGCGGCGCTCGTCCGCCGACTATCGAGCGCCGTTCGAGATGATCGAGTACACCGTCATGGTCGAGAACCGCTGTGGCGCCGTGCGGGCACAGGCGAGCGTGACGCTACGCGTCGGCGACGTGGTGACGCGCGCCACGGCCGAGGGAGCCGGACCGGTGAACGCGCTCGACCGCGCGGTCCGGGAGACGCTCGTGCCGCACTACCCGCAACTCGCCGACGTGCGCCTCGTGGACTACAAGGTCCGAATCGTGGACGATCACCTCGGCACCGCGGCGAAACCCCGAGTCGTCATCGAGTCGGCGCGCGGCGACGAGCGCTGGAGCACCGTCGGCTGCTCGGAGAACATCCTCGAGGCTAGCTGGCAGGCACTGCGGGATGCGCTCGAGCTGCCGTTGTTACGGCGGCGGGGGTGACAGCCCGTCACCGGTTGTAGACGTCCCACCAGTGCCGCTCACGGTCGTCGCGTTGCTGGCGCCGATACCACGCCCAGCGCTCCCGCAACGCCCGTCCCAGCCGATCGAGGACCTCGCGGAGGGTCGATGCGGTCATGCGAGTATCTCCTTTAAGCCGTCAGCGAGCACGCGGGCTACCTCCGGGCGGCTGAACTCGGGCGGCGGCAACTCGCCGCTCCGCAATAGCTCGCGCACTTTGGTGCCGGAGAGCGTCACCCGCGCGTCTCCGTCATGCGGGCACGTCTTGGGCGAAGCCATCGCCCCGCAGCGGCGACAGTAGAACGTGTGCTCGAAGCAGAGCGGCTCGATGCCCAGCTCATCCGGTCGGAACCGCTGGAAAATCCGTTGGGCGTCGTACGGGCCGTAGTAGCTCCCCACGCCCGCGTGGTCGCGGCCGACGATGAAGTGGGTGCAGCCGTAGTTCCTGCGCACCAGCGCGTGGAAGACGGCTTCCCGCGGCCCCGCGTACCGCATGGCGGCGGGAAACGCGGCGAGGAGTACCCGGTCGGGCGGGTAATAGCGCTCGAGCAGGACCCGGTAGCTCCGAACGCGGACGTCCGCGGGAATGTCGTCCTCCTTGGTCGGGCCGACGAGCGGGTGCAGCAACAGGCCGTCCACGATTTCGAGCGCCGCTTTCTGGATGTACTCGTGCGCGCGATGGACGGGATTGCGAGTCTGGAAGCCGACCACCGTGCGCCAGCCGCGCTCGGCGAAGATCCGCCGCGTGTCGGCTGGATCGAGCGCGAGCTCGGGGAACGGCGGCACGGTGCGACGCAGCAACCAGACCTCGCCACCGACGGCGAGATCGCCCTGCCCGTACAGCTGGGCCACGCCGGGATGCGCAGCATCGCGCGTGCCAAAGACCAGCTGCGCCTCCTCCGGGCGGGAAGCGGTGTACACGTCCCGCACGTCGAGCAGGCCGACGATGGACCCGTCCGGTGCCTTCAGCGCCACCGCATCGCCCAATCCCGGCGCCACGGCAACGCGCAGCGTGATGGGTAGCGGCCACGGCCGCCCGTCGGCGAGGCGCATCTCGTGGATCACGCGCTGGTAGTCGGCCGAGCCCAGGAAGCCCGTGAGCGGGCTGTATCCCCCGGTCGCGATCAGCTCGAGATCGGCCATCGTGTGGGGATCGAGCGTGAGCGACGGCAGGCGGCCCGCGCGTTCGAGCGCGGCGGCCCGTTCGTCTTCCGGGATCACGCGGTTGACCAAGTCCACGCTCATCGCTTCACGCTGAAGGTGTGGAGCCCGCACTCGGTCTTGCTGGTGCCGGCCCAGCGGCCCGCCCGCTCGGGCTCCCCCGCTGTCGTCGGTCTGGTGCAGGGCCAGCACCCGATACTCGTATAGCCCTGATCGAGCAGCGGGTGATAGGGAACGTCGTTCTCCCGGATGTAGTCCCACACGTCCGCCCGACTCCAGTGAGCGAGCGGAAACACCTTCACGATGGGGCGTCCGGCGACCTCGTGATACTCGAGTAGCTCGGTCGCCGCGCGGTGGTCGGTCTGATCCTGCCGCACGGCGCTGATCCAGGCGTCGAACCCCGCGAGCGCCCGCTCGAGCGGCTCGACCTTACGGATCCAGCAGCAGCGATCGGGATCGGTCCGGTACAGCGGTCCGGGGTCGGTCAACGGAGGCAGCTCGACGAGATTGAGGCCGTATTGCCTGACGAACCGGTCTTTGAAGGCGTACGTCTCCGGGAAATGGAACCCGGTGTCCAGGAACATCACGGGCACCGTCCGGTCGATGCGACCGATCAGGTGCGCGAGCACCACACCGCCACCGCCGAAGCTCACGGTGAGCGCCGCCTTTCGCGGGAACGTCGCGACGGCCCACGTCAGAATCGCTTCGGGGCTCGCCCCGTGCAGCGCCCGAGCGTGCGCGCGCACCTCCGCCGGGCTAGGCATCGGCCGCGCTCCGGAGATAGCCGAGCTCGACGAGGCGCTCGATCACCCGCGTGGCGCTGTCGCCGACGTCCTCCCGCTCGGTGTCCACGACCAGCTCGGGTCGCAGCGGCTCCTCGTACGGGTCGGAGACCCCAGTGAAGTGGGGGATCTCGCCCGCCAGCGCCCGCCGGTACAGCCCCTTCGCATCGCGCCGAATACACTCGTCGAGCGAGGCCTTCACGTGCACCTCGACAAACGCGCCCACTTCCCGGCGCACTTCGTCGCGCACCGCGCGGTACGGAGAGATGGCGGCGGTGATCACCGCGACCCCGTTCCGCGTGAGCAGCCTCGCCACGTAGCCGATGCGGCGGATGTTGGTGTCGCGGTCTTCACGTGAGAAACCCAGCCCCTGTGACAGATTCTGGCGCACTTCGTCGCCGTCCAGGACTTCGACCGCGATCCCGTGACGGCGCAGCTCCCGGCTGACGGCGGCGGCAAGCGTGGACTTTCCCGCGCCTGACAGGCCGGTGAACCACAGCGTAAAGCCCGACGCCTGCCTGATCCGTCTGCCGCTCGCCAACTCGACTTGGGCCATCTCTCGAACCTCCGCAGCGAGAAAAAAGCAGCGGGCCCGCTTCCCTCTTGGGAAGCGGGCCCGATCTGCGACGCGCGTGCCGTTTAAACTAGTCGGTCAGCATCCGTTGCCGGCCGGCACTCGAGCGCCGCAACCGCGTCCGCTCCCCGGGGAGCGAGCGTCGATCGTCCGACAACACGGACAACAACGGCGGCAGGCGCGGTGCGTCATCATGGATGCCGGTTATTTACGGACCGAGCGCTCGGCTGTCAACCCGCCCGGTTGACACGCCGCAACGCCCGGCCTAGCTTGCCCGATCACATGCACGCGACGCCGCTGTGTTGCCCGGTCTGTTGTTGCTACGACCAACTGCAGGGTTGGACGGACACGGCAGCGCGCCTCTTGAAGTTGTGAAGAACCGCTAGTTTCTTCGCTACTCGAGCCGCTTTCAGGCCCGGCCACCCCACGGTGCGCCGGGCCTGTTTGTTGTGCCATCACCTCAACGTTGAAACGAGAGGGAGCCAGACCTCGCTGGACATGACATCGAGCACGTTCGCCCTGGTTCTCACGACATTGCTGGCCGCTACGGTCAACGGATCCCTCGGGTACGGATTCTCGTCGATCACGGCGCCGGTGGCCCTCCTCTTCTATACCAATCGGATCCTCAACCCGGCGCTCGTATGGGTCGAGGTGGTGTTGAACGCGTATGTCCTATGGGTCAATCGAGCGAGCGTCCCCCAGGTGTGGCGCCGGGTCCTGCCGATGGTGCTCGGCCTGGCACCGGGCGTCGTGCTCGGGACGGCGCTCGTGCACCGGGTGCAGCCGGGGTGGCTCAAGCTCGCGACCTTTATCGCCCTGCTGCCGCTGATTCTCCTGCAAGCAGCCGGATTTCGCCGACCGATCAAGGCGGAGCAGCGCGCCGGACTGCTCTTCGGGAGCGGCCTCGGCGTGCTGTACTCCGTCACCACGATCTCCGGCCCGCCGTTGGCCGTGATGTTGAGCAACCAGGGACTCGCCAAGCAGGACTTCCGAGCGGGGCTGGGCCTCGTCCGGCTCGCCGAATCGACCTTCACCGCCGCGGCGTACTACGTGGCCGGCATGTTCACGGTCGAGAGCGCCGGTCTGCTCCCCTACATCCTCCCGAGCCTCATCGTCGGGATCCCGCTCGGCGGGCGCGTCATTCGGCACGTGCGACCGGAAACCTTCCGGCGCGTCTGCATGAGCTTCGACGCCTGGGTCGTCGGCTATGGCATCTCGACCCTGCTGCGACAGCTCCACCTCATCGACAGCGGCGCCGCGTTCTCGGTCCTGGGCGCGGTGGGCCTGCTCGACCTCTGGCTGCTGTACCGGTTCTTTCGCCAGCCTCAGTACAGATACGCGACAGCCAGCGCGAACGTGACCTGATCCTTCTTGCCGGCGAACGCCGCCAGGGTCGAGCGGTCGTACCGGAGCTCGGGCCGGACCACGGCGTCCGGCCAGGCACGGATGTTCAACGTCGCCGTGCCGCTGCCGAACTTCTGTCCCGCGTTTGCTGGGAAACCGAATACGCCGCTGGTGCGGGCGCCGTCCTGATCGTTCACGTAGTCGCCGCGCAGCGCCAAACCGACGGATGACGTGAAGTCGTACGTGACCCAGCCACCCAGCGCCACCCACTGCGCGTCCTTCGTCGGATCGGGCAACGCCGCGTTGGCTTGCTCCTTCCCGTAATCCCCCTGAACCCAGACGGCCGCCTTGCCGAGCTTGCGCCACAGCAACCCCTCGACGCCGTACCGGTTGGCATTGTTGATGTTCGCTTCCTCGGGCCCCCAGAACCCCACGATGCCGAGCGACGTCGCCGCATCGGGATAGATCCCGACTCGTCCCATCAGGGACTTGCGGCCGTTGTTGTCCGCGACCTGGTCCCAGCCGTTGATCAAACGGAACTGTGCGTCCAGATGGTTGTTGAACTTCGTCTCCACGCTCACCCCGAGCGCGGTGAAGTTCTCCACGTAGATGAACTGGTTCCCCTCCGACCAGTTGGGGTTGGCGTAGGTCTCGATTACCTCGAGGCCCAGGAGCGTGGGAATCCGCCCGACCTTGAACTGCAGCCCGTTGCCACTGGCGGTCGGAACGTTCAACGTGACGTAGAGATGTGGCACGTCGACCGGGACCGGCGTCGCGGCGCCCGCGAAGAGCCCATTCGACTGGATTACGGTCGCGTCCTGGCCCACCAATAGCTCGGTGTGGAACCCGGCGCTGAACTTCGCCGGATCGTAGGGCCGGTCGAGCACCACGGCGAGCGCGTTGAGGGCGAAGCGGTTCTGCAGCCGATCGTACAGCCGCCCGACGATCGCCGTGTCGCCGAGGCTGCGCCCCGAGTAGGCGTACGACGCCTCCGCGAAGCCGGACAGCTTGAAGCCGGCCAGCGTGGTCTCGAGGTGGTTAACGGTCGGCGCAGGCGGCGGGGGCGCGGCGGCCTTCTTGTCCGTCGTGTCTGCCGGTGCCGAAGGCGCGCTCTGGGCGGCCAGCCACACGGGAGCGACCAACAGGGCGCTGAGAAGACGCATATGCTCTCCTTAACTCAACGTGAGGGAAGCGGTCCGTACCGCACTACACCTTCGGCGTATGCTGCGCCGTTTGCTGCAGCGCCCGGCGCTGCACCTCGTCCGCCGTGACCGCCGTGACCGCGGCCGTGTCCACCTCGCCGGTCCTGATCCGAATCACCCGTTCCAGCGGCTGGACAAAGATTTTCCCGTCGCCGACCTGGCCGGTGCGCGCCGCGGACAGGATCGCATTGATGGTCGGCTCCACGAACGGCTCCGACACGGCCATCTCGAGGCGCACCTTCTCGCGGAATTCGAGCACCACATTGACGCCGCGGTAGTGCTCGTGCAGCTCCCGCTCCCCGCCGTGCCCGCTCACGCGACTGATCGTGACGCCGGTGACGCCGGCGCGGAACAGCGCCGCCTTCACCTGGGGCAGGCGCTCGGGACGAACGACAGTGGTGATGAGCTTCATATTCACTCCTTCACGCTAGGTGTCAAAACGCTGTCGGGTCGCTGTCAGGCCGCTTCGGTCGCCGGCTCTAGGCCGCCGCCCAGCGAGACATCGGCGGGCTCGCTGAGGATGACCGCCGAGGCCACTTCCGGCGAGTCGGGATACGCCAGTGCTCCCATTTCCGGCAGGTCGAGCCCGAGCTCCTCGATCTCCGGGGCCACGCGATGGCCGCCCACGAGGACCGCGGTGACCTTGTACGCGACGTAGGTCATGGCCCCCACGGCCACGAAGTTGGCCAGGCCGCCGACGACCTGGGCCGCGAACTGACCCGCGTCGCCGTAGAACAGCCCGCGCACCGCCCCGTTGACGCCGTTCCACCCGTCCCCGTACGTGCCGTCGGCGAGCAGGCCGAGCGACAGGATGCCCCACAGCCCGTTGACTCCGTGCACGGAAATCGCGCCGACCGGGTCGTCGATCCGCAGCCGGCGCTCGACGAAGAAGACCGCCACGCACACCAGCACCCCCGCGATCCCGCCGATCAGCACCGCGGACGGCGCGGTGACGAAGGCACAGGGCGCCGTGATCGCTACCAAACCGGCGAGCGTCCCGCCACCCGCCGCCCCAGCCAGCATCGTGTTCGTCGCAATGACCCCGATGCGCAGGTCAGAGCCCGCCAGCGTCGATCCGGCGTTGAAGCCGAACCACCCGAAGGCGAGGATGAACGTCCCGATCAGCGCCATTGGGATGTTGTGACCGGGGATCGCGTTGGCGCTGCCGTCGAAGTTGTACTTGCCGCGACGCGGGCCCAACAGCGCCGCGGCGAAGAACGCCATCACCCCACCCGTCATGTGCACCACGGACGATCCCGCGAAATCCACATGGCCGTGGCCCAGCCCCAGGTTCTTGCCGAGCATCGACAGCCAGCCGCCGCCCCAGGTCCAGTTCGCGTAGATGGGATAGATGAAGGCACCGACGAACACGCTGAAGACAACGAACGCTAGGAACTTCCACCGTTCCGCCAGGGCGCCGGTGGGGATCGTCGCAGCGGTGTCCATGAAGACCATCTGGAACAGGAAGTAGGCGAACACCGGCGCCGTGTACGCGACGCCGGTGAGGAAGAACCCCGTGCCGCCGAACAGCCCCCACTGTTTGCCCGCGATGGTGAGGGAGAACTCATGAGCGAGCTTGTCATAGCCCCCCAGCGTGCCGAGGGCTCCCACGCCGCCCGCCTGGATGGCGAAGCCGATCGCCCAATACGCCAGCATCGCGATGCCGTACACCATGAAGTTCATCGTGATGGTGTGAGCGGCGTTCTTGGCGCGGGTGAACCCCGTCTCCACCATGGCGAAACCGGCCTGCATGAACATCACGAGGAACCCGGCGACGAGCGTCCAGACGAAGTTGATCGCCACGGTGTTGGCGGCCGCCGCGGTGTTCGCGGCCTGCGCCAATGAGTCCGCGGCCGGCGTGCCTTGCGCCGCCAGAGCAAACGGGGTCGCTGCCATCATCAGCAAGCCAAGCCCAACAGCGCGTCTCATACAGTCTCCCGAGCGGGGGTTGAAGGATGCAGCTTGTCTTCGATTTCGCGCAAAAGATGCACAAAATGGACCACAGCGCGCAACCACCCATTCAGGTAGGCTTGCTAGACTGTACTAATGACCGTGCAGATTATGCACATTTCGTGTGACACCGATGCAACAAGTGCAGCACCTCACTGCGGCACCTCGTCAGATCGGCGGGCAATAACCAGAATGTGCCGCGACCCTAAGGGTCCGAGCGGCCGCGCGACCGAGCGGAGCAGCCGCGCCAAGGCCATGCTGCCGAACAGGCGTTGCACCCAGCGCCAATCGCGCACGGCCTTGAACCACGACTCCACCTGGTACCACAAGCGATCGTGCAGGTATTCGATCGACACCACGGCGAGCGGACTGGCGCGCACCTGCGTCACGAAGGCTGGAAAGGCGCGGGGTTGCAGGTACTCGGTGAGTACGGCCCAGCCGCCCGGTCTCAGAATCCGATGCGTCTGCGCCAGAGCCCGCTGACGCTCCTCGGGGGTGAGCTGCCAGCTGTGGAGCCCGTCCGAGAGCACGGTGACGTCGAATGCCGCTTCTCGGAACGGCAGCGCGGTGGCACTCGCGACCACGAACCGGGCGGGCACACCGACCGTGCGCAGCCGGTCCCGCGCCGCCCGGATCGCCGTCGGCGACAGATCCACGGCGAACAAGGCATCTGGGAGCCCCGCGAGCTGCGCCGTGAGCTGTCCCATGCTGCAGCCGATGTCGAGCAGCCGCGTCGGGTGGGCGTGGAGCCGCCGCACGGCTTCACCGACGAACCGATGACGCAGCAGCTCGGCGGCCCGGCGACTGTAGTCGAAGGGCTCCCCGCGCCGGTGCATCTCCTCGAACAGCTTGGCGCGGTCGGCAGGAGCAGCCACCGTTAGCGGTAGCCTTGGAACGGCTCTGTCAGGAGCCGGATGTTGAGCGGCTTGTAGCGGAACACGTGGGTCAGGCGCACCTCGGCCCCCACCCGTTCGACGCGGGTCTCCACGAGCTCGAACTCGTTGGCGTCGCCCAAACCCATCGCATTGAGTCGCTCGGCTTCGGCCTTGCACACGTCGCCGGGCGTGGGCTTCGGGTCGGGATAGGCGTCTTCGTGATGATCGCGCAGCGCCTTCCAGTGCTCGTCGCCGGCGCGCTCCACGGCGGCCCGGATGTCGTCGCGCGTGAACGGCACGGGGTCCCTACCGGCCCAGCACCGCCGGGATGTCCTGCTCTCGCACCGTGCGGTTGAACGCCGGCACGTCGGTCTCCACGATCGTCTTCAGCCGGTCGAGATAGCCCTGCAGCTCAGCCGCGAGCTGGTCGAACACCTGGTACGATTGATCGGTGGGCGGCGCGTCCGCGCTGCCCACGACCCCCGCGAGCGACGCGAGCTTGTTGTTCACCTTGATCGGGAAGTTGAGCGCATCCTCGTTGCTCTTGTTCCTGACCTGGTAGATGGCTTCTTCGACCGCGCCGAGCTTCGCCTGGAGCGAATCCGCCGCCCGGGCGATGGCGGCACCCTTCCCGGCAGGCAGTCCCTTCGCGCGTTTGGCGGCGGCGTCGATCTGTTCCTTCACGTCACGGATCTGCTGCACGGCGTCGTCCGCCGCGCTCACGCGGTCACGGATCCGGACGAGCAGGTCGAACTGCTGTTGCAGCTCGGCCGGGCTGGCCTTGACCCGCGGGTCCTTCACCACGTTCAAGCCCCGGGTCTCCGACCAGCCCCCGTCGGTCAGCCGGACCTTGTAGCTCCCCGGCACCGCGAGCGGACCCCGCGTATTCCCGGCCCAAAACACGAGACCCTTGAAGCGGTGTGCGTCGGCATGGCGCAGGTCCCACACGAACCGATTCAGCCCTGCTTCGGCCTTGAGAGAGTCCGCCGGCTCCTTCGGGCGGCTCGAGAACCGGCGCACCACCGAGTCGCGCGCGTCGAGGAACACGAGCGTCGCCTCCTCCTCGGGCTTCTGCTTCAAATAGAAGTACACCGTCGCGCCGTTCGGCGGGTTGGCCCCGAGCCCCGTAAGACTGCGCACCGGCACGAAGCCGGGCCCGCGGAATCGCACGGCGTCGCGCGGGGTGAAGAGGTGCCGGTCCGCGCGCGCGACCTCCTCCGACAGCTGCTCGAGGGGGGTGATGTCGTCCAGTACCCAGAACGCGCGCCCGTGCGTTGCCGCAGCCAGGTCATGGTCCTTCACCGTGAGATCGTGGACCGGCACGACGGGCAGGTTGAGTTGCAAGGTCTGCCAGCTCGCACCGTCGTCGAACGACACATACATCCCGAACTCGGTGCCGGCGAACAGCAGCCCGCGGCGCGCCGGATCTTCGCGCACCACGCGCACGAAATGCGTCTCGGAAATCCCGGTCACGATCTTCTTCCAGGAGCGGCCGTAGTCGCTCGTCTTGTACACGTACGGCCGAAAGTCATCGAGCTTGTAGCGCGTGGCTGCGACATAGGCCGTCGCGGCGTCGTGCGGCGATGCTTCCACGGTGCTCACCAGCGCCCACTCCGGCAGGTCCTTGGGCGTGACGTTCTGCCACGACTTCCCGCCGTCACGCGTCACCTGCACGAGGCCGTCGTCGGTGCCGACCCAGATCACGTTCGAATCCTTCGGGCTCGGCGCCACCGTGAAGATCGTGTTGTAGTACTCGATGCTCGTGTTGTCCTTGGTGATCGGGCCTCCGGACGGGCCCTGTCTGCTCTTGTCGTTACGCGTCAGGTCCGGACTGATCGCCTGCCAGCTCTGCCCCTCATTGGTCGAGCGGAACAGCACCTGCGCGGCGATGAACAGGTCGTTGGGATTGAGCGGGGCCACTACGATCGGAAACGTCCACTGGAAGCGATACTTGAGATTCGCGGCGCCCCAGCCCATCGGGTTGTCGGGCCAGGCGTTGATCGCCCGTTCGTGTCCGGTGTTGTGGTCGTAGCGCGTGATGAGCCCGCCATAACTGCCCGCGAACACGATGTCCGGGTCGTCTTGACGCGCCGCGATCCAGCCGCTCTCGCCGCCCCCCACGTCGTACCAATCCTTTTCACCGATCCCGATCCCATCGGTCCGTGCGGCGATGCACACGGTGCTGTTGTCCTGCTGCGCGCCGCACAGCCTGTACGGGAAATGCGTCGTGGCGATCACATGATAGAACTGGGCCGTCGGCTGGTTCCCCTCCGTGGTCCAGGTCGCACCGCCGTTACCGCTGATGGTCGCGCCGCCATCGTTGCCGTTGATCATGCGCGCGGGATCGCGGGGGTCGATCCACAGCGCGTGGTGGTCCCCGTGGGAGCCGCGCAGCGTCGTGAACGTCTTGCCGCCGTCCACCGACCTGAGCAGCGCCGTGTTGAGCGCGTATACGCCGTCCACGTTTCCCGGATCGGCGAACACGTGCGTGAAATACCAAGCCCGCTGCCGGATCTCGTGGTCGTCGCTCGTGCGGGTCCAGGTCGCGCCGCCGTCATCCGAGCGGAACAGCCCGCCCGAATCCGCCTCGACCAGCGCCCACACCCGCTCGTGGTCGAGCGGCGAGACGGCGAGGCCCACCTTCCCGAGGATCCCCTTGGGGAGGCCCTTGTTGCGCGTGACCTCCGTCCAGCTGTCACCGCCGTCGGTGGACTTGAAGATCCCGCTGCCCGCCCCACCCGAGACCAGCTCCCAGGGGCGCCGCACCGCCTGCCAGAGCCCCGCGTAGAGGATTCGTGGGTTGACCGCATCGAGCGCCAAGTCGATCGCCCCGGTGCTGTCGTTCCGATACAGCACCTTGTCCCAAGTCTTGCCGCCGTCCTTGGTGCGGAACACGCCGCGGGTCGGATTCGCGCCGAACGCGTGGCCCAGGACGGCGACGTATGCGAGATCGGGATTTTGCGGATGGACCTCGATGTGGGCGATCTGGCCCGCGTCGGCGAGCCCGATCTTCTTCCACGTCTTACCGGCATCGCTGGACTTGTAG
This sequence comes from Gemmatimonadota bacterium, assembly GCA_003222135.1. Taxonomy (GTDB): domain Bacteria; phylum Gemmatimonadota; class Gemmatimonadetes; order Gemmatimonadales; family GWC2-71-9; genus 20CM-4-69-16. The sequence goes on along the minus strand of QHUM01000046.1, from coordinate 12,274 downwards.
AGGCCGTCGCCCGGCGAGAGGTTGCCGCGAATCGGGGACTCCCCCGTGCCGGCATAGACCACGTTCGCATCGGACGGCGCCACCGCGAGGGCACCGACCGATCCGGCGGTGAAGAACTTGTCCGAGACCGGCAGCCACGTCAGCCCGCCATCCACCGTCTTCCACACGCCGCCCCCTGTGCCACCCATGTAATAGACGAGGGGCTGTGCCGAGCTCCCCGCGACCGCGGTCACGCGGCCGCCGCGGAACGGCCCGACCTCGCGCCACACCAAACCGCGGTACAGGCTGGTGTCGTACTTCGCCACCTGGGCGGCCGCGTCGGCCGGCGCAACGGCGAGGGTGCAGACGACGGCGAGTACGGAGCTCGCGCCGCCGCGTGGCAAGTGAGCGCGCATGTGCGTGGTGTCTCGGAAGGTGAAGAACGACCGGAGAAGCTACTGCCCGTCAGCGCAGTCGCAACTCCACGTGCAGGTGGTCGCTCGTGCCCACGTGACGCAGCGTCCCGAGTCCCGCGGTCCAGAAATACAGCTGCACCAGGCGGTTCTTCACCGCGCTACGGCCGCGCGTGCGCAGATCGACGGCGTGGATGTAGCCGTCTTCCTGCACGTAGTGCAGCGACCCGTCGTTGGGCCGCATCCCCATCGCGGCGTAATCGGACCGCTGGCGGGCGACTTCGGTGATCACGATATCCCTGTCCACGAGGATCCAGGTGCTGAGCGCCACGCGGAGCAGTGGATGGAGCGAGCTGTAGTACGCGCGCACCTGGTCAGACTTGGCGTTGCCGCTCGAGAGGTAGATCAGGGCGTAGCCGCAATAGGCGAGCACGAGCGGCAGTGCGACGCGCCGAGCGAGCGACAGCACGTTGACCCGGCCGGTCAGCCGGTGCGAGAGCCAGGCGGCGTACGCGGTCACGACCACCAGCGTGCACCCGGCGCCGCCCGCCAGCGCGAGCCACGGCCCGTAGCCGCTATGCGCGTACAGAAACACCGAGCCCCGCACCAGCACGAAGAACGGCAGTACGGCGAGCACGCCGAGCTTCCCGGCGAGCGCGAGGGCGCGGCGAGCGAGCGGCCGCCACTGTGGCGGCCGTCCGGGCGCGGCGATGCGCGCCTCCAGCCACTCCCATTGCCGCAGCGCCGCCAGCTCGAGCTTCCGGATCACCATGGCCGGCCCTACGGGGCGTGGCGCTCGCGGGTTCCCTCTGCTGTGCAAGCGGCCGCGTTTCATGCGTCTCTCATGGGACCCAAACCCCCGGGATATTCGGCATGCGCAGACCGATCCTCGTCGCGACGGCACTCGCCACTGCATTGACCGCCTCCTGGGGGTGCCTCGAGCGCGCCGCCCGCACGGATGCCGGCGACCGCGCGGCCGATCGAGTGGTCGGATACGCGGAACGCCCCAGCCTGAGCGCACAAACTCAGGGCCTCGCCGTCGCCGCGCGGGAGCGAGCGCCATCGGACTTCCCGCCGATCCGGCCCAGCGACGTGACTTCGGCCATGATCATCCGCACCGGCCAGGCGAGCATCGAGGTGGACTCGCTCGAGCCCGCGGTCGCATTGGTGCGCCAGCTCGCCCGTCAGCTCGGCGGCTATGTCGCGAACACGGCGATGCAGACCGGCCGCGGCCAGCTCCGCTCGGCGACCCTCGAGGTGAAGATCCCGGCGCCCCGCTTCGACGAAGGGCTGGGCGGCCTCGCACCGATCGGCAAGCTCGAGTCGGTGAACGTCAGCGCCGAGGACGTCGGCGAGGAGTTCACCGACGCCACCGCCCGCATGGCGAACGCGCGGCGACTCGAGACCCGCCTGATCGAGCTGATCGCCACACGAACCGGAAAGCTCAAGGATGTCCTGGATGTCGAGCAAGCGCTGGCACGAGTGCGCCAGGAGATCGAGCGCTATGAGGGGCGGCTCCGCTATCTCCAGGCGCACGCCGCCCTGAGCACGCTCACGATCTGTGTACACGAGCCGGTTCCCGTGGTGGGCCATCCCGGCTCGAGCGTCGTGGCCGAGGCGTTCAAGCAGGCGTGGCGGAACTTCGTCGATCTGGTGGCCTGGTGCATCGGGTCGCTCGGAGTCGTCGTGCCGTTGGGCGCAGTCACCACGCTCGGCTGGCTCGCAGTGCGGCGGTGGCGCAAGGGCCAGGCGCCGCGCCCCGCGGCAGCCTGACCGCGGCCCTTTACCCGCCCGCTCCGGACCCGCAAGTGATAGAATTCCCCCCATGCGGGGGCTTCTGGTCTGCGGGCTTTCAGCGGCGCTGGGGGCGGCCGGCCCAGCGGCGCGGGCGCAAGACGCGCCCCGCTCGCGCCAGACGGCGATCGTCACCGCCGCGGCCCGCGTGGCGCCCGCCGTCGTGAGCGTGAACGTGCTGCGGCGGGAGCGTCGCGTGGCCGCCGACGCGTTCGACCTCTTCTTCATGCCGCGCGGCTACGAGCAGGCGGTCGAGGGGTACGGGTCCGGATTCATCGTCTCGCCGGACGGTCTCGTGATCACCAACCAGCACGTGACTCAGGGCGCGGAGCAAATCGTCGTGACGGCGCGCGACGGGCGTGACTTCCCGGCAAAGATCCTCGGTGAGGACCCGCTGACGGATATCGCAGTCCTCAAGATCGACGGGGCAGGCCTCCCCGTTACGCCGCTCGGCAAGAGCACGGATCTGCAGATCGGTGAATGGGTCGTCGCGGTGGGCAACCCCTTCGCATATCTCCTTGGAAACACCGAGCCCACGGTCACGGCGGGCGTGGTGAGCGCGGTGGGGCGGAACCTGCTCCCGTCCGAGGGACAATCCGGTGTCTACGTGGGGATGATCCAGACCGACGCCGCCATCAACCCGGGGAACTCGGGAGGACCGCTCGCGAATGCGCTGGGAGAGGTCGTGGGGATCAACAGCAATATCCTGACGCCGAGCGGCGGCTCGGTCGGAGTGGGGTTCGCGATCCCGATCGAGCGTGCGGTGCGCGTGGCCGACGAGCTCCGCCGCTTCGGGACGGTGCGCCGCGCCTGGGTGGGACTCGACGTCGCCGGTGCGGAAGACCTGCGCGGCTGGAAGCGGGTAGGTGGGCTGCGGGTGACGCAGGTGGCCGGGAACGGTCCGGCGGCACGCGCCGGGATCGCCGAGGGAGACGTGCTGCTGGTTGCGAGGGGACATCGCCTGCGCACCTTCCTCGACTGGGAGGCAGTCCTGCTCGACACGGGTCCCGGCGACTCACTCACAGTCTCCTACCAGCATGCCGGCCGGGCGCTCACCGCGCGACTCACGGTCACGGACCTTCCCACCACGCTCGCCGAGAAGGTGGCCATTCTGGGCGGTATGAAGGTGGTCACGGTGACGGACGCGGTGCGCGCCGAGCGCGGCATCCAGAGCGACCACGGGGCGCTGATCTACGACATCCCGGACGAGATGCAGCAGGCCACGGGCTTGAGGTCCGGTGACGTGGTGCTCCAGATCAACCGCACGAAGGTCGCCGGCGCCGAGGACCTGCGGCGCGCCTTCTCGACCGCCGCGGGCGGCGGCGCCGTGACCGTGTGGTTCGAGCGCGGGGGCCGGCTCGGGCGGACGGCGTTCTACGTGCGATAGACTTGCTGGACGGCGCCCCAGGGGCGATAGTCATCGCCCGACCCATCCCAGGAGGCCGATATGGCCGACACCATCCGGAAGGTGAGCTACTACTACACGACTGCGCCGGACAAACCGGGCGAGGGCGCCCGGTTGCTCCAGGCCTTGCGGAACGCGGGCGTCAACCTGCTCGCGTTCCACGCCTTCCCGAGCGCGCGCAAGTCACAGGCCGATTTCGTCCCGGCGGACGCGGCGGCGTTCGAAGCCGCCGCGAAGGCCGCGAAGATCAAGCTCTCGAAGCCGAAGACGGTCTTCCTCGTCGAAGGGGACGACCGAGTCGGCGCGCTGGCGAGCGTCATGGGGCGGCTGGGCGACGCCAAGATCAACGTCACCGCGCTGAGCGCCGTCTGCGCCGGTATGAGCCGCTATGGCGCGATCTTCTGGGTGAAGCCGCGCGACGTCGTAAAGGCCGCATTGGCAGTGGGAGCCATGTAGACAAAAAGACGTCACGCAAAGGCGTCAAGCAAAGGCGTCACGCAGAGACGTCAAGCAGAACCGTGGCTCCGGGCCCGGCCCAGCGCGTCGGGGCCGAATCTTTCCCGCACCTCGTCGATCACGCGGGAGATGATGCGGTCGCGCTCCGTCTCGAGGGGCCGCACCTCATCGAGCAAGGAGAGCTGCGCCCTCGCGTCCGGCGTCACGAGCTGCGACACGGCGACGCCAAGGAGACGCGCCGGCACGCGCCGCGCGGCGCGCAGCCTGCGGAGCAGCTCGCGCGCCACCTCGTAGACCGTCCGATTCGACTGTACCGGGTCGGCGAGCGTGCGACTGGCCTGGCGGGTGGTGAAGTCAGCGTCGCGCAGCTTCACCGTGATGGTGCGGGCGAGCAGGCCGGCCTCCCGCAGGTCGGCGGCCGCGCGGTCGGCCAGGGCGAGGAGCCGCGTGGCCAGGGCGTCGTCTTCCACTAAGTCCTGAGGGAAGGTTTCGTCCCGGCTGATCGACTTGGGCTCGCGATGGGGCTCGACCGGCGTGGCATCGATGCCGCGAACCCGCTCGGCGAGCCACTCGCCTTCGCGCCGCCCGAGCCAACCGATCAGGGTCTCCGACTCATACCGCAGCACGTCGCTCACCGCGTGCAGGCCCAGCTTCGCGAGCCGCTCCTGGAACTTGGGTCCAATGAAGGGGATGTCCGCGAGGGAGAACCGTCGCATGAACTCGAGCTCCGCGCCTGGAGCGACCACGTGCACGCCGTCCGCCGGCGTCCCGGCCCGCGGCTTTGCGACTCCCGCCGCGAGCTTGGCGACAAGCTTCGATGTACCCCCACCGATCGAGACGACGAGGGTGGTCTCGCGCGCCACCGCTTCGCGCATCCGCCGTGCGGTCGCCGCGAGCGGCTCGCCCGAGTACAACTGCTCCGTGCCGGTCAGGTCGACGTAGAACTCGTCGCTCGACGCCTGCTCCACGGCCGGGGTGAATCGCTCCAACACCTCTTTGATGTCTCGGCTCTTCCGGGCGCACGCCTCCCAGGGGACCGGCACCACCGTGGCATTGGGGCACAGGCGCACGGCACGCGCCATCGGCATGGCGGAGTGGACCCCGTAGGCGCGCGCCTCGTACGACGCCGAGGTCACGACGCCGCGGCGCTCGGGTGAGCCGCCCACGATCAGCAGGGGCGCCTTCCCCGCACCGGCTGGGTCGACGAGCCGGGCGACCGCGACGTAGAACGCGTCCGCGTCGACCAGCAGAATGCGGCGATCCGGCGAGCGAGTGGTCAGGAGCTCAGGGACCCGCCCCGGGTGGGTGGGCCTGGAAGATCTGCCGCACGATGTCGCGCCGCTCGGACAGCGAGTAGAGGGTGAGCCGGTGGACCTCGTCGTCCATCCCGCCCAGCACCCCTCCGTAGCGACCCGCCTCGGGCGTGATGTGCCGCGTGGACTTCTGGACCAGACGGATCTCGTCGACTTCCGCGAGCGGGAACGCGTACGTCGAGTCGGCGCGGCGCACGACGAGCGTATCACCGGCGAGCTTGACGAGCCGCAGATCCCACAGCGTCGTGCCGCTATTGAGCGTCAACTGCCACCGGTCCTGCGCCACGCCGGGCCGCGCGGCGATCAGGCCGAGCCACACGACGAGCCCAGCCCTCATGCGGGCTTCGCCCCGACCTTCCCGGAGACCGGTCCTTCCTTGCCGCGCTTGCGCTTCCGGGCTTTCTCGCGTTTCCGGCTGCGCGCGTTGCCGTGCGTGCCGCGGTAGATCTTGCCCCGCCTGGTGCGGAGATCGCCTTTGCCCATGAGATCAGCCTCCTGGTGTCGTCCGTTATTTCCGTCCACCGAGCTCGAGCAGGCGCTTGAACTGGTCCGCGGATGCCGGCATCACCGACAGCCGTCCGATCCGCACCAGCCCCAGATCGGCGAACGCCCGCTCCTTCTTAATCTCGGCGAGCGGGACCGGGTGCGGCAATCTCTCGGCGGCTTTCAGATCCACCACACCAAGCTTCGGGTCCTTGTGCTTGGGGTCGGGATACGCCTCGGAAACGACCTCGGCCACCCCTACCACGGCCTTCTCGTCACCGGTGTGGTAAACCAGCACCCGGTCACCCGGCTTCATCTCGCGCAGATGCTTCAGAGCGAGGCTGTTCTTGACGCCGTCCCACACCGCCGTCTTCTGGCGGGCGAGGTCGTCGAAGCTGTAGGTGGACGGCTCGGTCTTCACGATCCAGTAGTTGGGCACTCCGCCTCCCTGTTTCCCCGGGGCATGGCCCCGGGGTTGGTCCCCCCTCACAGTAGTCTCCTCGCCCATTCCCCCACAGCCACTGTCAGCTCTTCGAGCACCTCTGCATCCGTCCGGCCCGACCGCTTGAGCACGTGGAACGAGTGGTCCCCTCCCTCCACAAGATGCAGCGTCGCGCGCTGGCCGAGCCGCTGGACAAGGGGCTCGAGCAGTTTCAGGTCAGCGAACTCGTCACGGGTGCCCTGCAAGAAGAGCATCGGAACGTCGACCCGCGCGAGATGCTCCGCGCGCGTATCGCCGGGCCGCCCGGGAGGATGCAGCGGAAAGCCAAGGAAGACGAGCCCCCGCACGCCGGTGAGCGGCTGCTCCGCCTGCGCCGTCGAGGTCATGCGTCCGCCGAACGACTTGCCGCCCGCCACCAGGGGTAGCCCCGGTGCGATGCGCGCCGCTTCGGCCACCGCCGCCCGCACCGCCGCCCCCGCGACCGCCGGTGGATCGGGCCGGCTCGCCCGCCGCTCCATGTAGGGAAACTGGTAGCGCAGCGTCGCCACCTCGCGCGTGGCGAGCGCGCGCGCGATGGTTTCGAGAAAGGGATGCCGCATCCCGGCGCCCGCGCCATGCGCGAGCACGTAGAGGCAGCGCGCGTCGGGCGGGCGCATCAGCAGGCCCGACACACCGGCCGCGCCATCGCCGACGGTGATCGCGACCGGGTCAGCCGAGACGGGCATGGAGCCGCTCGAGCGCGCTCACAAGATCGGGCTTCTCCTCGAGCACCGCACGGAGTGGGTCGTCGTTCAGCTTCTTCATGCGGGCCGGCGCGTTGGCGATCGTGAACTTCCGGATATCGAGCTTGGGCGTCACCTCGCTCCACGCGAGCGGCATCGACACCGGCGCGCCGGGCAAGGGCCGCGCGCTGAAGGGCGCGACGAGCAGGCGCCCGTGACCGTTTTGCACGTAATCGAGATACACCTTGCCGTCCCGCTTTTGGACCTGCCGCGTTACTGTGGCGATTTCCGGCAGCTCGGCCGCGATGACCCGTGCCAGGAGTCCGCCCAGCGTGCGGGATTGTTCGTAGGTGACCTGGCGACCCAACGGGATCAGCACGTGAAGGCCGGTCGAGCCGCTCGTCTTGATGCCCGTCGGCAGGCCGATCTCGTCGCACAACGCCCGGACTGCCTTCGCCACGGTGACCACGTCCGTAAACGGGGCCTCCTTCGGATCGAGGTCCAAGATGCACCAGTCAGGCGTCTCCAGGGTCGACACGCGGGACGACCAGACATGGAGCAGGATCGCCGCCATGTTGACGATGTAGAGGAGCGAGGACTCGTTGTCGCACACGAAATAGTCAAGCTCGCGCTGCGAGTCCTCGCTCCAGATCGTGACCGTTCGCACGAACGCCTGGGCATACTCCGGGGCGTCCTTCTGGAAAAAGGACTTCCCGGTGATGCCGTCGGGGAAGCGCGTGAGCACCAGGGGCCGATCGGCGAGATAGGGCAGCATCCACAGGGATACGGCCCGGTAGTACTCGATCAAGTCGCCCTTGGTGTAGCCCTCTTCCGGCCAGAAGACTTTGTCGAGATTAGAGAACCGTATCTCCCTCCGTTCATCGGGAGCCGGGAGGCGGGAGGCGGGAGGCGCCGCGGCGGGATCTTTGTCTCCCGGCTCCCGCCTCCCGCCTCCCGGTTTCACACACTCCTCGGGCTTCTTATCGTCGCGGAACCGGACGAACACCGGCTGCCGCAACAGCCCCTCGTCGGTCCATTCTTTGTATCTGACGTCCACCACCAGCGTGGGCTCGACCCAGGTATGCCCGGGGTCCTGGGGGACGGGACCAGTGAAGGCAGGCGTCGGGCGAATGCCGCGCTCCAGCACGGCGCTCACTTGTTTGAGCTCCGCGGCGGTGAACCCGCTGCCGACTCGTCCGGCATACACCAGCTTCCCGTTCTCGTACGCGCCCAGGTCGAGCGCGCCGAACCCCGAGCGCGAGCCTTTGGGCCGCGTGAAGCCTACGACGACGAAGTCGTCGACCCGGTCGGCGCGGATCTTGAGCCAGTTGGGCGACCGGCCGGCGCGGTAGGCAGAGTCCGCCTTTTTGGCGACGATCCCCTCGAGCCCCATTTTCACGATCTGCTCGTACAGCGCCTCGCCGTCTTTCTCGAAGTGCGAGAGATACTTGATCGGACCCACGCGCGGCACGAGCTGCTCGAGCAGGGCCTTGCGCTGCTCGAGCGGCAACGGCCGAACGTCGTAGCCTTCGAACGCGAGCAGATCGAACACATACAGAACGGCAGGGGTCTCAACCGCCGCACGCCGCACCTCGAGCGCCCGGGACACTTTGGCGCGGTTCTGGAGGCGCTGGAAGCTCGGCCGGCCTGCCTCGTCCGGGACGCACAGCTCGCCGTCGAAGATGAACCCCTCGTACGGGAGGGCCGTCAGGGCGCGGGCGATCTCGGGGAACGCGGGCGCGATGTCGTGTCCGTTACGCGTGACGAGCCGCGCCTCTCCTCCCTCGCGGCCGCCGCGGACGCGGTACCCGTCGAGCTTGAGCTCGAACAGCCATCCGGGTTTCGAGAACGGCTGCTCGCGCGTCTCGGCGAGCATCGGCTCGGCTTGCTCGAGCGTGACGGCGCGCTTGGGCGCCTTGAGACGCGCGAGCTCCTTCACCACGGGCGCCGCCCGGTCTTTCCCCGCCTTCAGCTCGTCGACCGTGAGCCCGGACAGCACCGACTCGGGCGGCAGGGCGCCCCCGCCGTCCGCCGCGGCGTAGCCGTCTCTCTCCTTGATCAGCAGCCACTCTTTTTCGCCTTTCTTGAGCTTCACGAGGGTCCATTTGCCCTTGAGCTTGTAGCCGTGCAGCTCGAACAACAGCTTCCCCTTCTTCATTCCCTCGTGCGGGTCTTCGAGCGGTACCCAGCGACCGCGGTCCCACACGATCACGGCGCCCGCGCCATAGTTGCCGTCGGGGATGATCCCCTCGAAGTCGCCGTACTCGAGCGGGTGGTCCTCCACATGGACCGCGAGCCGCTTGTCGGCACGGTCGGGCGAGGGCCCCTTCGGGACTGCCCAGGACCGGAGCACGCCGTCCATCTCGAGGCGCAGGTCCCAGTGCAGCCGCCGGGCGGCATGCATGTGGACCACGAACAGGCCGCCGGCGGAGGGGGCTGCGGCCGCGGGACGAGCGCCGGGCTCCGGCGTGCGGTCCAACGACCGCTTGGCTCGATAGGCACTGAGCGGATCGGACCCGGGCTTCCATTTTGCCGGCATAAGGGTGAAATCTTAACCCATGAGCGCACACCCGCTTGGCTCCGCCACCCTGTCCTTCGGCCTCGTTTCCGTGCCGATCAAGTTGTTCTCGACCGGCGAATCCTCAGCCGCCATTAGCTTCAACTGGCTGCACAAAAAGGATGGCGCTCGCCTGAAGCAGCAGTACGTCTGCTCCAAGGACGGCGACAAGGTTGAGAAGGATGAGATGGTGAAGGGCTACGAGTTCACGAAGGGCCAGTACGTGATCTTCACACCGGAGGAGCTGAAGTCCCTCGAAGAGAAGTCCACCAACACGGTCGAGATCACCGAGTTCGTGCCGGCGGACCAGGTGGACAGGAAATACGTCGAGAAGTCGTATTTCCTGGGACCCGACAAGGGCGGCGACCGGGCCTATCGTCTGCTGGCGGAGGCGTTGAAGCAGACGGGGCGCGTAGCGGTAGGACAGTACGCGGCGCGCGGCAAGCAGTACCTCATCGCCGTGCGTCCCGAGGAAACCGGTCTCGTCATGGAGCAGCTGCGCTACGCGAACGAGATCCGCTCGATCGCAGAGGTGCCGATTCCCAAGGTCGAGGTGAAGAAGCCGGAGCTACAGCTCGCCGTGCAGCTGGTCGAGCAGGCGGCGTCCCAAGCCTTCCAGCCCGACAAGTACGAGGACAACGTCCGCAAGCGGGTGCTCGAGCAGATTCAGCGGAAGGTGGAGGGCAAGGAGATCACGGAGGAGCCGACCGAGGCGCCCAAGACGCAGATCATCGACCTGATGGAGGCGTTGAAGGCGAGCCTCAAGGGCAAAGGGGCTACGGGCGAGCGGAAGCCCGCGAAGCGAGTCGAAGGCAAGGGGGCGAAAGCGGCGCCCACCGCCAAGCGCAAGGTGGGAGGGGCTAGGGGTTAGGGGTTAGTGCGGGATGAAGGGATACACTTCCCGAGACGTCGCCAAGCTGTTGGGATTGACCGTCGCGCAGGTGCGAGGCTTCGCGCGCGACGGTTTTTTGACGCCCGGTCGCGGCCGCCGCGGTGAGCTGCTGTTTTCCTTCCAGGACCTGGTCATCCTCCGCACCGCCAAGGGGCTCGTGGCCGCGCGAATTCCCACGCGCCGCATCCGGCGGGCGCTGCGCCGGCTCCGGACCGAGCTGCCCCGCGGCCGCTCCCTCGCCGAGCTGCGGATCACGGCCGAAGACGACCGCATCGTCGTGAGCGACGGCGAATCCACCTGGAGCCCCGAGTCGGACCAGATGCAGCTCGACTTCGCGATCTCGGACCTCGCCACGCGGGCGGCTCCGATGGCGCGGCGCACCGCGCGGGCCGCTCGGCTGGTCGAGCAGGACCTCTCCGCCCAGGACTGGTACGACCTCGGGTTGGAACTCGAGGTGGCCGCGCCGGCGGAAGCCCGCGACGCCTACCGGCGCGCCCTCGAGCTCGACGCTCATCACGCGGACGCGCACGTCAACCTCGGCCGGCTGCTGCACGAGCAGGGGCTCGTCGAGGAAGCCGAGCGCCATTACCGGTCGGCGCTGCGGGAGAGCCCGGAGCACGCCACGGCGGCCTTCAATCTGGGGATCGCGCTCGAAGACCTGGGCCGCCCGGCGGATGCGATCGACGCGTATCGCACGGCCCTGGCCACGGATGCGCGGCTCGCCGATGCGCATTACAACCTCGCGCGATTGTACGAGAAGGCGGGGAAGAAAGCGGCGGCGCTGCGGCACCTTTCCAGCTACCGGAGACTCGCGGGGGACGAGTGACGGCGCGGAGGGCCGGCTTCCCTATTCGAGCCGCAAGATCCGCTTCACCGCGAGCTTCAGCTCGCCGGCCGTCACGGGGTCGCGCCAGTGGGGGCCGCCCCCGTGATCGGGCGTCCCGAAGACGGTGATGCGCGCCAGGAGCCCCGGATGCTGCGCGTCCACGTCCGCCATCAGGGAATCCACGGCGTGTCGCACCGCCGCTTCCGACGAACGGGTGTAGATGAGAAAACGCGTGGGCCGGTCGGCGAAGTAGCGGAGAAACGTCTTGAGCCCCGGTCGCGGATCGTCGGCGTCCGAGCCACGGAACGTCGAATAGTGCATCACGATGAGGTCGGGATCGAAGCGGACGACCTCATCGTAGCGGTGCCACGCTGGTCCTCCCGACTCCTTTTGCCGCACGATCGGCAGGTCGGCCAGGATATCACTGATGACGTCGGCGTTGGTCCCGCTGGCCCGTATCGTCTCCTCATCGTAGATGCGCGCCGGGTGAGGCGAGTCCATCAGGATCACCAGCGGGCGATGCGCGGCGCGCGAGTGCAGCCAGCCCCAGCCTGCGACGAGCACGGTCGCCACGGCGACGGACGCCGTGAGCGCACGACGGTTGCGTGATCGTCCGTGGCGCAACGCCGCGCGCGCCGGCGGTCCGGCAAGTGCCTCGGCGAAGCCCGCCGCGGAGGCAAACCGCTCGGCCGGCGGCTTCGCCAGCGCTCTGGCGAGCGCCGCGTCGATCCCCGCGGGTACGTCGCCCCGCACGACGCTGAGTCGCATCGGCGGCTCCGTAAGCAGCTTCGCGATGATGGCCTGCGCCGTGGGGCCGGTGTGCGGCGGCTCGCCCGCCAGCATCTCGTACAGCACTGCCGCCAGCGAGTACACGTCGCTGCGCGCGTCCAACCGGAGGTCCCCCGTCGCCTGCTCCGGGCTCATGTAGGCCGGGGTCCCCACCCGCAGCCCGCTCTCGGTGAGTCGATCGCCCGCGCCTTGCGTCACCGCGA
>QHUM01000065.1 GCA_003222135.1 Gemmatimonadota bacterium | reverse complement strand
CGAGCCCCACCCCCTTCGCGGCGCGCATCGTGTCGAACAAATCGTCCACCAGCCGGCGCAGCGCGTCGTCCACGACGGCGACGGGGGTGGCCGACTGCCGCAGCAGCGGCGAGCCGAGGAGGTGGAGCTGCCGGATCGTCACTGCGACTTCGCCTCGGCGGACCGGTTGAGGATGTTGGCGATATTCGAGCGGACGACGACCAAACGCGCTTCACCACTCTTCACCGTCACTTCGTCGTCCTTCAAGTGCACGACCTCGCCGAGAATCCCGCCGGACGTCACCACCTTGTCCCCCTTTTGGAGCGAGGCCAGCAGCTGGTCATGGCGCTCCCGTTGTTTCTTCTGCGGCCGGAGAATCAGGAAGTAGATGATGGCGAACACCGCCACCAGTTGGAACACGAGCCAGCCGGCTGGTCCCTGCTGGCCGGAGGGCGTGAACAGCAGTGCATACGAGGCGTGCATGGTCAATCCGATCGGGTATAGCGGCGCCGCCACTCGGCGGCCCACCGCGGGAAAGTACCGGCGCGGGTTGCGGCGCCCATGTCTCGGGCCAGCCGGATCAGGAACCGGACGTTGTGCAGCGACAAGAGTCGCAGCCCCAGCAGCTCCTCCGCCACGAACAGGTGCCGCAGGTAGCCGCGCGAGAACGTGGTGCAGGTCTCGCAGTCGCACGTCGCGTCGAGCGGCCGCGCGTCCTCGCGGTGCTCGGCGTTGCGGATGTTCACCGGGCCGTCGGGCGTGAATGCCGAGCCGTTGCGCCCGTTGCGCGTGGGCGCCACGCAATCGAACAGATCCATGCCCCGCTCCACCGCCGCCACGAGGTCCTCGGGGAACCCCACGCCCATAAGATAACGCGGCCAGGCGGGCGGCAGCCGGGGCTCGAGGTCCTCGAGCATCTCGTACATGACGGGCTTCGGCTCGCCGACCGAGAGGCCTCCGATGGCGAGCCCGGTCCAACGCCCGAGTTCCTGGATCCGCCGCAGGCCTTCGGTCCGGAGTCCCAGATGGGTGCCGCCTTGGAGGATGGGCCAGAGCGTCTGGGTGTCCGACGACGCCTTCAACTCAGCGTGTCTCCTCGCGCACCGTTCGAGCCAGCGTAGCGTCCGCTCGAGGGCATCCCGGGCGGTCGCCTCGTCCGCTCCCCCCGGCACGACGTGATCGAATGCCATCGCGATATCCGCCCCGAGCGTCCATTGGATCTCCGTGGCGTGCTGCGGCGTCAAGTGCCGGCGGCTCCCGTCCACGTGGCTCTGGAACTCGACGCCGTCGTCGTCCACGCGACGAGATCCCTCGAGCGAGAAGACCTGGAAGCCGCCCGAGTCCGTGAGGAGCGGGCGGTCCCACGCCATGAAGCGGTGCAGGCCGCCGAGGCGCTCCACCACACCCTCGCCGGGACGCACGTGCAGATGATAGGTGTTCGCGAGGACGAGCTGCGCCCCGACGGTCTTCAGGTCCGCAGGCGAGAGCGTCCGTACCGTCCCCTGTGTCCCGACCGGCATGAAGACGGGCGTCTCGACCGTGCCGTGGGGGAGGACGAGCGTGCCGGCGCGGGCGGCGCCGCAGGTGGCGTCGACTCGAAATTCGAACATGAGGGCTAGACGAGCAGCATCGCATCGCCATATGAATAGAACCGGTAACCCTCGGCGATCGCCTCCCCATACGCCCGCATCACGTTCTCGTATCCCCCGAACGCGCACACCAGCATGAGCAGGGTGGAGCGCGGCAGATGAAAGTTCGTGAGCAGCCGGTCTACGGCGCGAAACCGGTACGGAGGATAGATGAAGAGCGACGTCTCTCCGGCTCCAGGGCGAATCGCGCCCCGCGCGTCGGCGCAGGTCTCGAGCGTGCGCACCACCGTGGTCCCCACCGCCCAGACTCGGCCTCCCGCCTCCCGTCTCGCGTTGATGGCCGTCGCCGACTGCGCGCTCAGCGCGTACGGCTCCGCGTGCATCGCGTGGCCCGCGAGGTCGTCCACCTGGACCGGCTTGAAGGTACCGGGGCCGACGTGCAGGTCCAGCGTCGCGACAGCCGCGCCGCCTGCCCGCACCCGCTCCAGCAGCTCCGGCGTGAAGTGCAGCCCGGCCGTGGGTGCGGCGACGCTGCCGTCGTGGGCGGCGTAGACCGTCTGATAGCGGTCCCGGTCCTCGGGGCGCGGCGGCCGGCGGATGTACGGCGGCAGCGGCGTCTCACCGTACTTGGCGAGCGTCGCGCCGGCATCGAGCGCCCCCACGAATTTCACGCGCCGCAGCCCGCCGCCCAGCACGTCGACGATTTCGACGGCGCTGTCGTCGCCGAATCGGACCGTGCGGCCGGGCTTGAGCTTGCCGCCGGGATGGCCCATCGCGAGCCAGCTCCCGTCGGGGAGTGAACGCACCAACAGCACTTCTGCGGCGGCCCCCGTCTCCCGCCTCCCGCGCAGTCTCGCCGGAATGACCCGCGACACGTTGAGCACGAGCACGTCCTCGGGCGCGACGAGCTCGACGATGTCGCGGAACTGCGCGTGTCGGATGGCGCCGGTCGCTCGGTCGAGCACCAGCAGGCGGCTCGCGGCACGATCAGGGAGCGGGTATTGGGCGATACGCTCGGCTGGCAGGGTGTAGTCGAAATCCGAGGTCCGGTAGCGCATGGAGAGAATTGGATTGCGGATTGTGGATTGCGGATTGGACGCCCGACCTTCGAATCCGCAATCCGAAATCCGCAATCCGCAATTGCCTACCCGTCGAAGATGGTCTGCTGGTCCGCGGTCCGGGGCGGGATGAAGCCGAAATGCCTGTACGCGGCTCCCGTGGCGCAGCGGCCGCGCGGCGTGCGAGCCAGAAAGCCACGCTGCATGAGGAACGGCTCGTATACCTCCTCGAGGGTGCCGGGATCCTCGCCCACCGCCGCGGCGATGGTCGTGAGCCCGACGGGCCCGCCCTCGAACTGCTCGATGATCGTCTTCAAGATCCGGCCGTCCATGTCGTCGAGCCCGAACTCGTCCACGTCCAGGCGTTTCAGCGCCTCACCCGCCACCTGAGCGGTGATCTTCCCGCCGGCGCGGACCTGAGCGTAGTCGCGCACCCGCTTGAGGAGCCGGTTGGCGACGCGCGGGGTGCCGCGGCTGCGCCGCGCGATCTCGGCGATGCCTGCCGCGTCGGCGGGCACGGCCAGGATCCCCGCCGACCGGACGAGGATCTGGGCCAGGTCGTCCGGCGGATAATACGAGAGACGCTCCACCAGCCCGAAGCGCGCGCGCATCGGCGGCGTGAGCAGCCCGAACCGGGTGGTGGCGCCGATCAGCGTGAAGCGCTCCAGCGCCATGGGGATGGTCTGCGCGTGGGGCCCGTCGGCGATGCGCACGTCGACGTGAAACTCTTCCATGGCGGGATAGAGGAACTCCTCGAGCGCGGGCCGCAGCCGGTGGATTTCGTCGATGAACAGGATGTCGCCCGCTTTGAGCGACGTGAGGAGGCCGACCAGGTCGCCGGGGCGCTCGAGCACGGGTCCGGAGGTGGTCCGGACGTTCACGCCAAGCTCGCGCGCCATGAGCAGCGCCAGCGTGGTCTTCCCGAGGCCCGGGGGTCCGAAGAACAGGGTGTGGTCGAGTGGCTCCTTACGCTGCTTCGTCGCGTCGATCGCGATCTGGAGCGATTCCTTCACCTTGGCCTGGCCGACGAACTCGTCGAGGCGCGAGGGGCGCAGCGCCGCGTCCGTGACGCGCTCCTCCGGGAGCGCCTCCGGAGTGGTGATCTGAATCCGTTCCTTCGTCACGTTGTCACACTCTGAAGAGTGTGCTCGGCGAAACGGTGTCCTAAAGGACAACTGTGCTTCAGCACTGTGCTATGCCGAGCCCAGGCTTCAGCCTGGGGATTCAGGGTCCTCACGCGGCTCTGCTGGGCCGCGCGCGCCACCGCACCGGCCGGGTGTCCGCTTCGAGCTCGTGACGCGTGTGGCAGGTGAGGCACTCGTCCACCGCGCGCCTCGCACCGTCCGGGACGAGCCGCCGGTTGGTCGAGCCGCACCGCGTGCAGATCCATTCAGCGGTCGTCGCCATCGTCATCCACCAGTGAGAAGGTGTAGGGCGCGTCGCACCAGGGTCTCAGTGCTGCCGCCGCCATCCGCCGCGAGCACGTCGCGCAGCGCCCGGTCGGCTTGGGCGGTGTCGTAACCCAGCCGCTCCAGCGCCTTGAGGGCCGCCTCGGACGTGCCGTCGTGGGACGCCGCCGCGCCTCCGGCCCCCGGCCCCTCAAACTCGCGCAGCTTGTCGGCGAGTTCAAGCGCCAGGCGCTCGGCGGTCTTCTTGCCGATGCCGCTCACCGATGACAGCAGCGCGATGTTCCGCTCTCTGAGCGCCCGCGCGCCCCGCTCCACTCCCAGCGCGGACATCAGCGCGATGGCGAGCTTGGGCCCGATGCCGGTGACGCCGATGAGCCGCTGAAAGAACCGCCGCTCGGACTCGTCCCGGAACCCGTACAGCGCCCAGCCGTCTTCCCGAACGACGAGCTCGGTGGCCAGACTGACGCTCTCGCCCACGGGCGGCAGCTGCTCCATGACGCCCAGCGGCACGGCGATCTCGTAGCCGACTCCACCAGCGGTGTGGACCACGACGCGGTCGCCCTGTTTGGCGGCGAGGCGTCCGCTGACCTGGGCGATCACGCGCGGAGAATGTGCGTGAGCGCGACCGCGACACCATCGGCCGCGTCCGCTGGCGTGGGGGCCCGCTTCAGCTTGAGGAGTCGCGCCACCACCGCGGCGACCTGGCCCTTGGGCGCACCGCCCGCGCCCGCGACCGTCTTCTTCACCGTCGCAGGGGCGTAGTGCGCAATCGCGAGCCCCGCCTGCTCTGCGGCGAGCAGGATCACGCCGCGGGCATGCCCCAGCACGAGCGTCGTCTGCACGTTCTTGTGGTAGAATGCGTTCTCGAGCGCCAGGGTGGTCGGCCGGAGACGTGTGATCAAGTCGGCGATGTGGGCGTGCAGCTCGTGGAGGCGGCGGGGGAGGGGGCTCTGGCGGGTGAACGTGATGACGCCGCATTCGATCAGCCGGCCCATCCCCGACGCCCCGTTGTCGGTTTCGATCACACCGTAACCGGTGGCCCGAGTCCCCGGGTCGACGCCCAGGACTCTCACGTCACGCTGTCGCCGCCGCCATCGCCTCGGCGTCGATGTCAAAGTTCGAGGACACCTTCGCGACGTCGTCCAGGGCTTCGAGCTCCTCGATCAGCTCGAGCAGCTTCTTGGCATCCTTGCCGTCGACTTTAACCGTGCTCTTCGGAATCATGCCGATCTCGGCGGACTGGACGGGGATCTTCCGCTGCTTCAGCCGCTCGGTGATCTCGTGCAGGCGGTGCACGGGACCCGTGATGAGGAAGACGTCGCCGTCGCGCACCATGTCCTCCGCGCCCGCATCGAGCGCCGCTTCCATCGCCGCGTCCTCGTCGACATTGGTGGCATCGAGAGAGATGTGCGCTTTACGGTCGAACATCCAGGCCACGGTCTTGGCAGCGCCGAGATTGCCGCCGTAGCGCTGGAACAGGTGGCGGATCTCCGCGACCGTCCGATTCGCGTTGTCGGTGGTCGCCTCGATGAAGATCGCGGCGCCCCCCGGGCCGTAGCCTTCGTAGGACACCTCTTCGTATTGGATGCCCTCGAGCTCCCCCGTGCCCTTCTTGACGGCGCGCTCGATGTTGTCGAGCGGCATGTTCTCCGCTTTGGCCGCGTCGATTGCGGTCCGGAGCCGGGCGTTCCCGGCCGGGTCGCCGCCGCCCTGCTTCGCCGCGATGGTGATTTCACGGATCAGCTTGGTGAACAGAGCGCCGCGCCGCGCGTCGGTGACGGCCTTCTTGCGCTTGATCTGCTTCCACTTGCTGTGGCCAGCCATGGGCACCTCTGATGCGCTCCACGAACTTACAACTTGACCCGGGCGCCACGCCACAGCTAGGATACCGCGCCATGAAATGTCCGTCGCTCGCAATCCTGCTGATGCTGTGCGCCGCCTGCGAGCGTCCCGGGGAGCGCACGTCCGAACGCGAGCTCGCCGCCAAGCTCCTGTCGGGCGTCCTCGCGTACCCGCGCTCGACGCTGGTGGGCGTGTCGGCCGGCCAGGACGCAGCGCAGGTGACCTTCACGACGCCGGCGCAGCTGTCGAGCGTCGCCGCGTGGTACCGTGAGGCGTTGAAGCTGAACGGCTGGCACGTGCGGACCGACCAGGCGATGGCGGACGGGTCGATCGCGATCTACGCGGATTCGGGGCGGCGGCCTCTCTGGATCACGCTCCGGCCGAACGCCGGGGCGCCGGGGACGACCTATACGCTGGTCGGGGCGATCCTCGGGGCCGACACGACCAAGCTTCAGCGGTCGGGATCGAGCATGTCCTCGAACCGCATCCAGCGCCGATAGAAGTAGAGATCCACGAACCCCGTCGGCCCGTTGCGGTTCTTCAAGACCAGCAGCTCGGTCGCGCCCTCCACGCCGTAGCCCGGATTGTACATCTCTTCGCGATAGATCCCGAGCGCCACGTCGGCGTGCTGTTTGATCGCCCCGAGGTGACCGAAGTCGTCGAGCGTGGGCCGCGCGTTCTCGCGCGCGGCGGCGAAGCGTGGCAGCTGCGACACGACGAGCAGCGCGACCTGGCGCTCGAGCGCCAGCGCCTTGAGCCGCTGCAGCACCAGCGCGAGGTCCTCGTCCTGCGTGGAGCGTGTCACGCCGGCGGGAGTCGGGACGAGCTGCAGGTAGTCGACGACGATCAGCCCGAGCTGGCGTAGCGGGTCGAGTCGCGCGGTCAGCGTCTCGAAGTCGGCGGCGGCGAGCGGCAGAATCGCGAGCGGCAGGCCGCGCAGCCGCACGGCCGCCCCCCCCACCTCGGCACGCGTCTGATCGGTCAGCTTGGCGGCGCGCAGCTCGTCCACGGCGACTCGACCCTCGACCGCGAGCGCCCGCTCCATCAGGCGTTCCTCGTCCATTTCCCCGGAGAAGAACGCCACGCCCATCCCGCCTCCCTGCTGCGCGACGCGTAGCGCGATCCCGAGGGCGAGCGCCGACTTGCCTGCCCCGACGTCTCCGCCCAGCACGACCAGGTCCCGGCGGCGCAGCCCGCCGCCCAGGATGCGGTCGACCGACGGAAAACCAGTCGGGACCGTGTCGCCCGCGATCTCGCCCGGGCGCTGCTGATCCACGCGCGCGACCAGCGCCTCGGGAGAGGCGGCGGGACGGCGTTCAAGCCGACGTGGGGGCATGGGTCTCCTCTGTTCGTCTACCCGTCTACCCGTCTACCCGTCTAGCCTATAGATGTATGCGAGCGGCGCGGGCGGCAACCGCGACCGCGTCGCCGGCCTCGGGCCCGAGCACCTCCCGGGCCGGCGCGACGAGCTGGGACAGGACCAGCGCGGCGGCCCCAGGCGTGGCGGGCTCGAGGTGGTGGCGCGCGGCGCCGAGCGCCCGTTTGAGCGGCGCGGGCAGGGCGAGGCTCGCCAGCCGGGTCTCGAGCGCCTGCAGCCGGCGCCGGTGGTTCTTGGCGGAAACGGAGCCCGGCGGGAGCAGCGCCTCCGCCGCACGCAGCACGAGCCAGAGCGCGAACAGCCCGTCGCGCTTCGGGCCGCGGACCGCCTCGCCCACCAGCGCGAGCAGCCGCGCCTCGGCCGGCGTGGTCGCTTGCATCACGTGACGAGCCGCGCGACGGCCGCCGCCACGTCGGCGGGGGTGATGTCACCGAGGCAGCGGTGATGGCCGAGCGGACACGTCGCCGTGCCCGTCGCCGAGCAGGGGCGGCAACCCAGGTCCTGCTGCAGCACGGCGGCGGACGCGCGGTAGGGGAAGAACCCGAATTGCTCGACCGTTGGTCCGAACAGCGCGATCACGGGCGTCCCGACGCCGGTGGCCATATGCATGACGCCGGTATCCCCCGAGACGGCCACGGCGGCTCGCGCCAGCAGGGCCCCGGTTTCCTGGAGCGAGAACTCGCCCGCGGCGCTCGCCCCCGCGCCGCCGGCGACGAGCTGTTGGGCGAGCCCGCGATCCTCCGGCCCGCCGACGACCACGGGTCGGAAGCCGGCGCCGCGCAGCGCCTCGATGAGCGCGCTCCAGTTTGCGACGGGCCAGCGCTTGGTCGCGTGGGCGGCGCCCGGGGCGAGGGCCGCGAGCTTCGCGTCCGCGAGTCCGCGCTCGACGAGCCAATGCGCCACGCGCTCGGTCGCTCCGCGGCCGAGCCAGAACTCCGGGGGGCCGCCGTCGGGGCGCGTGTCGAGCCGAGCCGCGGCCTCGAAATAGCGCTCCGCCACCGGGACCCGTCGCCGATAGGCGTCGAGCTTGGTGGCGATGAGCAGCGTGCGGGCCGGCTTGCGCTTGCGGTACCCCGACCAGCGACAGTGGACCAGCAGGCGCAGCGCGACGCTGCGGACGCTCCCGTGGAGGTCGAGCCCGTGGGTTGGGGCGAGCGCCGACAGCCGGCGCGCGAGATGGCGTAGCGGCTCGTCGGGCTCGAGGGCCACGACCTCGGCAAGGTGCGGGTTGTCGGCGACGAGGGGTGCCATGGCGCGCTTCGTCACGTAGACCAGCTTCGCTTCGGGGTGGCGGCGGGCGAGCGCGCGCACCAGCGGCGTCGTCAGCACGATGTCGCCGATGGAGCTGAAGCGCACCAGCAGGACGCACAACACGGGGCCGAAAACTACGGTCGCGTTGCCGCCGTTCGCCAGTCGCCATTAGCTTTCGCCCATGGCGCGACCGAAGACCATCCTCTGGGTGGACGATGAGGTGGAGGGACTCGCGCCGCATCGCCGCTTCCTCGAGGACCAGGGGTTCACGGTCGCAGCGGCGGCCCACGGCGACGACGCCCTGGCGATGCTGCGGCGCCAGCCCTACAGCGTGGTGTTGCTCGACGAGCAGATGCCGGGGCGGCGCGGCCTGGAGCTCCTCCCGGAGATCCGCGCTATCGACGCGGGCGTGGCGGTCGTGATGGTGACGCAGAGCGAGGACGAGGGCACGTTGCGCGATGCGATCGGCGTCGCCGTGGACGATTATCTCGTCAAGCCCGTGCACCCCCGCCAAATCCTCTCTGTGGTGACGCGGCTGCTCGAGGGTGAGCGCATCCGCCAGCAGCGCCTGGCGCGCGACTTCGTGGCGCGGTTCCGCGAGCTCGAGGGACGGCGCGGCTCGGCACTCGCCTGGCGCGAATGGATCGAATTTGTGGTCGAGCTGTCGCGCTGGGAGGTGCGCCTCGCCGCGTCGAACGAGCCCGGCCTTTCGGAGGCGCTCCACTCGCTGCAGACCAGCCTGCGGAAGGACTTCGCCGGGTACATCGCCCGCCAGTACCCGCGCTGGCTCGCGAACCCTGAGGGAGATCGCCCGCCCTTGTCGGTGGACGTGGGCGCCGAGTTCCTCGTGCCGATCCTCAAGGCCCAGGGGCGGGTGCTGTTCATCGTCGTCGACTGCCTGCGGCTCGACCAGTGGGAGGCGCTGCGCGATCTGGTGACGCCGCTGTTCGAGGTCGAGGAGTCCCACTACTACAGCATTCTGCCGACCGCGACGCCGTTCGCGCGTAATGCGATCTTCTCCGGGATGTTCCCGATGGAGATCGCGGCTCGACACCCCGACTGGTGGGGCCAGGCCTCGGACGACGAGAGCCTCAACGCGCACGAAGCGGAGCTCCTGACCGAGCAGTTGCAGGAGCTGGTCGGGGCGCCGGTCCCGGTGCGCTACGAGAAGCTGTTCAGCTCGGTGGACGGCGGCGAGCTGCTGCGCCGGCTCCCGGCGCACCTGTCACAGGATGGGGTGACGGCGCTCGTCTTCAACTTCATCGACCAGCTCACCCACGGGCGCTCCGAGAGCGCGATCCTATACGAGGTGGCGCGCGACGAGGCGGCGCTGCGCAGCCTCACGCGCACCTGGTTCGAGCGCTCGCCGGTGCGGGCGGCGCTGCTCGAGGCGGAGCGACGCGGTGTCACGGTGCTGCTCACCACCGATCACGGGTCGATCCA
Source organism: Gemmatimonadota bacterium (assembly GCA_003222135.1). Classification (GTDB taxonomy): domain Bacteria; phylum Gemmatimonadota; class Gemmatimonadetes; order Gemmatimonadales; family GWC2-71-9; genus 20CM-4-69-16. The sequence goes on along the minus strand of QHUM01000065.1, from coordinate 17,026 downwards.
TTGCGCGACGCCGGCGACGGTGTATGCCAAACGCGACGCCACCGCGAACCTGCGCTACAAGTTCGGCGAGGATCTGCGGAGCGAGGATCCGGAGGCCGCGATCGCCGTGGAGGACTTGAAGTCCTTCGGGCTGCCGGGCATGGGGCTCGGCGTGCGACTGCTGCTGGCGGCCGGGGATCGGTTCTTCGTCTACCCCACGAAGCTGCGCGAATACCAGGCGCGCTATCGCGGCTCCTTCCTGCACGGCGGCGTGACGCCCGAAGAAGTGATCCTGCCGGTCGTGCTGCTCACGCCGCGCGGTCGCGCCAAAGGATCCGGGGGCGGGGGGACGCGCTGAAATGGGGCGCAGCGGCCGCGTCCTCGCCCTGCTCCGCCCCTACAGGCTCCTCTTCGCCGCCAACATCGCCGCCACGCTCGTGGCGGCGCTCATGGACGGGGCGACCTTCGTGCTCCTGATCCCCTTCCTGCGCGCCTTGTTCAAGTTGCAGGCGCTGCCGGCGACGGGCTCCTCCGCTGTGGAGCAGGTGCTCAGCCGGATCGCCGGGCCTCTGCTCACGGTCGAGGCGCCCGAGGTGGCGCTGCGCAACGTGGTTCTGGTGCTCCTCGTCGCGCTCGTGATCAAGAACGCGGCGGCATACGCGGCCGCGATGAGCAGCGTGGCGATCGAAGAAGGCGTGGTGCGCGACCTGCGCGTGCGCCTGTTCCGGCATCTCCAGACGCTGCCGCTCGGGTTCTTCCAGCGCACCAAGGGCGGCCAGCTGCTCGCCCGCATCATCAGCGATACCGATCAGGTCAAGACCGCGGTCACCGCGGCCCTCGCCTCGTTCCTCCGCAACGTAAGCCTGATCGTCGTGTACCTTGCGATCCTCCTCGGCCTCTCCTGGCGGCTCGCGATCATCACGCTGGTCCTCGCCCCGGTGCTCGTCTTCACCATCCGCCCGCTCGTCGCGCGGGTGCGGCGTCGCTCGCGCGAGCAGGCGGACGACCGCGGCGAGCTGACGAGCCTGGTGAGCGAGATGGTGGCGTCGGTGAAGCTGGTGCGCGCCTATGTCGCCGAGGCGTTCGAGGTCGAACGGTTCCAGCGCCTCGCCAACCGGTACCGCAAGCGGGTGCTGCGCGCCCAGGCCGCGTCGACCCTGACCAGCCCGGTGAGCGAGATCTTCGCCGGCATCGTCATCGTGCTGATCCTCTTGGTGGGGACGCGCCTCGCGCTCGGGGCGTCGGCGTCGTTGCGGCCCGAGGTGTTGATCGCGTTCATCTTCGTCGCGCTGCGGCTCATGTCGCCGATCAAGGCGGTGGCACAGTACCCCACGATCATGGCCGGCGCGGTTGCGGCGGCGGACCGCTGCTTCGAGGTGCTCGACGTCCCGGCGGACGAGGGCGACCGGCCGGGCGAGACGCCGGCCCGCTTCGGCGACCGCATCGAATACCGCGGCGTGACGTTCTCCTACGACGGCGAAGCTCCGGTGCTGCGCGACGTGGACCTCGAGGTGCGGCGTGGTCAGGTCGTCGCCATCGTGGGCCCGTCGGGGGCGGGGAAGACCACCCTCGTGGACCTGCTGCCGCGCTTCTACGAGCCGACGGGCGGCGAGATCCTCATGGACGGTGTGCCGGTCACCCGCTTCACCCGGCGCAGCCTGCGCGCGTTGATGGGGATCGTGTCGCAGGAGACCGTGCTGCTGAACGATACGGTGCAGGCGAACATCGCATACGGCCGTGGGGACTTCACACTGGCTCAGGTGCGCGCCGCAGCCCAAGCCGCGAACGCGGACGAGTTCATCGCCCAACTCCCGAAGGGTTACGACACGCTGCTGGGCGAGCGGGGGACGCGGCTCTCCGGCGGGCAGCGCCAGCGCATCGCGATCGCCCGGGCCCTGCTGCGCGACCCGCCGCTCTTGATCCTCGACGAGGCCACCAGCGCCCTCGACACCGAGTCCGAGCGCCTGGTGCAGGAAGCGATCGACCGTCTCATGGCACACCGTACCGTGCTGGTGATCGCGCACCGGCTCGCCACGGTGCGCCATGCAGACCTGATCGTCGTTCTCGCGGACGGCCGGCTGGCGGAGCGCGGGACGCACGATGCGCTGTTCGCGGCGGGCGGGCTGTACCGGCGCCTCTACGACCTGCAGTTCCGCGCCTGACATGCTCTCGGGCTTCACCCTCGTCCGGAACGCCGTCAGCCTCGACTACCCCATTGTCCCGGCCATCCGCTCGATCCTGGCGGTGTGCGACGAGGTAGTCGTGAACGTCGGCCGCTCGGAGGACGGGACGCGCGATCTGGTCGCGGCGATCGGCGACCCCCGCGTGCGCATCCTCGACCGGGAATGGGACTTCTCCCGGGGCAGTGAGGCGCTGGCGCGCGAGACCGACCGGGCCATGGCGGCGTGCCGCGGCGCGTGGGGGCTGTACATCCAGGCCGACGAGGTGCTGCATGAGTCGGGCGCCGCCCTTCTCGCGGAGAAAGTGCGCGAGTGGGACGGCGACGCACGCGTCGAGGGGTTGCTCGTCGACTATCTCCATTTCTACGGTGACTTCGACACCGTCGCGACGGACCGGCACTGGTACCGGCGTGAGGTGCGGGTCGTGCGGTTGGGGCGCGAGGTGCGCTCGTACCAGGACGCGCAGGGATTCCGGGTGGGGCCGGGCCTGCGGCGGGTGCGCGCACGGGCCACCGGCGCGCGGATGTTCCACTACGGCTGGGCCCGGGCCGCCGGGTCGGCGCGGCGGAAGCGCGAGGCGTCGCGCGCGATCTTCCGCGGAGCGGCGCTGCGGCCGGAGCCCGCCATCAGCGAGCGGCTCGCGTGGACGCCGCTGCTGCGCTGCTTCACGGGCACCCACCCCCAGGCCGCCCGGGATTGGATCGCGGCGCGCCAGGGCGCTCCGGTGGTGCTCGGTCCGCGGTACTTCCGGCTGCATCACCTGCGGTACTACCTCTCGGACTGGCTCGAGCGGCTTACTGGCGCGCGGCTCTTCGAGCACCGGAACTACGTCGAGGTATGACGGCGCGTCCCTTCGCGGGACTGCGCGTGACGCTGGTGGCGGCGTTCAATTCCCGCTACCACCGCAGCGGGCTCGCCCTCGCGGCGGCCCTGGCAGAGCTGGGCTGCGAGGTGCGTCGCAGCGAGGAGCGGTTGCGCGGTCTGAACGCCGTGCTGCGCCGCCCGCTCGCCGCCCGGCTCGGCGCGGCCCTGGCACGCGCGCCGGCGGACGTGGTGCTCGTCTTCAAAGGCACGAAGCTCGCGCCGGGAGAGGTCGCCGAGCTCAAGCAGGGCCGCGGCGGCCGCTGGGTGAACTGGTTCCCTGACGACCCGCACCAGCTCGGCGTGTCGCTCGCCCTCGGGCCCGCCTACGACTGCTTCTTCACGCACGACAGCTCGAGCCTCGAGCGCCATCGCCGCGCCGGGACGCGCGCGCACTACCTCGCGTTCGGGTGCGACCCCGCGTACCACCGCCCCCTGGATGGCGGGGCGCGCTGGCGCGCGCCGCTCGTGTTCGTGGGATCGCGCGATCTGGCGCGCGAGCGCATCGCGCGCGAGCTGGACCACTTGGGTCTCGTCGCCTGGGGCCCCGGGTGGCCGCGGGGTCCTGCCTACGGTGACGATTTCGTACGCGCGCTTTCGGGCGCCCAAGTCGGCCTCAACATCCATCAGCACTTCGGGGAGGGGGGGGACCCCGCGCGCTACGGCACCGGTGCCAACATGCGAGTGTTCGAGCTCGCCGCCATCGGGACGCCCCAGCTCTCGGATGCGAAAGGCGACATCGCGCGCCATTTCGAGCCCGATCGCGAAGTCGTGCTGTACCGCAATCTGGGCGACCTGCGGGAGCGGGCCCGGTGGCTGCTGGGAGACGAGCCGGCGCGTCGCTCGCTCGCCGCCGCGGCGCGGGAGCGCGCGCTGCGGGAGCACACCTGGCGGCACCGGTTGGAGGAGCTCCTCACGGTCACGCTGCGGTAGCTGGGCGCCCCGGCGCCAGCTTCCCCGTATCGAGCAGGCTGCGGTACATCCGGACGTATTCCTCCGCCATCACGACGTGCGTGAACCGGCTCTCGGCGAGCGAGCGGCATGCCTCCGGGCGGCGGGTGTGAATCGTCTGCGCCGCGGCGATCATCTCCTCCATCGTATCACATAGCGCTCCTACGTCCGGCGTGATCAGCTCGGGGAGGGCGCCGCGGCGCGTGCCGAGCACCGGTGTGCCCGACAGGAACGCCTCGATCGTCACGAGGCCAAACGGCTCGTCCCATTGCGCGGGGTTCCACACGCAGCGCGCCCGCGCGAGCAGCGCGGCCTTCTTCCCGCCGTCCACTTCACCGACGTACTTGACGGCGCCCGTGAAGCTCGGCCGCCAGCCGCCGGCCACGACCAGCCGGTGGCCGGCGTGCTTCGCGCCCTCAACGGCCCAGTGATAGCCCTTCGCGCTGTGCAGGTTGCCGAGGAACAGATCGAACTGCCCCGCCCGTTTGGGGAAGCGGCGGAAGATGTACTCCGCCGGATCGAGCCCGTTGTACACGAACACGTCGCTGCCGTGACGGCGGGCGTGGTCGCGCGAGAGGAAAACGGCGTTGACGTAGCGAGGCGAGCCGGGCTTCAAGTTGCGGTGGATCGTCTGGACCAGCGGCGGCACGTTCGCGGCGGGCGGGCCGGGCTTCACGGGGACGTGCGCGTGCAGAATGTCCGCGTCGCGCGGCACGTAGGAGGCCAGATGCGCCGCGTCGTCGAACTTGCGGGCGGGCACTTCGACCACCTTCGCTTCGGGCACTCGCGAGCCCGCCAACGCGAGCAGGGTGACCCGATGCCCCAGCGCCGCCAGCCCGCGGACCAGTGCCACGACCACGCGCTGCGGACCGCCGTATCCCTTCGCCGGCAGCTGCTGATGAGAGGCGAGGACGACGTGCATCGGCGCCATAAGATAACTAGCTTCGGGCCATGACACGCGGGCCGCTCACGATTCTGCAGCTCACCCACCAGGGCGGCCCCGCCGGCTCGACGCAGTCGATCTTCAATTTGAGTCAATACCTGAACAGGCGCGGACACCGCGTCCTGGTGGGCTGCCGCGACGACGTCCTGCTGGCGCGGCTGGCGCGGGACGCGGGGCTCCCCGTCGTCCCGCTCCCGTTTCTGTCACGCGGCGCGCTCACCCGCACCCTCGGGGACCTGCTGGCCCGCGAGCGGGTGGATATCGTCAACTCGCACGCCACGCTCGACCGCCGCGCCCTCACCTGGATGCGTTGGCGTGGGCGCCTGCCCCAGGCGCTCGTGGTCACGCGCCGGACCATGCCGCGCACGTCGCCCGTCGAGCTCCTGCCGGTGGGGCTCACGGCGGATCGGACGATCGCGGTGAGCGAGGCCGTGGCGCGGGCGCTGCGGCACCGCCTGCACCCCGGGGCGCGGCTTCGCGTGGTGCCGAACGGGATCGCGCTCGAGCGCGTCGACGCCGCCGTGCCCGCCCCCGATCTCGCGGCTGCGCGGGCGGCGCTCGGAGACACCGGCGGACGCCCCGTCGTCGCGATCGTCTCGCGCCTCAAGGATCAGCACGTCGTGCTACAGGCGCTCCCGAGCATCACGCGCGGGGTCGTGGTCGCGTGCGTCGGGGTCGAGCCGGACGCCCGGCTGCGCGGCCTGGCCGAGGCCGCTCCGCCCCGCCACCGGGTGGTATTCGTCCCGCTCATCGACCGTCCCCTCGCCTTCTATCATCTCGCGGCGCTCGCCGCGCTGCCGTCTCGCATGGAGGGCATGTCGCAGGCCCTGCTCGAGGCCATGGCGCTGGGGCTGCCGGTCGTCGCGTCGGCCGCCGGCGGCAACCTGGATATGGTCCGCTCGGGTGAGACCGGCCTGCTGCTCCCACCGCTCGACCCGGCGGCGTGGGCGGCGGCGCTCGAGCGGCTGCTCGGCGACGCCGGCTTCGCGCAGCGCCTGGCGCAGGCGGGGCGCGCGCTGGTGCGTCGGGAGTTCACGCTCGAGCGCACCGCCGAGCGCACCGAGGCGGTGTACCGCGAAGCGCTGGAGCGCCGTGCTGCCGGGCGATTGCTCGCGGCCGCGGCGTCGCGTTAGGATTCCAACGTGACCAGTCTGCTCCTGGCGCAGGACTTTCCCCCGATGGGGGGCGGCATCGCCCGGTTGCACGGCGAGCTGGCCCGGCGCTACCCCGCTGGCGAGCTGATCGTCTCCACTCCCCAAGATGCCGACGCGGCCGAGGTGGATGCTCAGTTCGGCGGCGCGGTCGACCGCCTTCCGATCGGCCGGGGGCGCACCAAGTCGCTACCGGGTCTGCTGCTGTGGTCGCGCCGCGCCGCCAGTCTCGCGCGCCAGCGCGGCGTGCGGTTCGTGTACTGCGGCAACGTCAAACCGGCCGGCTATCCAGCCCGCTGGGTGTACGAGCGCACCAAGACCCCCTACTGCGTCTTCTTGTACGGCGCCGATCTCCTGAGCGAGCGGCACAAGTACCACCACTCCCGGCTGAAGCGGCGGGCGTCGCGTGCGATTCTCGGTGGCGCGGCAGCGCTCGTCGCCATCTCCAACTGGACGCGTGACCTGGCCTTAACGGTCCTCGGCGAGCTGGGCCTGGACGGCCACGGCCAGCGGCTGCGCGTCGTACACCTGGGCACCGATCCCGCCCGCTTTCGACCGCGCGTCGATGCGACCGAGCTGCGCCGCCGCCTCGAGCTGACCGACGGGAGCGGCACGGGCGGGGGAACCCGTTGGCTCCTCACCGTGGCCCGGCTCGAGCCGCACAAGGGCATCGACACGGTGCTCCAGGCGCTCCCCGCGATCCTCGCGCGTGCACCCGATGTGCGGTACGCTGTCGCGGGGGCAGGGGCGGCGGCGGAGCGCGCCAAGCTGGAGCGGCTGGCGGGCGAGCTGGGTGTGGCGGAGCGGGTGCAGTTTCTCGGCGAGGTGAGCGAGCGCGATCTCCCCGCGCTGTACGGTCTCGCGACCGTGTACGTGGGCGCGTCGCGTCGCGCCGAGCGGATCGGGGTCGAGGGGTTCGGCATCTCGCTGGTCGAGGCGTCGGCGTGCGGGCTGCCGGTGGTCGCGGGGAACTCGGGCGGCGTGCCGGACGCCGTGCGCGACGGCGAGACGGGTTTCCTCGTGGCCCCGGAAGACCCGGCCGCGTTCGCCGACGCCATCTGTCGCCTGCTGGCGGACGACGAGCTCACCCGGCGCGTCGGGGCCGCGGGCCGGCGCGCGGTCGAGAGCTATTACAATTGGGATCGAGTGGTCCGGGACCTGCGCGCGATCGAGGCGGAGGTGGTAGCGCGGTAGCTTGGGAACCACGCTCCTGCTCGCCTTCAACTTCCCGCCGCTCGGGGGCGGCATCGCCCGCTGGATGGGCGAGCTGGCGCTGCGCTATCCCCCAGGCTCGCTCATCGTGTCGACCGGTCGGCACCAGGGGAGCGAGGCCAGCGACCCTCGCTTCCCCCAGCAGATCGATCACGTGGGTATTCGCGCCACGCGCCTGCGGACCCTCAACGGTCTCGCGCTCTGGACTGCCCGGGCCGGTACGCTGGTGCGCCGCACGCGGCCCGGCTTCGGCTGGTGCGCCGAGCTCAAGCCCGCGGGGTATCCGGCTCGCTGGTTGCGCGCACGCTACGGGCTGCCCTACGGCGTGATCGTGCACGGGACCGAGCTGCTGCTGCTCGAGGCGAAGATGCGCCGCTCTCGGTTCCGATGGTGGACGGCGCGACAGCTGCTCGGCGGTGCGTCGGTCGTCGTGGCGAACAGCCGCTGGACGGCCGACCTCGCCCGCTCGGTGCTGGGCGCCTTGGGCCGCCCCGCGCTCACCCCGGAGGTGCGGGTGGTCCCGCTCGGCACCACGCCGTCGCACTTCCGGCCGGGCATCGACCCCCGTCCGGTCCGCGCCAAGTACGGGCTCGACGGGGGGCCGTGGCTGCTCACCGTTTCGCGACTCGACACACACAAAGGAATCGACACCGTCATTCGGGCGCTCCCCGCCGTGCGCGCCGCGTTTCCGGCAGCCCGGTACGCCGTGGCGGGGGTTGGCTCACGGCGACCCGAGTTCGAGCGACTCGTGGCGACCGCTGGATTGGGGGACGCGGTGCGGTTTCTCGGCTTTGTGGCGGACGCCGATCTCCCGGCGCTCTACAACGCGGCCGACCTCTACGTGGGCGCGTCGCGCCGCTATGATCTGCTGGCTGAGGGCTTCGGGATCTCCCTCGTTGAGGCCTCAGCGTGCGGACTGGCCGTGGTGGCGGGAGACTCAGGGGGCGTCGCGGACGCGGTGCGCGACGGCGAAACCGGGATGCTCGTCGATCCCGACGACCCCGCGGCGGTCGCGGCGGGGATCACGCGGCTGCTCGGCGACGCCGGGCTGCGGCACCGCATGGGTGAGGCGGGGCGGCGCGCTGTGGAGACCCACTACAACTGGGATCGCGTCGCGCGCGACCTGCGACGCATCGACGCGGAGTTTCGCCGCCCCCACCACGACCCGTCCTCATTCGATGGGTGACGGTCGCTGGTTCGCTCCTGACCACCTCTCATGAGGGAGTGCGAGGGTTAGTCCATGAAGTCGATTCGAAGGTTGCGCCGGTATCCGACGTACGTCGTCGACCTGTTGCGCTATCTACGGTCGCCCGGTGCGGAGTCGTGGTCCAGCTTCTCACTGCGGCCGATGCTGGAAGATAAGACGGCCACAACCGGGTTCGACGCTCACTACGTGTACCTCGGGGCTTGGGCCTTCCGGCAGATCGTTGCGAACCGGCCCGAGCGACACGTGGACATCGGAGCTCAGATCGGATGGGTAACGTGTCTGGCCAGCATCACCAAAGTAGTGTTCCTCGATGTGCGACCGTTTTCCGGATCGGTGGAGGATCTGGAATCGCGCGCCGGCAACATCCTTGCGCTCCCCTTTGCTGACTTGGAGCTCCCCTCGGTCTCTTGCTTGCATGTCGCGGAGCACATCGGTTTGGGTCGCTATGGCGACGCCATCGACCCGTTGGGGACGCGCAAGGCCGTCGGGGAGCTGGCCCGGGTGCTGGCGGTCGGCGGTCGTCTCTACTTCGCGCTCCCGGTGGGGCGTCCCAAGGTCGTCTTCAACGCGCACCGCATTCACGATCCGACGACGATCCTGCAGTGGTTCGGCGCCGAGGGGCTACGGGTGGAAGAGTTCGCGGCGGTGGATGATGACGGCCGCTTCCTCCGCCACGCAAACCCGCGAGACTTCCGGGACCAGCGGTATGCCTGCGGCATGTACCTCGTCCGGCGCTGACGAGGGTCCGTGGCGCGGGGCGCCGGGGGGCGCGGGGCGGGTCGATCCAGGGCACGGCCGCAATGGTGATCGTGCGGCTGATGGGCGGGCTCGGCAACCAGATGTTCCAGTACGCCGCCGCTCGACGCCTGGCCCTGGCGCGCCAGGTCCCCCTCAAGCTGGATATCTCCGAGTTTGCCCGCTCGCCGGATCGTGTGTACGCGTTGGGTGCCCTGAATATCCAGGAAGCATTCGCCACTCCCGAAGAACTGCGGGAGGTAACGGGTCCCTCCGCAAGGGGGGTGCGCCGGCTCGTGTTTCGGTTGCGCCGGCGGTTCAGGATCGCCTACGGTTGGACGTGGATCCATGAGCGGACGTTGTCACCTTTCGATCGCCGGGTGCTCGAAGCCCGGGAGCGCACCTACTTGGATGGCTATTGGCAAAGCGAGCAGTACTTCGGCGACGTCGCGGACACCATTCGACGGGAGTTCACCATCGCCTTCCAGCCCGATGCGCGCAGCCGGGCAATCGCCGACCAGATCGCGACGACCGAATCAGTCAGTGTGCACGTCAGGAGAGGCGATTACGTCGCGGAGCCGCGAGCCAGCCGGGCGCGCAACGTCTGCACGCCGGACTACTATCACCGCTCGGTGGCGCTCATCGCGGAGCGAGTCGGCAAACCACACCTGTTCTTATTCTCTGACGATCCTCAGTGGGTCGCCGCCAACCTGCGGTTCGAACACCCGGTCACGCTCGTCAGTGAGCACGCTCGACACACGGAACACGAAGATCTGCGACTCATGAGCGCCTGCCGGCATCACATTATCGCCAACAGCAGTTTCAGCTGGTGGGGAGCCTGGCTTGACCCGCGGCGGGACAAAGTGGTGCTCGCCCCCCGCCGCTGGATGAACGACCCGCGCGTGGACGACCGGGACGTGCTGCCGCCCGCCTGGATCAGGGTGTGAGCCCGCCCCCGCCGGCCGCGGCCGACACGCCCGCCCCGACACCCGGCCCGGCGCGCCGAGCGTGCACCTGTTGGTCCACCCAGGGGTAGGTGCGTGCGATGCCGTCCCTGAGCGAGTATCGGGACTTCCAGCCAGTCGAATAGATCCGCTCGTTACTGAAGTTGCGCGACTGCACGCCCACGGGCCCCTCGACGTACTTCACACCGATGGTCTTGCCCGCCACTTGGGCGACGGTCTTCACGAGCTGCGCGACGGAGACGTACTCGGGACTGCCGATGTTCGCCGGCCCGCGCAGCGAGGATTGGGTGAGGGCGTAGATGCCGTCCACCATGTCATCCACGTACGTGTAGGAACGGATCGCCCGGCCGTCACCCCACACGTCGATCGTGCCGCCGTCCATCGCCTCGGCCACCTTGCGGCAGATGGCGGCGGGCGCCTTTTCCCTCCCGCCGGTCCACGTGCCCTCCGGTCCGTAGCAGTTCTGGAACCGCGCGATGCGCACCTCGAACCCATACTTGCGCCCGAAAGCGAGCGCGACGCGCTCGGCGTAGAGCTTTTCCCAGCCGTACTCGTTGTCGGGGCGCGCGGGATACGCCTCTGCTTCGGTGAGCTCCGGCTCGCCCGGCTCCATGTCGCGGTAGATACAGACGGAGGAAGAGAAAAAATAGCGCGGCACGCCCGCCCGGGCGGCGGCGTGGATCATGTTGACGTTGATCAACGCGTTGTTGCGGAGGATCTCGCACTCGGCTGAGTGGATGAATCCCATGCCGCCCATGTCCGCCGCCAGCTGATAGACCTCGTCGAAGCGGCCCTGCTCCAAGGCGATCGCCGAGTCGCACCCGCCGGGCTCCCTCAGGTCGAGCAGCCGGAAGTCGTCGGCGGCGGTGGCGGAGAACTCCGGCCGTTTCAAGTCTACTCCGCGTACCCAGTACCCCTCTCGTTTGAGCCGGGTCACCAGGTGACTGGCGATGAACCCGCCCGCTCCACACACCAGTGCCTTTTTCACGACGACGCTCCCTTTCGGTCCTCTCGCGGAAGTATACCACCGAGCCCGCAGGCCGACGCAGCGTTGCCGCGCCGCGCCACAGTCCGTAGCTTGAGCTCCCAACCTGCCGACGGCCTGGCTCGTGTGCTCAAGCAGCTCCTCACCTGGTTGCAGCGTCCCAGGCAGTCCGATCCGCTGGCAGAGTGGGAGCGGCAAGGTAGGCCGCTGCCTCCGCCACATGTCGTGAAGCAGCGCGTCCTGCGGGGATACGCCGAGCGATATCATTTGAAGATCTTCGTCGAGACGGGAACCTATCGCGGCGACATGGTCGAGGCGCTGAAGCCCCTGTTCCACAAGATCTACTCCATAGAATTGGGCGGCGATCTGTTCGAAAAAGCACGGCGGCGTTTCAAGCGGGACGCGCACGTCGAACTGATTCACGGCGACAGCGGCAAGGAGCTCGGGCGGATCATGGAGCGGCTCACTGAGCCGGCGCTCTTCTGGCTGGATGGGCACTATTCTGCGGGCGACACGGCCCGGGGAGAAAAGGACACGCCCATCTACGAGGAGCTGGACCAGATCCTGCGCGCGCCGGATCTGGGGCACGTCATCGTCATCGATGATGCGCGGTGTCTCGGCAGTGATCCGGCATATCCGACCCTACCGGCCTTGCGGGCGTATGTGCTCTCGCGGCGACCTCATGCCGGGATCGCCGTGGCGGACGACAGCGTGCGGATCACCCCGCCCTAACCCGCGGCGTCCGCAGCCTTGGGGGCCGCCACCGGGCGCGCGCTGATGGCGTAGGTGGGGCAGTGCCGGATGAACTCTCCGTCGACGGGCGACCATTCCTGCTCCGGCCGCGTGACGACGGCTTTCCCCTGGGCATCGAGCACGAACATCCCCGGAGGCGCCTGGACGAGGCACGCGCCGCAGCCGATGCACCGCTCCCGCTGCACCCGCACGATCACGCTCCGCTTCGGATACACCCCCGCATCGCCCGGCCTGGGCCACTCGTTGGGGTGGTCGAGCGCGGCGGCCGTCGCGCGGTAGCCTTCCTCGACCAGCTCGCGCAGGTGGTCGAAGGAGAACGGCGAGATATGCTCGACGCGGGGATGCACGTAATAGATGGGCGGCGTGGTCCAGGCGCGCAGCCGCAGCTCGAGCAGCGACTGCATGGCGATCTCGGTCGCGCGGGCAAACACCGAGGCGAACCCCTCGTCCTGCACGTCCGCGCGGAACGCGTTGGACGCCGACACGTCGACGGCCAGGACGAGTTCCGCGCCGAGCACGAGCGCGGTCCCCACCGGGAGATTGTCGTTCGTGGCGCCGTCCACGTAGAAGCGGCCGCGGATCTCGCGCGGCGGCAGAAACCCGGGAAGCGCGCACGAGGCGAACACCGCCTCCCGCACCGTGATGTCGTCCAGGCCTTCGAGGCCCCAGAAGACCTGCATCCCCGAGTTCACGTCTACGGTGTTGACCACGAGCGGATGGTCCAGCTGCTGGAAGGTGATGTCGCCGACGAGCCGCTCGAGCAGGGTGTCGAGCGGCTCGCGGCGGAACAGGGCCGGCGAGCGCATTCGCTTGAACGCCATGTCGGCGTGGGCGACCGCGAAGATGTCTTTGCGGCGCAGGCCGATCGCGATCTCCCGCAGCTCGGCGACGCTGTGGCCAGCCGACCAGGCCGCGCCGACGAGCGCGCCCACGCTCGTGCCGACGATGTGAGTGGGCAGCAAGCCGCGCTCGGTGAGGGCCTGGAGCACGCCGATGTGCGCCAGGCCCTTCATGCCGCCGCCGCCGAGGACGAGCGTAAACCGTGTGTCGCTCTTCACAGGGATCGCCGCTTGCCCGGAAGGTGAGCTTCCGAGTAACGTAGTCGTGGCCCCTATGCCCGCGCTACTCATTCGCCATCGCATCGCCCGCAGTCGCTGGACGATCGTCGGGCTCGCCGTGGTGGCGGTCCTCGTCTGCATCGCGCTCGCGGCACCGTGGCTCGCACCGCGTGATCCCTACCACGGCGCGTTGCCGTACGGGCTGCGGCCGCCGTCGGCGGCCTACCTCTTCGGGACCGACGCGCAGGGGCGCGACGTGCTAAGCCGCGTGTTGTTCGGCGCGCGGCTCTCGCTCGCCGTGGGACTCGGCAGCCAGGCGATCGCGCTCGCGGTCGGGCTCGCGCTCGGACTCGCCGCCGGCTACTACGGCCGCTGGGCGGACGCCTTGCTGATGCGGGTCGCCGACGTCACGCTCGCCTTCCCCTCCCTCCTGCTCCTCATCGCCATCGCCGCCGCCGTCAAGCCCTCGCTGCCCGTCGTCTGCATCGTGATCGGCCTTGTCGGGTGGGCGGGTATGGCGCGGTTGGTGCGCGGACAGGTGCTGGTGGTGCGCACGCTCGATTACGTGCAGGCCGCGCGCGCACTCGGTGCGTCGGACGCGCGCCTCGTGTCGCGCCACATCCTGCCGAACGTGCTCGCCCCGGTGATCATCGCGGCCACGCTCGGCGTCGGCGGGGCCATCATGGCGGAGGCGGCGCTGTCCTTCCTCGGGCTCGGTGCCCAGCCGCCCACCCCGTCGTGGGGCGCGATGGTGGCGGAGGGACGTGACTTGTTGCGGGTGGCGCCCTGGGTGTCGCTGTTTCCGGGGCTCGCGATCGGCGTCGTGGTGATGGGGCTCAATCTTGTGGGGGACGGGCTGCGGGATGCGCTGGATGTGCGCGCATGACCGACATCGCGTATCACCCGACCCGCCTCCGGGCGCTGCGCGACACCTTCCGGGCGCTCCGAGCCGCCGAGTTTCCCTGGACCGCCGACACCGTCTACCTGAACAACGCCTCCATCGGCCCCATCCCCGAGCGCACCCGCCGCGCCCTCGACGAGTTCACCGCCAAACGCACCGCGCCTCACCTCCTCCCCGATCGGGAGCTCCAGGCCGGTCTGCAGGCGGCGCGCGAGGCGGTCGCCGGTCTCATCAACGCGGAGCCGTGCGAGATCGCCCTCGCCACCAACACGAGCCACGGGCTGAACCTGGCGGCCCGCGCGCTGCCGCTCAAGACGGGCGACGTCGTGCTCGTCTCGGATCGCGAGTTCCCCGCGAACGTGTATCCCTGGCTGCGGCTCAAGAAGCAGGGGATCGACGTCGAGCTCGCCCCCTGTGGGGCGGAAGGTTGGCCGGACGAAGACTATCTGGTGGAGCGGCTGCACGATCCGCGCGTGCGCGTCCTCGCGGTGTCATTCGTGCAGTTCGCGAACGGCTTCCGGGCCGATCTCGACCGCCTCGGCGCAGCGTGCCGCGCCAACGGCACCTTCCTCGTGGTGGACGGCATCCAGGGCGTCGCGAACTCAGAGCTCGACGTGCGGGAGACGGCGATCGACATCCTGGCGTGCGGCGGCCAGAAGTGGCTGCTCTCACCCTGGGGATCGGGGTTCGTGTACGTGCGCAAGGAGCTCGTCCCGGCGCTCGAGCCCGCCGTGGCTGGCTGGATGGCGTTCGAAGGAACCGACGATTTCTCGAAGCTCACCGACTACAACCCCACGTTCCGCCCGGACGCCCGCCGCTTCGAGATGGTGACGCTGCCGTTCCAGGACTTCTACGGCATGACCGAATCGGTGCGGATGCTCAGCGAGATCGGCGTCGCCGACATCGCGCAGCACACGCGGGCGCTGCACGAGCCCGTGCTCAAGTGGGCGGAGCAGAACGGCGTGCGGATCGTCTCGCCGCAGGACGACGACCATCGCTCGGCCATCATCTGTATCGCCCCGCCACACCCCGCCGAGGCGTACCACGCCGTCAAGCGCGCCCACATCGTGTGTAGCTTGCGCGAGGGTGCCATCCGGCTCTCACCGCATTGCTATAACACGGTGGAGGAGATGGAGCGGGTGCTGGATGTGCTGGATCAGCTGGACGGGTAGCCTGACCCCGGGCCGCCGGGATTCTCCCTAGACGCCGAGCCGCAGCAGGCCGTAATCCTTCTTGCCTTTGCGCAGCAACAGATTCCTCCCCGCGAGCCAGTCGGCACCCCCGATGCTCCGGGCGACGTCTTTCACGCGCGCCTGGTTGACGTAAATGCCGCCCTGCTCGATGGCGCGACGGGCCTCGCTCTTCGACTTGGCGAGCCCGGCCTGGATCACGGCGTCGACCAGGGTCAGGCCGTCCCGCGCCGCAACGGTCGTGGTGGGCAGTTCCTGCGCCAGGACGTCGAATTCCGCGTCGCCGGCGGCGTGCGGGTCGAAGTCGCCGAACAGGACCTCGGATGCGCGGATTACTTTCGCGGCGGCCTCCGGGCCGTGCACGCGCTCGGTGACGTCGCGGGCGAGGGCGCGTTGGGCCTCGCGCGCCGCGGGGTTCGCCTTGAGTCGGGCGAGCAGGGCGTCGATCTCCGCGCGTGGCAGGAACGTGAAGAGCTTGAGGTAGCGTTCCGTGTCCCGGTCGTCCGTGTTGAGCCAGAACTGGTAGAACTTGTAGACCGATGTCAGGGCGGGATCGAGCCAGATTGCGCCCCCCTCCGTCTTGCCGAATTTCGCTCCTGCGGCGGTCGTGAAGAGCGGCGCGACGAGCCCGTGCGCCTCCCCCCCCTCCACCCGGCGGATCAAGTCGATCCCGGCCGTGATGTTGCCCCACTGATCGCTGCCGCCCACTTGCACCGTGCAGCCTTCCTTGCGGAACAAGTGCAGGAAGTCGTACGCCTGCAGCAACATGTAGCTGAATTCGGTGTACGAAATTCCCGCGTCCAGTCGCGCCTTCACCGACTCCTTCTGCAGCATGATGTTCACGGTGAAGTGCTTCCCCACGTCCCGGAGAAAATCGACCAGGCGCTGCTCGACCAGCCAGTCGGCGTTGTTCAGGACGAGCGCGCGCCGGTCTTTCAAGTCGAAGTCGAGCAGCCGCGCCACTTGGTCCCGCTGGCGATGCACGTTGTCGCGGATCTGCTCCTTGGAAAGGAGTGGGCGCTCGGTCGGCTTGCCGCTGGGATCGCCGATCAGACCGGTGCCGCCGCCCATCAGCACGATCGGTTTGTGGCCGCACAGCTGGAAGTGTCGTAGCAGCGTGAGCGGCATCAGGTTCCCGACCTGGAAGCTGGGCGCGGTGGGGTCGAAGCCGCAGTACACGGTCCGCGGCCGCTCGGCGAGATGGTGCTGGATCTGTTGGGTGGCGTGGTGCAGGAAGCCACGCCACTCGAGCTCCGCAAAGAGGTCCGACATGGCGCGGAATCGTACGAGAAGCCCTCACCGCTGGCAAGCGCCGGCGACCCCCACTAGGTTGTAACGCGATGGCCTCGATTCCTGCGCCCGTTTCCCTGCCGAGCCCCGTCACCTGGTGGCAGCACCCCAAGACCCGCGCCCGGCTGATCGCGGCGGCGGTGCTCGCCGTGGCGTATCTGCTGGGGCTCGGCTACGGCTCCTGGACCCGCGTCTGCGCCGGCGAACATTGTCCCAGCATCTCGCGTCTCATCGGGACCGGCGACAACGTGCAGATGCAGACCTCCAAGGTGTTCGCCGCCGATGGCCGCTTGATCAGCGAGCTCGGCCTCGAACGCCGCACCGTGCTGCCCCTGAACGAGATCCCCGTCCCGGTCCGCCAGGCGTTCGTCGCCACCGAGGACAAGCGCTTCTACGACCATCACGGCATCGACTTCTGGCGCATCCTCGGCGCCATCAAGAACGACATTCTGTCGATGGGCTTCGCGCAGGGGTTCTCGACCATCACGATGCAGCTGGCGCGCAACATCTTTCCGGAGGAGATCAGTCGCGAGAAGACGCTCACCCGCAAACTCAAGGAAGCGCGGGTCGCCGTGGAGATCGAGCGCAACTTCCCCAAGGACACGATCCTCCAGCTGTACCTGAACCAGATCAGCCTCGGGGCGGGAGCCCACGGCGTGGAGGCC
>QHUM01000064.1 GCA_003222135.1 Gemmatimonadota bacterium | reverse complement strand
GACGCCCGTAACGTCGCCGCCGCCGTGACGCCGCGCACCCGTATGGTGTACACCGAGACCCCCACCAACCCGATGATGCGGCTGTGCGACCTGGAGGCCGTGACCGAGATCGCGCGGCGCGCCGGGGCGCTCTCGGTCGTAGACAACACCTTCGCGACTCCCTGCTTCCAACGGCCCCTCGAGCTCGGCGCCGACGTGGCGCTGCACTCCACCACCAAGTACTTGAACGGCCACAGCGACATGGTCGGGGGCATGCTGGTCATGAACGCCGACGACTTGGCCGAGCGGATCGGCTTCATCCAGAACGCGTCGGGCGCGGTGCCGGGACCGTTCGACTGCTGGCTCGCGCTGCGCGGGACCAAGACGCTCGCGCTGCGGATGCGTCAGCACGACGCCACCGGCCGCCGCATCGCCGACTGGCTGACCCGGCATCCCAAGGTCAGCCAGGTCTACTACCCCGGTCTCCCCTCCCACCCACAACACGACCTGGCGTGCCGCCAGATGAGCGGGTTTGGCGGCATGATCTCGATCGAGCTGGGATCGGTGGAGCGCGCGCGACGCCTGGTCGAGCGCACCAAGATCTTCGCGCTCGCGGAGTCGCTGGGCGGGGTGGAGAGCCTGATCGGACACCCCGCTTCGATGACCCACGCCAGCGTGCCCCCCGAGATGCGGCGGGCGATGGGCCTCACCGACAGCCTGGTGCGGCTGTCGGTCGGCATCGAGGACGCGGACGACCTGATCGCGGACCTGGAGCAGGCGCTGGACGCCGCGGGATGAGGGCGAGCGAAGTAGAATCGCGGCTCTCATGTTCCCACGCTGAAGCGTGGGCTCGGCGAAGCGCAACGCTGAAGCGTAGTGTGCGTCAGCACAGTGCAGTGCCGAGCCCAGGCTTTAGCCAGGGAACACCGCGCGAAACCTCCAAATCCGGCCCGCGTACGGATTGTCTACTCCATAACAGCAGGAGCATCACATGACTGGCCCCACGTCGCTCCCCGCCGCGCGTCCCCGTAAGATCCTCACGCAGATCGCGCCCGTCGCGTGGGAGCACCCGGCGGACCGCGCGGCGCTGCAGACGCTGCGCTCCGTGCCCGGGTTCGATGAAGTGGTGCGGAAGATCTACGGCTTCTTCGGCGAGCGGGGGATCCGACTCCTGTTCCAAGCCGACGCCGTACGGGTCGGCCCCACGCAGTTCCCCCGGCTGAACCAGCTGTACGCCGACATCGTCACGTCGATGGACTGGCCCGAGCGGCCCGAGCTGTTCGTGTCGCAGACGCCGTTCGCGAACGCCGGGGCGTTCGGCATGGACAAGCCGTTTATCGTGATCAATTCGGGCACCATCAAGCTGCTCGACGACGACGAGCTCAGGAACGTGCTGGGGCACGAGCTGGGGCACGTCATGAGCGGGCACGCGCTCTACCACACGATCCTCGTCCTGATCCTGAACGTGAGCCTCGGCGCGCTGCCGTTCCTCGCCGGCATGGCGATCCTGCCGATCCAGCTCGCGCTGCTCGAGTGGTTCCGCAAGAGCGAGCTGTCGTCGGACCGCGCCGGCCTGCTCGCGTGCCAGGACCCGACCGCCTCGCTGCGCGTGAATCTCAAGTTCGCCGGCGGCGGCGACATGTCGCAGATGGATCTGAACGCGTTTCTCGAGCAGGCGAAGGAGTACGAGGAGACGGGCGGCGCGCTCGATCGCGTCTTCAAGATCCTGGGCGTGCTGGGGCGCTCCCATCCCTTCAACACGGTGCGCGCCGCCGAGCTGCAGCGCTGGATCGCGCAGGGCCACTACGAGCGGATCCTGGCGGGCGAGTACCCCAGGCGCGGCCCCGAGGCCGACCAACGGCCGATCGACAAGGACATCGACGACGCGCGGGACCACTACATGAAGGAAGCCAAGGCCGTCGTGGAGGACGTGGTGGACACCGCGAAGCGCGCCGCTCAGGCGTTCGCGGAGGCGCTCAAGAAGAAGTGAGGATCCTGGTCGTCGGCGGGGGCGGCCGCGAGCACGCGCTCTGCTGGGCGCTGAAGCGCGACGCTCCCGACGCGACCGTGTTCGCCGCCCCCGGCAACCCCGGCACCGCCCAGCTCGGCACCAACCTGAGCATCGACGCGGTGGAGGTGGGGAAGGTGGTGGAGGCGGTGAAAGAGCTCCGCATCGATCTCACCGTCGTCGGCCCCGAGGCGCCGCTCGCGGCCGGCCTGGCCGACGCCCTCCGGGCGACCGGCCGGCCCGTCTTCGGGCCTGACCGGGCGGCCGCGCGCATCGAGTCCTCCAAAGCCTTTGCCAAGGAAGTGATGCAGCGAGCTGGCGTCCCGACGCCCGCAAGCCGGACCTTCGACACCCTCGCGCCCGCCATCGGCTACATCCATCGGCACGCCGAGCCCCTCGTTGTCAAGGCATCAGGGCTGGCCGGTGGCAAGGGGGCGGTGGTGTGCGTCACCCGCGACGAGGCGGCTCGCACTGCCCGCGCCATGCTCGCCGAGGGCGCGTTCGGGGAGGCGGGGCGGGAGATCGTGGTGGAGCAGTTCCTCGAGGGGGAGGAGCTGTCGATCTTGGCACTCACCGACGGCGAGCGTATTCTCCTGCTGCCGGCGGCGCAGGACCACAAGCGGCTGAGTGAGGGAGACGCGGGGCCGAACACCGGTGGGATGGGCGCGTACTGCCCGGTGAGCATCGCGACGCCCGCCTTGCTCGAGCGCGTACGGCGCGAGGTGCTCGAGCCCACACTGCGGGAGCTCGCGGTGCGCGGCGCCCAGTACGCGGGGGTGCTGTACGCCGGGCTGATGCTGGGGGCCGACGGCACCCCGCACGTGCTCGAGTTCAACTGCCGCTTCGGCGACCCGGAGACGCAGGCCCTGCTCCCAGCCCTCCCCGGGGTGACGCGGCACCTGGTGGAGATCGCGACGGGGGGTTGGCGCCCCGAGCGGACCACGCTCGACGCCACACGCGCGGCCGTGACCACGGTGCTCGCCGCCCCGGGGTACCCCGACACCCCCGAGCTCGGCGCCGCCATCATCGTGCCGCGCGACGTGGAGCCCGGGACGCTGGTGTTCCACGCAGGCACTTATCGCGACCCCGATGGCACGTTGCGGGTGCACGGCGGCCGCGTACTCGGCGTCACGGGGCTGGGCGACACGGTCTGGGAGGCGGCCCGACGCAGCGCCGCCGCGTGCGAGCTGATCGCATACCAGGGCAAGACGTACCGTCGGGATATCGGGTGGCGGGAGATCAGGAGGAGCGGTGCCGGAGCTGCCAGAGGTTGAGACGATCGTGCGGGACCTCGCCCCGCGGCTCGAGGGCTACCGGATCGCCCGCGCCCGTCTGGCCAAGACGGACGTGCTGCGGCGCGTGTCTAAGCCCCGCCTGCTGCGCACGCTCAAGGGCAACACCATCGAGGAGGTGATCCGCCGCGCCAAGCACGCCGTGTTCCGGCTGTCGAGCGGCCACCGGCTGATCGTGCAGCCGCGCATGACCGGCTCGCTCGTCGTGTACGACCGGGCGCTCACCCGCGACGAAGCGAAGTACGCCGTGCTCACCTGCACCATCGACGACGGCCGGCTGCTCGTATACCGCGACGTGCGCCGCCTCGGCACCGTGTGGCTGGTCGACGAGAAGGGGTGGGACGCCTACACCAGCCGGATCGGCCCCGAGCCGCTGGAAGACACGTTTACCCCGTTCGTGTTCGCCGAGCGGCTCAATGGGACGCGCGCCGCGATCAAGAAGGCGATCATGGATCAGCGTCGCGTGGCAGGGGTCGGCAACATCTACGCCAACGAGGCGCTGTTCGAGGCGGGGATCGACCCGTCCAAGCCCACCGACAAACTATCGCTCGATGAGTTCGCGCGCCTCCACGCCGCCGTGACGGACGTGCTCGAGCGCGCGGTCCAATCCTCGGGAACGACGGTACGCGACTACCGCACCGGGACGGGCGAGTCGGGGCGGTTTCAGTTCGAGCTGAAGGTGTACGGGCGCGGCGGTGAGCCGTGCGTCACGTGCGGCAGGAAGCTCGTGACGACGCACACGATCGACCTGCGGGCGACGACGTTCTGCCCGAGCTGCCAGCGCTAGCGCTGGCCGGCGATCACGCCCAACCCGGCGTCGATGATGCGCTTGAATCCTTGGGCCGATTCTGCTTCGCGCGCGTCGTTCGTCGTGTTGAATGCGGCGATCACGGCCGCGGAGGTCTTGGGGTCGACGTAGAAGAACGACCGGAACCCCGCCTGGTGCCCCGTGTGTCCGATGAACCGCACACCCTGCCGCCACAGCACGAAGAACGACAGCCCGACCGAGTCTCCCGGTGCCTCGCTATCGGTTACGAACTGGGGGCGCCACATCTCGTCCAAGGTGGCGCGCGCCACCACGGTGTCGCTCCCGGCCCCGCCGCTCAAGCACGCGACCCACCGCGCCACGTCGCCGAGTGGCGCGTTCCAGCCGCCGTTCGGGATCGTGATCCCGGGGTCGAAGTCCCGGCCGTTCGCCACGATCGCGTCGCGGCCGGCGCTGTCCCGCACCAGGTCGTAGTTGTTGGATCGCTGATCCGCGAGGTGATACGGCGTGGCGCCGAAGTAGCTGTGCGTGATCCCGAGCGGCGCCCAGAGGTTCTTGTAGACGTAGCTCTGATACGGGTCTCCCGTGAGCTGCTCGATGATGCGCGCCAGGTAGATGAATCCGGGGTTCGAATAGCTGTAGCGGGACCCCGGCGCGAAGGCGACCTCCTGGTACGGCAGCATCGCCACCAGCTGCTCCCACCGCGTCGGCTCGAACGGCTCCCACGGCTTCCCCGTCTTGTACGGCCACGTGGGATTTTGGAACCCGGCTGAATGCGACAACAGCATCCGGATCGTGACGTCGTCCATGGAGCCGAACGGGTCGTGCACTTGTCGCAGCTCGGGGAGGTAGCGCGTGACGTGGTCGTCGAGCGACAGGCGTCGGCGGTCGCGCAGCTGCATGGCGGCCACGGCGGTGAGCGTCTTAGTGATCGAGCCCCAGTGAAAGATGGTTCGCTCGTCCACGCGCTGGCCCAGGGCGCGATCCGCAAAGCCGAATTCGTGGTGCGCCAGCACGCGCCCCTGCCGCAGCACGAGCACGCTCGCGCCCACGACGCTGTCGCCGGTGGCGTACGCGTCGAACGCGCGAGTGAAGGCCTGCCACCCGGCCGGAGCGTCCACCCGTGACGGCCGCCGCTGACCGCTCGCGGTCGGCGCCGCCATCAGCGCGAGCATCGAGAGTCCAGCGACGAGGCGCGTCACAGCGGCACGAGCCGCGCCCGCGGCGGAATCCCCGGCTCGAGCTCCATGATTCCGACCGACGGCTTGAGGTCGAAGCGGGGGCGCCCCGCCCCACCCGGATTCATCACGGTCACCGTCTTGTCCACCAGCTCGAGCAGCGGCTGGTGTGTATGCCCGTACACGATGATCTCGGCCCGGGGAAACGCGGCGTGCAGCTTCTCCGGCGTGGGATGGCCGAACTGGTCGCCATGCGTCACCACGACCTCGAACCCATCGAGCTCGGCGGTCGCCACCTGCGGCAGCCGGGAACGGATCTCGGGAGGGTCTACGTTGCCGTACACCGCGATGACCGGCGCGATGGCCTGGAGCTCGATCATGACTTCCCACTTGCCCACGTCACCGCCGTGCAGGATGTGATCGACCTCGCGGAAGAGGTCGAACACTTGCGGCCGCAGCAGGCCGTGCGTGTCGGAGATGACCCCGAGTCTCACGTCCCGGACCTACTTCGCTTCCCAGCGCTGCACCAAGCTGATCTCCACGCCGAGGTGATCCACCACGCGCTGCACCACGAAGTCGACCAGGTCCGACACCTTCTGTGGCTTGTGATAGAATCCGGGGGCCGCAGGCAGTACGATCGCCCCCGCTTCGGTCGCGAGCGTGAGATTGCGCAGATGCAGCAGCGACAGCGGCGTCTCGCGCGGTACGAGAATCAGCTTGCGGCGCTCCTTGAGCGTCACGTCCGCCGCGCGCTCGACGAGCGAGCGGCTCGTGCCGTGGGCGATCGCGGCGATGGTGCCCATCGAGCAGGGACAGATCACCATCCCGGCGGTCCGGGCCGAGCCCGATGCCGGCTCCGCGCCGCGGTCTTTGTCGTCGAACACGCGCACGCTCGTCCACTCGCCCCCAGTGGCCTTGCGGAGCTCGCGGTCGTCCGTGATGCCGCACTCCTCGGTGAGGAGGCGCCACCCGTGGCTCGAGATCATCAGCCAGGTCGGCACCCGATGCAACGCGAGCACCTCGAGCAGGCGGACGCCGTACGGCGCGCCCGAGGCTCCGGTGATGGCGAGGACAACCGGCAGCCGGTCCATCAGCGCCCGGGCCGATTCGACGCGGAGCTGCCGCTCGTCACCACGACGATGACGCGGTCCGGCTCGTCCGCACTCGCGGGCGGCACGGCGAGCGTCACTCCCACCGCCGTCTCGACGACCGGCACCGCCGCCCTGCCGCGCAGCAGGTAGGCCGTGCGGATCCGTGCCCCGAGGGGCGGCAGCGGCAGCAGCGGGTCGGGCCAGTCGAGCACGTGGACGAACACCGTGTCGCCACGGCGCGTCGTCGCGCCCCAGCCGCGGGGCGAGACCGGCCCGCGGCGCGTGCCGTAGATCGCCGTCCCGTACACGGCGAGCCACGCTCCCAGGGAATCGAGCCGGGCCGTGAACTCGGGGCTGATCGTGCCGTCGGGTCGCGGGCCGATATTCAACAGCAGATTGGCGCCGTTCCCGGCCGCGCGCACCAGGTAGCCCACCAGCGTCCGCACCGACTTGAACTCCTTGTCGGTGATATTGAAGCCCCAGGAGCCGTTCATGGTGAGCGACGTTTCGAGCGGCAGGTCGCCGCTCACGTAGCTCGTATTGAACCCGGCGCTGTTGGCGCCGGGAAGGTCCTGCTCGAACGTCTGCACGTCCTCGCCCGGGCGGGGGCGCTGGTGATGGTTGGGAACCACGAGCGCCCCGGGCTGGAGGCGGTGGATCAGCCCGTAGGTCGTGTCCAGCTGCCACGGCGCGTCGGGTTTGTCCCACATGCCGTCGAACCAAATCCCCCCGACGTCGCCGTACCGCGTGAGCAGCTCGGTGAGCTGCGCGTTCATGAACGCGAGGTAGCGGCTCCAGTCGCCCTGGTCGGGGCGGCCGTTGTTCCATGCCGTCCCCCCCCGGGGCCAATAATCGGGGTGATGCCAGTCGAGTTGTGAGTAGTAGAAGAAGAGCTTGATCCCGGCCGCGTGGCACGCGTCGGCGAGCTCGTGCAGCGGATCGCGCCGAAATGGCGTCCAGTCGGCGATGTTGTACCGCGTCGCTCCCGTCTTGAACATCGAGAAGCCGTCGTGATGGCGCGACGTGATCGTGATGTAACGGACGCCGGCGCGCTGGGCGAGCGCCACCCAGGCCACGGCGTCGAACTTCGCCGGGTTGAACGTCGTCGCGAGCCACTCGTAATCCGCCACGGCGATCTTGCGGTTGTGCATCACCCACTCGCCCGCGCCGAGCTGGCTATAAACGCCCCAGTGGATGAACAGGCCGAACTTCGCGTCGGCGAACCAGCGGCGCGCGGCGAGCCGCTCGGCGGGGACCGAATCGACCGCCTGCGCCCGCGCGAGCGCGCCACCCGCGGTGAGCAGCGTAGCGGCGGTGAGGGCCGCGCGCAGCCGGTTCACCGCCCCCTCCGATTGGGTGTGACGGACTTCCTCGGGTGCGCCGGCGGGCGGGGGGGCGGCGGCAATTGCGGATTGCGGATTTCCGATTGCGGATTAGAGCGGAGGGGTCTGTTGCGCGAGCGACCACCCTTCGTAAATCCGCAATCCGCAATCCGCAATCCGCAATTCATAGGATTCGATCCACCAACGCGCCCAGAAACACGACGACGCTCACGATCCCGTTGGCGGTAAAGAACGCCGCGTCGAGCCGCGACAGGTCCCCCGGCTGTACGAGCTGGTGCTCCCAGGCGATGAGCGCCGCGCCCAGCGCCACGCCCGCGTAGTAGGCCACGCCGAGCCCGGCGCCGATCCCGAAAAGGACGAGCGCGATGAGAGCGAGGCCGTGCAGCACCTTGGCCGCGCCGATGGCGCGCCGCCGGCCCAGCCGCACCACGAGCGACTCGAGCCGCTCCGCCCGGTCGAAGTCCTCGTCCTGCAGCGCGTAGAACACGTCGAACCCTCCCACCCAGAACGTCACGGCGAGCGCACCGACCACGAGCAGCCACCACGGCTCGCTCCAGCGTCCGGTGACGGCGAGGTAGCCCGCCGGCGTCGCGATCCCGTCCGCCAGGCCCAGCCACAGGTGCGACCACCGTGTGAAGCGCTTGGCGTAGCTGTAGCCCGAGATGAACACCAGCGCGACGGGCGCGAGCGCGAAGCAGAGCGGGTTCAAGGCCCACGCCGCCCAGAGAAACAGCGCCGCCGCGGCAAGGACGGCAGCCCACGCCTGCGCCAGCGTGAGCCGCCCCGCCGGCAGCTCCCGGGCCCGGGTGCGCGGGTTCTTCGCATCCAGGTCCCGGTCGGCGATCCGGTTGAACCCGAGCGCCACGAAGCGCGCACAGGTGAACGCGAGCACGACGAGCGCCAGCGTCCACCACGTGACGGGATGCTGCCGCGACGCGACCAGCAGACCGAGCAGCGCGAACGGCAGGGCGAAGAGCGTGTGAGGGAGCTTCACGAAATTGACGTACCGGACGACGAGGCTCTCTCCGGCGAACGTTTGTCCCTCGCGCCGCGCGTCAGAGCTCAATCCCCAGCTCCTTCCACATCGCATCGACCTTCTCTTTGGTGGCCTGGTCCATCACGATCTTGTTCGGCCACTCCCGCGTGAACCCCTCTTCCTTCCATTTCCGCGTGGCGTCGATTCCCATCTTCGAGCCGAACGTGAAGCCGCGGCTCGAGTGGTCGAGCACATCGATCGGCCCCATCGTGAAGCGCACGTCGCGCTCGGGATCGATGTGGTTCAGCGCCACCCACCACGCTTCCCGCGGGTCCTGCACGTTCACGTCCTTGTCGAAGACGATGATCACCTTGGCGAGCGACATCAGTCCCTGCCCCCACAGGCCGTTCATCACCTTGTACGCCTGGCCGGGATACTGCTTTTCGATGCTCACAAACACGAGGTTGTGGAAGATCCCCGCTGCGGGCATGTGGATGTCGACGATTTCGGGGATGGTGAGCTTCAGCAGCGGCAAGAAGATGCGCTCGGTCGCGTGCCCCAACCAGTAGTCCTCCATCGGCGGCCGGCCCACGATCGTGTGCGGCCAGATCGGCTCGGCGCGCATCGTCACCGCGGTGACGTGCACCTTGGGGTAGTAATCCGCGAGCGAATAGAACCCGGTGTGGTCCCCGAACGGGCCTTCGAGCACCAGCTCCTCGCGCGGATCGATGTAGCCTTCGATCACGAGCTCCGCTTCGGCGGGCACCTCCAGGTCCGACGTCACGGCCTTGGCGAGGCGCACCGGCTCCTTCCTCAAGAAGCCCGCGAACAGGAACTCGTCGATCGTGGGCGGGAGCGGCGCCGAGGCGGCATAGATCGAGGCGGGATCGCCGCCCAGCGCGATCGCGACCGGCATCTGCTCGCCTCGCACCGCCATGGCGCGCCAGTGCGCCGCGCCCACCTTGTGGCGCTGCCAGTGCATCGCCAGTTCGTTCTTCCCGAGAACCTGGATCCGGTACATGCCGACGTTCCGCACACCGGTCCCCGGGTCTCGGGTGATCACCCCCGGCAGCGTGATGTACGGCCCGCCGTCTTCGGGCCAACACACCGGGACGGGAAGCTCGGTCAGGTCGACGTCCCGGTCGCGGCGCACCACCTCCTGGCAGGGCGGCCGGCCGCCGGCGGCCCGGGGTGGGAACTTCGCCATCTCCGCGAGCTGCGGCAGCATCGCGAGCTTCCCGAGCAGTGTGTCGGGGATCTTCAGGTTCAAGAGCGTCGCGATCCGCTCGCCGATGTCGTCGAGACACTCCACCCCCAGCGCCAGGGCCATGCGCCGCGCCGACCCGAACAGGTTCACGGCGACGGGATAGCGCGACGGGCCGCCTTGGACGAGTGTGGGGTGCCGGAACAGGAGCGCCGGTCCGCCGCCCGGCGACTTCATGCAGCGATCGGCGATCTCGGTCATCTCCTTGTCCACGGAGACTGGTCGCTCCACCCGCGCCAGCTCGCCGGCGGCGTCGATCGCGTCGATGAACCCGCGCAGGTTATCGAGTGGCATGATGGATGGCGCAGATGCCGCCGCTCAGCAGCTCGTAGCCCACCGCGCGGAATCCGGCATCCCCGAGCCGCCGGGCGAGGGTGTCGGGATCCGGAAAGTCGAGCACCGACTCTGGCAGGTAGGTATAGGCGTCCCTATGTTTCGACACCGCGCGGCCGATGGCGGGGAGCACGCGCCGAAAGTAGAAGAGGTACGCGGCGCGCAGCGGGGCGAAGCGCGGCGTCGTGAACTCGAGCACCACGAAGCCGGCCCCCGGGCGGAGCACCCGGTGCGTCTCCCTGAGCCCCGCGTCCAGGTCCGCCAGGTTCCGCACCCCGAACGCGACCATCGCGCCGTCGAACCGGCGATCCGCGAACGGGAGCACGAGCGCGTCGGCGGCCACGGGGCGGGTGCGCGGCGACTTGCCCTTCCCCCGCTCGAGCATGGGCACGACGAAGTCCGCGCCGATCACGCGGCCCGTGAAGCGCGGCTGGCGTGCGAGCGTCTCCGCGAGCTCGAGCGTGCCCGCGCAAAGATCGAGATAGACGCCGTCCGGTCGGCGCTCCCAGCCGAGCCGTCGCACCGCCGCCCGGCGCCAGCGGCGATCCACGTTGAGGCTGAGGAGATGATTGAGGAAGTCGTAGCGCGGTGCAATGGCGGTGAACATGCGGTGCACGTAAGCCCGCTTCGCATCACCGCCCGCACGCATGGCTACCTCAAACGCCGGAGACGGGGGGGGCGTCATAGGCGCAAAAGATAGGCCGGGCAACCTGACGGGCGCCAGCGACCAGCAGGTCGTGGCGCGGGCGAAACAGGGCTACGAGACGGCGTTCCGCGAGCTGGTGCGCCGCTACGAGCGGCCGCTGTATTCGCTGCTCTACCGCATGGTGCGCGACCGGGCACTCGCCGAGGACCTGGCGCAGGAAACGTTCATCAAGGTCCTGAACGGGATCGGGTCGTACAACCCGCAGTTCAAGTTCTCGTCGTGGATCTTCAAGATCGCGAACAACGCCGCGATCGATCACCTGCGCAAGCGCGACCTCGATACCCTGTCGCTCGACGGCTCACCCCACGCCACGACGCCGCAGGAGATGCAGGCCACCGCCTTGCAGCTTGGCGACCGCGCGGAGTCGCCGCTCCAGGAGCTGGAAGCCCGCGAGCTGGGCGGCGCGATCGAGCGGGCCATCGCGCGGCTGCGCCCCGAGTATCGGGCATGCATCCTGCTGCGCCATGTTGAGGGGTTCAGCTACGAGGAAATCGCCGAAACGCTGGACCTACCCTTGGGCACCGTGAAAACGTATATCCATCGGGCCCGCAACGAATTGCGAGGCTACCTCGGGGACCGGCGGGAGTGAAACCTCCGCTCTTGCGACCGCGTAGGACGGACCAATGAGCGACTTCGTAGGGCAGCACCTCACCCCTGATGAGACCGAGCAGTGGGCTCAGGGTCTCCTCCCCGCCGCGCGCGAACTGCACCTCGCGCAGTGCGGGGATTGCCGTGCCGTGGCCGACCGTGAGCGCAAGCTGTTCCGCGAGCTGGCGCAGCTGCCGCGCTTCGCGCCCGAGTTCGGCTTCGCCGAGCGGGTGATGGCGAAGGTGAAGATTCCAACGCCCTCAGGCTCGCACCTCGGCCCCGACGCCGACACCTAGCAGCCTCGCCGCGCTGCCGTCGCGCACGGCGATCTCCACCGTCCCTCCACTCCCCACCAGCGCGACAAGCTGCCCGCGCGCCACGTCGCCGAAGGTGCGCGCCAGGGTGCCGATCTCCGTCCCCGCCACTTTGATCCGCACCCCCGGCTCGACCTGCTCACCCGGAATGTTGGAGACGAGTGTGCCGAACCGGTCGACGTACAGTACTTCACCTGCGACCGCGGTGCCGTCGTGACGGGGAGCGGGGAGCGGGGAGCGGTACGCGTCGGTGATCGAGTGACCCAGCTGCGTGAGGGACGCGCCGATCGCGAGCTGAGCCGCCGCCGGAGCGAACACATCGCGTGCGTGGAACGTCGGTGCGGCGCCCGGCGGAATCGGCAACGACACGAAGTGCGTGTCGGCCGGGAGACACGACAAGAGACCGTTGTCGGGGGCGACGAAGAAATGGCCGGCGGCGCCGGCGGCGAGGGCCCGCCGCGCGGTCCCGACGCCGGGATCGACCACGGCGAGGTGCACCGTGCCCTGCGGGAAGCGCTGCCACACGCGGCCCAGGATGTACTGGCCCGCCCGGAGATCGCCGGGCGGCACGTGGTGCGTGATGTCGAACAGCGCCGCGCCATGCACGTGCGAGAGCAGCGTGCCCTTGACCTCGCCGACGTAGCTGTCGGCGGTGCCGAAATCGGTCAGGAGGGTGATGATCGGGGGCATCGCGTTATACCGTTGCCCGCCGCCACGCTCCCGAGGTCCAGAACCAAGCCATGGCGACGCCGCGCGCAATCGCGGTCACCGAGAGGGCCAACCAGATACCGACCAGCCCGATCGTCGCCGACCACCACGCCGCCAGCGGCAGGCGCAGCAGCGTGAGCCCGGTGCTCACGATCTGCGGCCAGAAGGTGTACCCCGCACCAGCGAGTGCGCCCTCGAGAATGATCTCGAACGTCTGCCCGACCTGCGCTAGCGCGATCACCCGCAGGTAGAGACTGCCGTCGGCGATGACCGCGGGATCCGCCGTGAACAACCCCACCAGCGCCCGGGGGATCGCGAGGAACGCCACGGCCGTCGCCGTCGTGACGAGGAGGCAATAGCCGACGGTCATGCGCACCCCCTCGCGGGCCCGCGCCTCCTGACGGGCGCCCAGGTTCTGCCCTACCAGCGCGCTCGCCGAGAGGGCGAATCCCGAGATCGCCATGAAGCCGATCCCTTCGACCTTGTGCCCCACGCCGAGCGCGGCGAGCGCGGGCGTGCCGAACCGCGAGGTGAACCGCGTCAACCACATGTAGATGAGACTCAGCAGCACGCCCGAGAGCGAGAGCGGCGCGCCCACCCGGAAGATCGTCGGGACGGCGCGCCAGTCGGGAGCGTCGAGCCGGATCAGCCCCCGCTTGAGGGCGATCACGGCCCCGATCAGGAAGCCCCCTCCCCGCACCATCACCGACGCCGTTGCTGCGCCCTCCACGCCGAGCTGCGGGAACGGCCCCCACCCCGAGATGAGCAAGGGATCGAGCCCGATCGAGAGGAGCACCGACGCGGTGAGGATCCGGAACGGCGTGCGGGTGTCACCGGAGGCGCGGAACGTCGCTTCGACCGCGAAAAAGCCGAAGACGAGCGGGCCACCCAGCAGCCAGGTGTGCAGATAGGCGTGCCCGAGCCGCGCCACCTCGGGGGGTACGGCCATGAGGCGGAACAAGTCGTCGGTGAGCGCGACGCCGAGCAGGCTCACGACCGTGCCGGCGGCGAGCGCATACAGCACGGCCGCGCCGGCGGCGCGGGCCGCCGTGTCGGGGCGCCCCTCGCCGTGGCGTCGTGCCGCCACCGCGATCAGCCCGACCTCGACCATCTCGCCGAGCGAGAGCAGCACCCAGACGTAGAAGCCTGCCGTCGAAACGGCCGCGAGCGCCGCCGCGCCGATCAGCCGGCCCACCCAGATCGAATCGATGAGGTTGAACGAGAAATGGCACGCCATCATGGCCACGGCGGGGAGGGCGAGGCGCACGATCACCGGTCGCAGGGGCCCGACGGTGAGCGAGCCTGGGGTGCGGCCGACCGTAGTCATGGTGGCGGAAGCTACGGGGGCGGACGGCGGGGGGTCAACGAGTCAATGCACTCCCGCCTTCGCGCGACGCCGCGCCTTGCTGTCGTAGAGCGAGCGATCCGCCGCGCTCAACAGGGTTTCCAAGGAGTCGCCATCGCGCGGGTACACGGCGACACCCACACTCACGGAGAGGGGGGGCTTCTCGCCGTCGCGCGCCACGCGCTCGGCGACGCGCCGGGCCACGTGCCAGGCCGCCGCGTCGTCCGTCTCGGGCAGCACCACCGCGAACTCGTCGCCGCCGAACCGCGCGGCCGTGTCCATCGCCCGGCACGACCCGAACAGCGTCTCCGCCACGCGGCACAGCGCCAGGCTTCCCACCAGGTGACCGTGGCTGTCGTTGATCTTCTTCAAGCCGTCCATGTCCAGCAGCACCACGGCGAACGGGCGCTCGGTCCGCTGATACCGCTTGATCTCCGCGTCGAGGGCGTACGTGAGCTGGCGATAGTTGGCGAGGCCCGTCAACGGGTCGCTCACGGCCAGCTGCCGCAGCCGCTCCTCCACCTGCGAGCGCTCGGCGACGAGGGCGGCGAGCGCGAGCGTCATCACCGACGTGACGCCCATGAACGCCTGCAGCAGCAGGAGCGACTCGTTGCGCGTCGCCCGCACGAAGGGACCGAACCCGTGCAGCGTCCCCCAGATGGCGATCCCCGAGAGCACCACCACCGCCGTCGCCGCCTCGCGTTGCGCGAAGCGGAACGCGGCCCAAATGAGAAAGGGAAAACACAAGAACTCCAGCGGATAATTCTTGACGCGCGATGGGAACAGCCCGCCGAATACCGTGAAGCCCACCACGACCACCCACAGCAGCAGCGCCCCGGCCTCGATCCACTGGGCGCGATTCCACCGCAGGCGCGGGGCCGCGGCCCACAACAACAACGCGGGCGCCACGACCAGGTTGCCCACGGTGTCGCCGAGCCACCAAGTCCACCAGATGGCACCATACTCGGCCCAGCGCGCCAATCCCGTAAAGGCGAGCGTGGTCACGCCGACGGTGGCGCCGACGGTCGTGCTGACGATGGCGGCGAGCACCGTGAAGGCGAACACATCCTGCGGACGATCGAACGCGCGGCGCCCCCGGGCGAAGCGGTTGACCAGGTACGCGCCCGCCACGCCTTCCAGGGTGTTTCCGACCGCGATGCCCACGGCGGTCGCCACCGTGCCGGCCGTGGTGATGTTGACGAGGAAGGAGCTCGCGAGGATCGCCGGCCAGACATCGTAGCCGAGCAGGACGAAGGCGGCGAGCGCGATACCGGTGCATGGCCAGACCGGGGTCGCGCTGGCGTTCACGAAGGCGAGCCCGAGCCCGAGCTTGCCGGCGATGAAGTACACGGCGGCGAGCGCGACGAGCAGCCCGACACGTCTGAGCCAGCGCGATTGGGTCATCCAGGGCCCCCTACCTTATAAGGGTTTCGCCGTAACGCCAGCGTGGCACGGTCGCCACGGGCTCCGGCCGCGCTCAGGGCGTGGGGCCGGGGGTCTCCTGGAGGAACCGCTGGAACACGGGATTGGCGGGATAGCGCTCGGCCAGGCGCCGCACGTAGCCCGAGGCCTCGTGCTGCAGCACGGCACGGCCGCCCGGGTCCCGGGCCGCCTCGCGCACCAGCGCCGCCGCGAGCACCCAGGTCGCCTCCACGCGGGCGAGGTCCCCGTCCCTCGAGGCGCGGCGCAAGTAGCT
This sequence comes from Gemmatimonadota bacterium, assembly GCA_003222135.1. GTDB lineage: Bacteria > Gemmatimonadota > Gemmatimonadetes > Gemmatimonadales > GWC2-71-9 > 20CM-4-69-16. The sequence goes on along the minus strand of QHUM01000064.1, from coordinate 12,154 downwards.
GATGCCGAGCGCGGCGCTCCCCGATCCGAGGCCCACGAGCTTGGCGACGAAACGCGCCAGCCCGCCGGCGCGCGCCAGGCCGTACTCGTAGACGCCGAGCCCGAGGTAGCAGTCGACGCACCCCGAATCCACCTGCAGCACGCGGCGGTAGGCGTTGCGCATCGCCTTGCCGTCCTTCGCCGCGCCCCAGGAGTGACCCTCGACGTCGCGCTGCCGCGCCCGATACCCGAGCGCGGTGGCGAGCCAGAACTCGCGCGTGGGACTGGGAGGCTGCGACGCCGCGCGGACGATCGCGACGGCCAGGAGCGAGTCGATACGATGCGCCTCATATGCGTCGCTCTGCAGCGCGGCGGCCCACCAGATGTAGGCGCCCGCCTCGAAGATCACGGGCGCCGGATCGGCGCTGTCGCGTGCGGCGAGGGCGGCGAAGTATGCGGCGGCCGCGGGAAAGGCACCCCCGTACAGGGTGTCGAGCCCGACGCGGAGCTCGGACCGGTCACGACCGGAGAGACCGGCGCCGCTCTGCAGCAGCAGCAGCAGCGCCGCAGCGACGAGCGACACGTCAGGGCGCGACGGCGGCGAGCTGCTCCGCCACGTGCCGGGCGACCTCCGCGAGCGCCAGCGCAGCGGGTGAGTCGGGCTCGGCGGCGACGATCGGGCGACCTGTGTCGGCGAGATCGGCCAGTCGGGCCTGCAGCGGCACCTGGCCGAGCAACGGCACGCCCAGCTCCGCCGCCAGCCGCTTGCCCCCGCCCGTCAAGAAGATCTCTGTGCGCTCGCCGCAGTGCGGGCACACGAAGGCGCTCATGTTTTCGACCACACCGATCACCGGCACCCCCACGCGCTCGAACATCTTCGCGCCGCGCAGGCTGTCGCCCACGGCCACCTCTTGCGGCGTCGTCACGATGATCGCGCCGCGGATGTGCAGCGTCTGCGCGAGCGACAGCTGCGCGTCTCCCGTCCCCGGCGGCAGGTCGACGAGGAAGTAATCGAGCTGTCCCCACTCCACGTCCCGCACGAACTGCTGGATCACCTTCATGATAATCGGCCCGCGCCAGATCGCCGGCGTGTCACGCTCCACGATCAGTCCGAGCGACATGATCTTCACGCCGTGACTCTCGAGCGGTTGGATCTTGCCGCCCCGCACCTCGGGCTTCTGGTCCACGCCCAGCATGCGCGGAATGTTCGGGCCGTAAATGTCGGCGTCCATGAGCCCGACCCGCTGGCCCTGCCGCGCGAGCGCTACCGCCACATTCACCGAGACCGTGGACTTCCCAACCCCGCCCTTGCCGGACGAGACCGCCACGACTTTGCCGAGCAGCGGGAGCTCCACCGGCGTCGGCGGCGGCGGCACGGCCCCCGGCGCCGGGCGGGTACCGGGCTGGCCGGGCGCGGCGCCTCGCGGAGCGGCGCCGGCGTCCGTGACGTTCACGCGCACGGCCGCGACACCCGCCACGCCTTGCGCCGCCTTGCGGGCTTCGCGGGCCAGCGTCGGCGCATCTGCCTGTGTGAGGATGAACGTGAACGTTACCTCTCCCCGATCGTCCACGGCGAGGTCCTGCACCATCCCCGCCGAGACGACGTCCTGGTTGAGGCGGGGGTTCTGGAGCTGGGCGAGCGCACGCTCGACGCGTGCGTGCAACGTGTTGGATGGCACCGGCGGAAAGGTACTCGGGGATGTGGGAGCGGTGCAACGAGTGGCGCCGTATCGCCGGCCCGCCTGCTCGAGGGCATAGGGATTGCACGCACGGCGTGAGCCAGACTCACGCGCCCCATGCCCGACGACTTGAGCGCCGCGCGCCGCGCCGAGCGGTCCCGCGCCCGCTGGACGACCTACTTGCTGCTCACCTGCCTCGCGCTCGACGCCGCCGCGATCGCGTGCGGGTTCTCGCAGCGCGCCCTGCTCGCCCGGCTCGCCGCGGGCGTGCAGCTGCTCCCCGGCGACGCCGCGACGCACAATGCACGACACAAGGTCATCGGCCTGCTGAAATTGGCCGCGTTCCTCGGCACCGCGATCGTATGGTTGACCTGGTTGCACCGCGCGTACGGCAACCTTGGGCTCGTCGGGTCGAAACGCTCGCGATTCCCTCAAGGCTGGGCTGTGGGCTATTGGCTCATTCCGTTCGTCAACCTGGTGCGCGCGTACCAGACCATGAAGGATCTTTGGCTGCGCAGCGAATCGCTGAACGACCGCGACGGATACGACAAACTGCCCGCGCCAGCCTTCCTCGCCGCGTGGTGGGGGATTTACGTGACGTGGGCGGCGCTGGAGCGAGTGTTCACGTTCATTGCGCGGGACGGCCAATCGCCGGGCGACCTGACCAACGTCATCGATCTCGAGGTGCTCGTCAACGTCGTCGGAATCATCGCGGCGCTGCTCGCGATCAAAGTCGTGCGGGGGATCGACCGCTGCCAGCAACGCTTCCACGACCCGGCAGGCGTCACAGCACCGAGATATTGAACGCGGAGCTCTCGGCGCTTCGCAGCGACGACGCCGCCGCCTGCAGGGTGTATCCGTTTCCCGCCTGGTCGATGCTCAAATCGCCGAACCGCGCGACACCGTTCACCGCCCGCACCGACTTCGTGCCGGACAGCACGGCGTTCCCGAACAGGCTGGCATCATGGCCCTTCGTGACCGTGATGAACCCGGTGAAACTCGTCGCGACCCGTCCCTGATCGTCGACGGCCGTTACCTCTACCGCCGGGGTGATCGTCGCTCCGGGTGACGTCTTGGTGGGCTGAACGGTGAAGACGAGCTGGGTTGCCTGGGGCGGGGGTGGCGAGGCCGTGATGTCGAACGGGGCGCTCGTGGCGCCGCTCGCACCCGCGGTCGTGGCCCGCAGGGTGTAGCCGCGGCCGACCTTGTCGACGCTCAGGTCGGCAAACGTCGCGACACCGCTCACGGCGTTTACCTGGAGCGCGCCCGACAGCGCGGCACGCCCGGGATTCGCATCGAGCCCGACCGTCACGGGCCCGGTGAAGTCGCTCTGCGGCTGACCGGTCGAATCCTGCACGGTCACGCGAACGGCGGGCGCGATCGGTTGGCCCGCGGCTACGTCACCCGGCTGACCGGTGAACACGAGGTGCGGCCCAGAGGGTCCCCCGCCACCAGGAGCCTGCAGGAGCTTGTCCAAGTGACAGCCCCCTACGATCCCCGCCATGGCGGCGAGCAAACCACCCATCGGAAACAGCGGCAGTCGTTTCATAGCGCCTCCGACTGGATGGCCTCGCAAAGGTCGCACCGTTTCGCCGGGCTACGGCGCCACGGTGCAACGCACGGAGCACCCCTGCTTCAGGTGTCGCTTGTACGCAACGGATCTGTAGAAACGACATTGTGCTACACGTCACGCGAGTCGCGGCAGCTTGACGCCCCGAGGGGCGTGGTCCATCTTGGCAGTCCCCCGGAGAGTCGCGCCCCTCTCCCCTCACAGGGAGCGACTTATGACACGCCTCCGCGTTTCCCGCCGCGCCACCGTCCTCACGATCGTCGGACTGGGCGCCAGCTTGTGGAGCGGCTGCTCCGACCGCTCACCCGAAGCCCTCACCGGGCCATTGGCTCAACGGCAGCTCGACCTGGATCGGTGGCAGGACCTACAGGCAGTGATGGCCGTACACAAACGGCGCAGCGAGGAGTTGCTGCGCATCCCCGGTGTCGTCGGCACCGCCGTCGGATTGCGGCCGAACGGCAAGCTGGGTCTCAAGGTCCTGCTGGCGCGGCACGGCGTGACCGGGCTGCCGAGTGTGCTGGACGGCATTCCGGTGACCGCACAAGTGACCGGCATGCTCGTGGCGTTCAGCGATCCGACGAAGCGGCAGCGCCCGGCGCCGATGGGCTTCTCGGTCGGCCATCCGGCGATCACCGCCGGCTCGATCGGGGCGCGCGTGGTGGACGGCTCGGGCAACGTGTACGTCCTGAGCAACAATCACGTGCTGGCGAATTCGAACGACGCCACCATCGGGGACGCCGAGCTGCAGCCCGGGCCGTACGACGGCGGCACGGCGCCCGCCGACCAGATCGGGACCCTCGCGGCATTCAATACCATCGACTTCTCGGGCGGCGCCAACACGATCGATGCCGCCATCGCACTGTCCAGCACCACCAACCTCGACAACGCCACCCCGGCGGACGACGGGTACGGCGTGCCCAATGCGGCGATCTTCGGGGACGCGAACGGCGACGGCGTGTTGGACGATGAGACGGCGCTCCTGGGGCTCAACGTGCAGAAGTACGGACGCACCACGAAGCTGACGCGTGGACAGATCACCGGAATCAACGCCACGGTGACGGTCTGCTACGAAGTGTTCTTCGGCTTCTGCATCAAGGCCGCCCGGTTCGTCGATCAGCTCGTCATCGAGCCGGGAACCTTCTCGGGCGGTGGCGACTCGGGCTCGTTGATCGTCACCGACGACGGCAACAAGAATCCGGTGGCGCTGTTGTTCGCGGGCAGCTCCACCCAGACGATCGCGAACCGCATCGACCTGGTGCTGAACCGGTTCGCCGTCCACGTGGACGGCGGCACCTCGCCACCGCCCGCGCCCGTTACGGACCTCGCGATCACGAGCGTCACGGCGCCGGGCTCCGTCACCAAGGGCAGCACGGTAAACGTGGTCGTCACCATCAAGAACGTGGGCAACCAGGGCGTGAGCACCCCCTTCAACGTGAGCCTGCAGGATGGGACCGACCAAGTCCCCATCGGGAGCCAGAGCGTCGCCGGCCTCGTGGCGGGAGCGAGCACCACGCGCACGTTCGGCTGGAATACCGCGTCGAGCACGATCGGCAGCCACACGCTGACGGCGAGCCACACCCTTCCCGACGACAACGCGAACAACAACCAGGCCACCACCGCGGTGACCGTGAACGACGCGTCGAACGTGATCCACATCGGCGACCTGGACGGTTCCGCGTCGAGCAACGGGTCGAACTGGTCGGTGACGGTCGAGATCACCGCGCATGACGCGAATCACAATCCGCTGAACGGCGCGACCGTCGTAGGACACTGGAGCCAGCTCGGTCTCACCTCCAACACCTGCACGACGGGAGACCTGGGCGGCAACGGGACGTGCGTCGTGCTGTTCCCGTCGCTCAAGCGGGGCGTCACATTCGTGAACTTCACGGTCGTGAGCGTGACGCTGCCGGGGCGGACCTACGATCGGACCCTGAATCATGACGTGGACGGCAGCAGCAACGGCACCACCGTCCGGGTGTACAGGCCATAGTCAGGCACACGGTCGCGAGGCTCCTGCTCGCCGGCCTGCTCACCGGCTGCGCGGGCAGGGGCGCCCGTGACGCGACGAACCGCGTGGCTTCCAAGACGATCCAACAGGTCCTCGCCGCACACAGCGACTCGCTCATGGCGCTGCCGGGCGTGGTCGGCACGGCGGTCGGCCTATGTGACGGCGTCGCGTGTATTCGCGTGTTCCTCGCCGACTCGAGCGCCGCGGCTCGGGCGAGGATCCCGGCGCAGCTCGAGGGCTACGCGGTGAAGGTGGAAGTCACCGGACCGATCCAGCGCCGCGGGCCCTAGCGCGCGCGCCACACCTCAGCCACCACACCCGGGTACGCGCGTAACAGCGCGGCCTGCCCTGCGGCATCCAACACGGTCAGGGCGGTCGAAAGACCGTCGGCCGTGAGCCCGTCCGTCGCCACGACCGCCGCCTGGCGCCGGCTGGTGAGGCCGACGCCGGTGTGCGGATCCACCACGTGGGAGTAGCGCACCCCATCCACGATCACGAACTGCTCGGTGTCGCCGGACAGTGATAACGCGGCGCGCGCCAATGCGGCGGCGCGGGCGCGCACTACCGGGCCGGCCCCCGGCACCTCCACCCGCCAACCGCGGAGGCCGGGCGGCGCATCTCCCGCCACGATATCGCCCCCGGCCTGGATCAGCGCTCGTGTCACGGCGTGGCGGCCGAGCATCAGCAACGCCTCATCGAGGATGTACCCCTTGGCGATGCCCCCCAGGTCGAGCCGCATACCGGCGCCGTCGAGCCGGATCGAGCGAGTCGCAGAATCGGCATGGACTTTGCGCCACCCCACGCGCCGGGCGGCGGAGTCGAGCTCCGCCGGGCGGGGCAGCCGGCCGGTGCGTCGCGCGCGGCGCCACAACGCCACGAACGGTCCGACCGTAGGATCGAAAGCGCCGTCCGACTGCCGGGCGAGCTCGAGCGCCCGGGCCAGCACGGCGAACAGCGGCTCGCTCACGGGGACCGCGCGGCCGGGCCGCTCCGCCAGGCGCCGGACCTCGCTTTCGGGGCGGTAGTCGCTCATGATATCCTCGAGCTCGGCGATTCGGGCGTACGCGGCCCGTGCTGCCACGCGCGCCGCTGCGTCGTCCGGAGCGTACAGCTCGATCCGCACCGCGACGCCCATGTGCAGCTCGACGAATTCGCGGCGCACTTCCTGGGTGCGCGTGCCGCCCGCCGAGCACGACAGCGCCGTGACCGTGACGAGGAGCCGTTGCCGCATGCTCATGGCAGCCAAGATATCGCTCCTGTTGTTGGCTCAGAACGCGCTATATCGCGACTCGATCCCCGGGACGCTCGTGCGCTTCGAGATGATGCCGGTGCCCGGAGACCCGCCCCTCTGGATCGGGAAGACCGAAGTCACCTGGGACGAGTACGACGTCTGGGCGTTCCGGCTCGATCTGACACCGCGCGAGCGCAGCTCCGGCGTGGATGCAACGGCTCGACCGAGCCGCCCGTATGGCGCCCCCGACCGCGGCTTCGGCCACCATGGCTACCCGGCACTGGCCATGACATACTTCGCCGCCCAGACCTACTGCGCCTGGCTTTCAGCCAAGACCGGCAAGAAATACCGCTTGCCGACCGATGCCGAGTGGACCCGCGCGGTGCGGTTGGGGCTCGGGGCGGACTCCGTCCTCACGTCTGAGCGTCGCGATGCGCTCGCCTGGCACGCCGGCAACGCCCGCGCCAAGGCCCATCCCGCCGCCGCGAAGGCCGCCGACGCGCTGGGCCTCCACGACATGCTGGGCAACGTGGCCGAGTGGGTCACGGGCACGGACTCGGGCGGGCCGCCCGTCGTGCGCGGCGGGTCGTGGAACGATCCGCCGGCCCGCGTGGGGCCGACCGTCCGAGCCCGGCAGACGCCCGACTGGAACGAGACGGACCCCCAATTCCCGAAGAGCCGCTGGTGGCTGGCGGATGCACCGTTCGTCGGCTTCCGCATCGTCCGCGAACCCTGACCGAGAGGAGCTAGGAGCCATGAGACGGAAATCCCAGCAGGCACGAGACGTCACACGGCGCGAGTTCGTCCATGCCAGCGCGGCCGCGGCCGCCGCCCTCGCGCTCCCCGGCGCCAGGGCGCCGGTCGGGCGCGCCGACACGCTGCGGATCGGTCTGGTCGGTTGCGGCGGGCGCGGTACCGGCGCTGCGAAGGACTGCCTCACGTCGTCTGAGCGCGTGGAGCTCGTGGCCATCGGCGACCTGTTCCCGGACCGGGTCGCGGAGTGCCGCACAAACCTCGCCCGCATGGCGACCGAAGACTCGAGCGGGGGGCTCAAGACGAAGATCAAGGTGGACGACGCCCATGCCTTCTCGGGCTTCGACGCCTACCAAAAAGTGATCGGGAGCCAGCTGGACGTAGTGCTGCTCGCGACACCGCCCGCCTTCCGCGCGCGGCACCTCGCCGCGGCGATCGAGGCGGGCAAGCACGTCTTCATGGAGAAGCCGGTGGCGGTGGATCCGGTGGGTGTGCGCTCCGTGATCGCGTCGGCCGATCGCGCGGCCCAGAAGGGCCTCGCCATCGTGGCCGGCACGCAGCGGCGGCACGACGCGGGCTACCGGGCGGCGATGCAGCGCATCCACGACGGCGCCATCGGCGACATCGTCTCGGCCCAGGTCTACTGGAACCAGGGCGGTCTGTGGATGAAGCCGCGCCAGCCCCAGTGGTCCGACGTCGAATGGCAGATCAGGAACTGGCTGTACTTCACGTGGCTGTCGGGGGATCACATCGTAGAGCAACACATCCACAATATCGACGTGGCGAACTGGGCGCTCGGCGCGCATCCGGTGAAGGCCGTCGGCGTGGGCGGGCGTCAATGGCGCACCGATCCCGCGTACGGCCACATCTACGATCACTTCGCGATCGACTTCGAGTACCCGAACGGCGCCCACGTGCTGTCGATGTGCCGCCAGATCGACGGAACGGCGTCGCACGTCGCCGAGCGGATCGTCGGCACGCGCGGCACGTCGGACGCCCACTCGGTCATCGAGGGCGCCGCCCCGTGGAGCTGGGACGCCCAGACCCCCAGGACGAACCCGTACGTGCAGGAGCACGCCGACCTGATCGCGAGCATCCGCACGGGCAAGCCGCTGAACGAGGGCCGGCAGGTTGCCGAAACCACACTGAGCGCGATCATGGGACGGGAGGCCGCCTACACCGGGAAAGAGATCACGTGGGACGAGCTGCTCAACGCCCAGCAGGACCTGGTCCCGGCCGACGTCCAGTTCGGACCGATGCCGGTCGCCCCGGTGGCGATGCCCGGGCAAACCGCGCTGGCGCGCAGCTGGCGGAGCGCGTGATCATGCGGCGGTCAACCCCCGGGCCGGCGACCGAGGGCCCGAAGGGCCCGAGGAAGTCCTTTAGGGCGGCCCGGGGTCAGCCGCAGCGCTTTGGTCCTCACCCCCTGTCCCCCTCTCCCTTCGGGAGAGGGGGAACTCACTCAGCGATTGAGCCGCACGCTCGGCCCGAAATGAATGCCCCAGTTTCCGTTGTAGAAGTTGAAGAGGCTGTTGTCCGCGGTGTGGAACATGGCGTCCAGGTCGGCGCCGAGACGCAGCCACAGCTGGTCGCGCACGTGATAGCGCACCCCCAGGAGCATCGTCAGACCCTGGTCGGCTGCGTTGTACGGTGCGCCGTACCAGTTGCGGACGTACCCGCCGCCCACCAGCGCCTCGAGCCGAGAGCTGACGGTGCCGTTGTACACGGCCCGTACGTGCAGCGGCGTGTAGGTGACCGAGCTCTGCGATGAGCGAGCGAGGTCCACCTCGAGCGTGAGCGCGGGCTCCAAGTACACGCCCACACGCCCTCCGATATCCATGTCATCGCCCATCGGGAGCGTATTGTCGAAGTCGACATAGCGGGCGAAGCCGCCGACCTCGATGGTGCCGGCCCGCTGGGCCGCCAGCGGCACGGCGAGGACGAGCGCAGTCATCGCGAGCCCGGCCATCACTCGAGATGTCATGGTGGTCCCTCCTGTCGAGCACGTTTCGTGGTAATGACGATCACTCCGTTGGCACCGCGCGAGCCGTATTGACTCGTGGTCCCTGCGTCCTTCAACACCTCGATCCGGGCAACGTCGGAGGGCGCGATATCGGCGAGCGCCGCGGCGCCGGCCGAGCTCGGCACGCCGTCGATCACGATCAGCGGGTCGTCGTCGCCTGGGTTGCCCCGGATACTGCGCTGGCCCCGGATGCGGATCTGGTAGGATCCATTCGACAGGGGAGTCACCTCGAGTCCCGGCACACCGCGGAGCAGCTCTTCCACGCGACTCACGCGCGCATCGGTTTCGCTCGGGACGACGGTGGTGACCGCTCCGGTGCCGGGTGTGGCGGCGCGCGGCGGCGACGACGCCGCCCGCCCACACCCGGCGAGCAGCGCAAGCCCGATACGTCCCGCGATCGTCATGGTCAACTCCCTGGCCCCCGCCCCTAGTATCCCGGGTTCTGCTTGAGCAAGCTGTTGCGGTTCAGCTCATCCAGGCGAATCGGCATGAAGTACATCTTGTTATTCCACGCCCGCGCCTGGATCGTGTCGGTCACGTACCGGTAGTTCCTCCAGGTAGTCCGGTCCGTGCGGTTGCCCCCATCGAGAAACACGTTGATGCCGGCCGCGACCTTGCTCAGCACCGCAGGCGCGATCATCCAGCGGCGCACGTCGAAGAAGCGCTGCTCTTCGAATGCCATCTCGACGCGTCGCTCGTTGCGGTACTCGTCCCGCAGGGCGGCCTGGCCCAGCCCGGCGGAGAAGAGCGGCATCCCGCCGCGCTGCCGGATCTGGTTCAGCACGGTGACCGCGTCCCCCAGCTCGTTGAGCTCGATGGAGGCCTCGGCGTAGTTCAACAGGATTTCTGCGTACCGGAAGTAGATCCAGGGCACCTGTTGCCGGATGAACTGCGCGTTGAGGGCGGGATCGATGAACTTCCGGATATAGTAGCCGGAGTAAGCGCCGTTCCAATTCTCGACCGGGCTGTCTCGCGTGTCGAGGCCGGGCACCATCGTGGTGTCGATTTTTGGCTGGCCGGCCACCATTGTGGTGTCGATGATTCTCAGTTGACGAAACGTCTGGATGACGCCAATCGCATCGAGCTTCTTGACGTCGTCGGGACGCTGCCTCCATGGCGCGCCGTCGTACAGGATCGACCCGTAGAAGCGGGGATCGCGGTTCGCGTACGGGGCCGCGGCATGCGCCGGGTTGTTCCAATCGAACTTCGAGCCGTCGGCCATCCGATAGTCGTCGACCAGGTTCTGGATCGGGGTGTTGCCGCCCCAGGTGTGATAGCCGTTCGGGCCGTTGTCACGATTGGGGTAGGCGCCGTCGTCCCGAGTGGTCAGGAAGAAGCGGCTCATGATGGCTTCGGTGCTGGTCTGCTGCAGGAACAGGTCGGCGTAGTTCTGCGCCGCCTCCTGGGCGCTCGCCGGAGTCGGGCGGAACAGGCGATACGTCCCGAGGTCCATCACCGCCTGGGCCGCGTTCTTCGCGGCCCGCCAGAGGGCGGTGCGATCCTGGGGGGTGGTGTAGCCGGTAAACGCGTTGGCGCTCGGGTTCGCGTTGTAGAGGTCGCTCGCCGCGTACAGCAGCACGCGGGCCTTGAGCGCGAGCGCAGCCCCTTTCGTCACCCGGCCGACGTCGGCGCCGCTGTACGACTGCGGCAGCAGGGCGGCCGCCGAGTCGGCATTGGCGACGATGAAGTCGACCGTCTCCTTGAAGCTGTTCCGTGCGACGGTGTAGTCGTCGTTCAGGCCATACACCTTCGTGATGAGCGGCACGCCGCCGTACATCCGCATCAGATTGTGGTAGAAGTACGCCCGCAGGAAGTACACTTCTCCCTTCATCCGCTGTTTCAATGCTGCGTCGAACGTGGTCCCATCGATCTTGCTGAGGAAAATGTTCGTCTGGCGGATGCGGGAGAAGTTGTTCGCCCAGTTGAAGTGACCGTATCGGCCGTCCTCGAGGGCACCCCGGTCGCTCGAGGTGATGACCGACTTGACGATCGGTTCTGTGTTGTAGTTGTGGATGAAGTGCGTCTCGTCGCTGATGGACGCCAGCATGATCTCGTACAGACCGTGCCCCATACCCCGATACATGTCGTTCACGAATGCTTGGGCCAGGTTCGGGTCGGTGAAGACCGCCGCGTCCGACAACTGATCCTTCGGCGTCAGGTCCAGGACATTGTTGCAACCTGTCAGCCCGAGGCCGAGTAGCGCCGCTAGAGTGAGATGGATATGGCGTCTCATGGTCTCGTGATCTCCATTAGAACGTGACGGACGCGCCGGCATTGAAGACGCGCTGCTGCGGGTAGTACTGGCCCTGCGAGTCGCGCGTCTCCGGGTCCAATATCCTGAACTTGTCCCACAAGAAGAGATTGTATCCGCTGGCGTACAACCGCAGGTCGTGCACGCCCATGCGGGCCGCCATGCGACCCGGCACGTGGTATCCGATCTCCACCGACTTGAGACGGATGAACGACGCGTCGCGCAGGAAGTAGGTGTTGGCGTTCGCGACCCAGTATTCGTCGGTGCGGTTGAAGGTGCGCGGGCCCGGGGCGTTGGGATTGTCCGGGGTCCAGCGATTCGCTGCGTACTCCGCGGTGAAGTTGCCGATGTCGCCCGATTCCGTCCTGAAGTACTGCACCGCATCGAAGGCCGCATGGAAAAACACGCGGAAGTCAAAGCTCTTCACCTGGGCGGCGAGCGTGAGGCCGCCGGTGAAGGTGGGATCGCCGTTCTGATTGACGCGGATGCGATCGCGGGCGTCGATGGTGTCGTTGGCGTCCACGTCCGCGAAGATGATGTCTCCCGGGCGGGGCGTGCCCCCGACACGGTAGACCGGAGCTGCATCGACCGCCGCCTGGTCCTTGAAGATGCCGATCGCCTTGTAGTACAGGCCGGTGTTCATGCGGTAGCCGGTCGAGCG
>QHUM01000063.1:69595-71759 GCA_003222135.1 Gemmatimonadota bacterium | reverse complement strand
CCCGACCAGCCGGTCGACCCCGCCAAGGACAAGCGGATCGGCGGTGGCTTGTACGCCGTCGCCCCGGCGCCGGACGGCTCCGTCTGGGGAACGGTGTTGGGGTTCCCGGGCGCCGTCATCCGGCTCGTGCCCGGCTCGAACCCGCCCGAGACGGCGCTCGCGGAGCTGTACGAGCTCCCGCTCGACCGGTCCGGCGTGCCGGTCGCAGGGTTCTCGCCGCGCGGCGGCGACGTGGACCGCAACGGCGTCTACTGGACCGCGCTCGCCAGCGGGCACCTCGCCAGCTTCGACCGTCGCAAGTGCAAAGGCCCGCTCAACGGGCCGTCCGCCACGGGCCAGCATTGTCCCGAGGGGTGGACCTTCTATCCGGAGCCGCTGCCGCAGCTTCAGGGGGTGACGGACCCGGGCAGCGCGGAAGCCAGCTACTACACCTGGGTCGATCAGGTCGGCGTGCTCGGCCTCGGCCAGAACGTGCCGATCAACACCGGCAACGGGTCCGAAGGGCTGCTGGTGTTCCAAGACGGGAAATGGGTGGTGCTGCGCGTCCCGTATCCGCTCGGGTTCTATACCAAGTGGATGGACGGCCGGATCGACGATCCCAACGCGGGCTGGAAGGGCAGGGAGCTGTGGGCGACCGTGAGCACGCGCGCACCGTTTCACATGGAAGGAGGAAAGGGGACCACGAGCAAGGTGCTCAAGTTCCAGCTGCGCCCCGACCCGCTCGCGCGGTAAGGGATCCCGCATGAATCGACGGGAATTCCTGGCCCTTTCCGCGGCCGCACGAGCCGCCGCGCACCCCGGCCGCCGCCGGCATGTGGCGGCACCGCCCGCGCCCTGGTACGCCACCATGCGCCGCTGCGGACAGCTCAACTTCAACGAGCGCGACCCCCTCACGCTCGATGTGGGGGCGTGGGCCGAGTACTGGGCCTCGCTGCGGGTGAACGCGCTGCTGGTGAACGGCGGCGGCATCATGGCGTTCTATCCGACCGACGTCCCGTACCATCATCGCAGCGCGTTCCTCGGCACCCGCGACCTGTTCGGCGAGATGGCGGCCGCGGCCCGTGCGCGCGGCATCCGGGTGGTGGCGCGCATGGACTGCAACTACTCCTGGGAAGAGGCGCTGCGGGCGCACCCGGAATGGTTCGAGCGCAACCGCGACGGCGAGCCACGCCGGCACAACGAATCCACCTGGCTCTTCAAGACCTGCATGTTCTCGCCGTATTTCACCGAGCAGATGCCGGCCATCTACCGCGAGATCGGGAAGCGGTATGCCGTGGACTCGTTCTTCACCAACGGCTGGCCCAGCACGGGCGCCCTGGGCGTGTGCTACTGCGAGAGCTGCCAGAAGGTGTATCGCGAGAAGGTAGGCGGCGTGCCGCCCGAGCAGACCGATGCCACCAACCCGCTGTACCGCCGCTACTACGCGGTGTTCATGGACCGCCTGCTGGAGGTGTGGCGCCTGTGGGACGCGGTGGCGCGGGAGAGCCGTCCCGACGCCGTCTACGTGGGCAACTTGGGCGGCGGCATCCGCGTGGTCAAAGACCTCGCCCGCATCGGCCAGGTGGCCGGCTGGTTCAACGCCGACCACCAGGGCCGCTCGGGCGACACGCCGCTGTGGGACTGCGCGCAACAAGGTCGCGTAGCGCGCTCGGTAATGAACGGGCGCACGATCACCAACGTCACGGGAGCGTACAGCAACAGCCGCCCGGTCTGGCGGCACGTGGCCAAGCCTGCGGCTGAAACGACGCTGTGGATGGCGCAGACCGTGGCCAGCGGCATGGTGCCCTGGTTCCATTGGCTGGGCGGGTCGCCTGAGGACCAGCGCTGGCGGGACACGGGACGCCAGTTCTTCAGCTGGCTGGCCGCCCAGGAACCGCACTTCCGCAACACGCGCTCGGTGACCGACCTGGCGGTGCTGTTCCCGCAGAGCACGATCGCCTTCTACGGCGCTGGGCGCGTGCAGGCGACCGACTACCTGCAGGGGCTCTACGCGGCATTACTGCAAGGGCGCTTTCTCTTCGACTTCGTGCACGAGAGCGACCTCTCCGAGAAAACGCTCGCCCGCTACCGCGCCTTGCTCGTCCCCAACGCCGCTTACCTCGCCGACGAATCCTGCCGCCAGATCCGCGCCTATGTGCAGGCGGGCGGCTCGCTCTTGGCCACG
>QHUM01000063.1:0-69552 GCA_003222135.1 Gemmatimonadota bacterium | reverse complement strand
CGGCGCTGGCAGGGTTCGACGGCACCGCCCTCCTGCCTGGCCCTGAGAGCCGCCTCCCCATCCGCCTGCGCGAAGCGGGTCGGGCGGCTCTGACTGTGGTCCCGTCATATCCGGCCTTCCCGCCCGAGATGGTCTACCCGCGCACCGCGCGCACCGACGAGCCGGCGGCCGTGTTCCGCGAGGTCGGCGGCTCGCGCGTGGCGTATTTCGCAGGCGACGTGGACCGCACGTTCTGGCGCTCCGGGCATCCAGACCTGAGTCGACTGCTCCAGAACACCGTCCGCTGGCTGCGGGGCGAGCGGGCGCAACCGGTGGCGATCGCAGGGGACGGGCTATTGGAGGCGTTCGCGTGGGAGACGCAGCCGGGGTACGCCCTGCATCTGCTCAACTACACGACCCCCAACCTGACGTGGGGTCTGGTAGACCGCTCCTACGCCGTCGGGCCCCAGCGCGTACGGTTCGAGGTCGCGCCGGGCCGGACGATCCGACGGGTGCAGGCGCTGCGCAGCGGTCGCGAGCTCGCCTTCGAGCACGACGGGGCTGCGGTCCGCTTCGAGGTGGCGTCGGTGGTCGACTACGAGGTGGTGGCGCTCACCTGAGAAGCGGGCCTAGAACTCGAGCTTCTTCAGAAACTCGTAGTCCTGCTTGGCGCTGGCCAGGGGATCGGTAGCGCCCTCTTGCTCGATGTAGCACGGCTTGCGGTCGATGTCCGGCACGGCCGCCAGCAGGCGCCGGAAATCGAGCGTCCCCGTGCCGAGCTCGGTGTCGTGCGACCGATCGGCTACGACGTCTTTCAGGTGGAAGCTCCAGTAGCGGTCGCGGTAGCGCTGGAGATAGGCGAACGGATCGCCGCCCCCTATCACCATGTTGCCGACGTCGAGCTG
This sequence comes from Gemmatimonadota bacterium, assembly GCA_003222135.1. Classification (GTDB taxonomy): domain Bacteria; phylum Gemmatimonadota; class Gemmatimonadetes; order Gemmatimonadales; family GWC2-71-9; genus 20CM-4-69-16. Next base: position 68,668 of record QHUM01000063.1, on the reverse strand, counting down.
GAGCCGGACGACGGTCGGGTCGGTTCGCGCCACGAACACGTCATACGGCACGGTGCCGCCGATCGGCGTCATGTGGTCCGCCTCGTTGTGGAAGGCGAGCCAGATCCCGGCGCGGCGCGCGGCAGCCCCGGCGGTATTGAAACGATCGGCCCACTCCCGCCAGTCGTCGAGCGAGCGCGAGGTCTCCCCTGTAAAGCTCGGCACGATCAGGTACTCGTGGCCCAGCCGATGAGCGATCTCGAGGCTCCGCTCCCACCCGACGAACAGGGTGATCGGCGAGATGTGGGCCGAGGGCGCGTGCAATCCCTCCCGATCGAGGGTCGCACGCACCTGCTCGGTCGTGCGGCCAAAGTTACCGAAGGACCAGAGCAGCTCGACATCGGTGTAGCCGATGGCGCGCACGGCGGCGAGGGTTCGCTCGGGATCCCGCTGCATTGCGTCCCGCACCGAAAAGAGCTCGAGCCCGATACGGGCGAGGCGGCCCGATCGGGCCGCTCGAAGCGACGCCAACGGGCCGGTGGCGACCGCGGCGCCGAGAGCCTGTACGAACGTTCGTCGATGCACGCCTCAAACTGCGATACGATCGGAGGAATGACAAGGCCGCGCTCAGGGCGCGACGATCGTCGCGCGTGTGATCCGGTCCAGTTTGGGAAAGTCGCGCGCCAGGTAGGCGCTCCCCTCGGCCTGGAGGCGGCCCTGGTCGGGCCCGCGGCCGCCGGGGGCGCCTTCGCCATATCCCGGATAGAGGCGGTCCACGACCTCCATGCCAAGGACCACGCGGCCGAACGGGGAGAACCCCATCCCGTCGAGCCGGCTGTTGTCAGCGTAGTTGATAAAGAGCTGCGTCGTGCGGGTGCCCGGGCCGGCGGTCGCGAAGCTCACCGCACCGCGCGAATTGTGCTGCCGCACCGGATCGTCCGGGATGCGGGCATCGCGCCACGCGGCCGCCACGTGCGGATCCCCGTGGATCCCGAACTGCGCCATGAATCCCGAGATCACTCGGAAGAACCGGGCGTCATCGTAATAGCCGCTCTTTACCAGGTTGTAGAACCGGTCGGCGCCGAACGGCGCCCAGTCGCGATGGACTTCGATCACGAAGTCCCCCGCGCTGGTCTCGAAGCGGGCGCGGAACGTGTCCGGAGCACGTTCTCGCATGGCGGCACTCGCCGGGTTGTGAAAGTCGGCCGGGCTCGTCGCGGACGGGGCGGCGCGCGAGCGCTCGCCGGGGCGGCAACCCACGGCCAGGAGGGCGAAGACGAAGGCGAGGCGGTAGGTCATGACACAAAATAAACAGTCTTGCCCGAACCGCACCTAGCCGGTATTGCGCAAGCCCTGGGCGATGCCGTTGAGCGTCGCAGCGAGGCCGGCGCTCACGGCCGCCACGGCCGGGTCGTCGGCGGACGCGCCGGGCGGGGCGGCGTGGGAACGCTGCAACAGCGTGACCTGGAGCAGCGACAGTGGGTCCACGTACGGATTGCGCAGGCCGATCGCCGTCTGGAGCATCGGGTTGTCTCGCATCAGGTAGTCGCTCTCCCGGATGCGCAGCAGCGCGGCGACCGTGCGCTGGAACTCGGCGTCGAGCCGGTCGAACAGCGCGAGGTCGCCGCCCAGCTCGTGTACGTACATCCGCGCGATCGCCATGTCGGCCTTGGCGCACACCATCTCCAACTTTCCGAGCAGGTCGTCGAAGAACGGCCAGGCGGTGGCCATCCGGCGCAGCACCGCCAGACCGCCGGGCTCGGCGGCGACGGCTTCGAGCGCCGTCCCCACCCCCAGCCATCCCGGCAGCATCAGTCGCGTCTGGGTCCAGCCGAACACCCAGGGAATCGCCCGGATCTCCTCCATCGTCTGCTCACCCGAGCCCCCCCCCCGGTACGCGGGCCGCGACCCGAACCGCACATGGGCCAGCTCCCGCACGGGCGTGGTCTCGAGGAACAGTTTGAACAGATCCGGGCTGCCGTACACCAACGCGCGATAGGGTGGTAACGCCTGCGCCGCCAGGCGGTCCATGACCTCCCGGAAGCGCGCTTCCTCACCGGGCTCGAGCTCGCTGCGCCAGTCCTCGAACCGGTGCAGCAACACCCCGCCCAGCATCAGCTCGAGGCTCCGCTCCGCGATGGATGGGAGACCGAAGTTCTGCGAGACGATTTCGCCCTGCTCGGTGATCTTGATCCCGCCGTGTACCGTGCCCGGGGGCAGCGCGGTGAGCGCGCGCGCCACGGGCGAGCCGCCGCCGCGCCCCACCGTGCCGCCGCGCCCGTGGAACAGCGTCCACGACACGCCGGCCTCGGCGCAGGCCCGCGCCACCTCCTCCTGCACCCGGTACAGCGCCCACGCCGACGGAAGCAGCCCCGCGTCCTTGGCGGAATCGGAGTAACCGAGCATCACTTCCTGGTGCCGCCCCCGGGCCTCGAGCTGCCGTCGCCAGATCGGATCGTCCAAGAGTGACCGTACGACGGCGGGGGCGTGCCCGAGATCCTCGAGCGTCTCGAACAGCGGCACGATGTCGACGCGCGAGAGCGCAGGCTCCCGCGACAGGTCCACCAGCCCTCCCTCACGGGCCAGCAGCAATACGCGAAGCAGGTCATCGGCCGACCGCGTGCGTGACACGATGTAGGTCGACGCCGCGGCCCCGCCGATCTCGTCCTGGATCGCCCGCATGACCCGAAACACCTCCAGTGCTCGGTCGGTCGGGGCGGCGAGCGTGACGTGGGAGGCGTGCAGCGGCCGCCGGCCGGCGAGCTCGCGGCGCAGCGCGGCACCGTCCAGCTCGCCCAGCCCGACCGCCGCGGTGAGGTCGTGGAGCGCGCGCGTGTGGACGGCGGCGTCCTCGCGGAGATCGAGCCGAAACCCGTGGAACCCATGGGCCCGCACTTGCGCCAGCAGGGGTTCCACCAGGGCGCGCCGCGCGTGCGCCGCCCCCATGGTGTCGAGAGCGTCGGCGAGCAGCGTGAGGTCGCGCTCCAGCTCCTGCGGCGTGCCGTAGCCCGGCGGATCGGCCCCGACCCGGGCCCGCATGAAGCTGACCTTCAGGCGGAGCGGCTCGTCCGCATTGCGGCGGCGATTCTGCTCCCAGACGGCCGGCAGGTCGTCACGGTCCCGCTCGAGCGACGCCCGCAGCTCGGGCGCGACGGTCGCGAGGCGCTCGGAGACGGAGAGCCGCGCCGCCAAGTCCGCCAGCGCTTTCGCATAGTGGTCCAGCACCGCCCGCCGGGCGCGCCGCGCCGCGGCGAGTGTGATCTCCGCGGTGACGAAGGGGTTCCCGTCCCGATCGCCCCCGACCCAGCTCCCCAGGGTGAGCGGCGTCACCGGGGCAGCGCCGAGTCCGCGGCCGAACTCGTCCTCGAAGGCTTCCACGAGCCGCTCGCGCACGCGCGACGCCGCCTCCAGCAGGCGATCTTCCAGATACCACAGCGCGTTCGACACCTCGTCCATGACCGACGGCCGGTCGCGCCGGATTTCTTCGGTGAGCCAGAGGAGCTCCACCTCGCCCTCCAGGTGCCGGTCGATCGCGCGACGCTGCGGCTCGGGTGCGCCGTCCCGCGTGAGTAACCCCTCCGCCAGGCGGGCCTGCAGATCGAGGATGGTGCGGCGGGCGGACTCCGTGGGATGCGCGGTGAGGACCGGCCGCACGTCGAGCGACGCCAGGGCACGTGCGACCTCTTCGGCCCCCCGCCCGGCCTCGCGCAGGCGGCGCAGCGACCAGCGCACCGATCCGCGTTGCGCGGCGGTGAGGTCGTCCTGCCGCGACCGCCGCACGCGGTGGGCCTGCTCCGCCGCGTTGATCAGGATGAAGAACACCGTGAAGGCACGGGCCGTGAGCCGCGCGGTCTCGGGCGCAAGCGAGCGGGTCCGCGCGAGCAGCGCGTCCAGATCGGGGGCTCCCGTGACGCCGAGTCGCCGGGCCCGACAGGCCCGTCGCAGCTCCTCGACCGCCCGGAACGTCTCTTCCCCAGCCAGCCGGCCGACCACCCGTCCGAGCGTCGCCGCGAGCCAACGCACGTCCTGACGGAGCGGGCCGTCCTGCGGTCGCGCCACGGGCGGCGGGAGGGGGACGGCGGTCGCGCCGTGGGTGGAGGTCATGCTTACACCCGTCGCAGCTTCCAGCGCCCGCGCCGGAACAGCACGACGCTCACGAGCGCCAGCGTCGAGTACGCCACGGTGATCGCGAGGAACACACCTTCCGGACCGAACCCCCACACCCGGGCGAGCACATAGGCGAGCGGAATCTCCCACAGCCAGAAGCAAGCCAGGTTGATGAACGTCGGCGTCCAGGTGTCGCCCGCACCGTTGAACGCCTGGGTGAGCACCATCCCCAGCGCGTAGAACACGAAACCGAAGCTCATGGTGCGAAGCCCCACGGCGCCGGTCGGCCATGCCAGCGGATCGTGCGTGAACAGTCCGACGATCGGGACGGCGAGCACGATGAATAGCACCCCCACGATCCCGAGCACCACCATGTTGTAGCGTCCGGCGAGCCACGCGGCCCGCTCGGCGCGCTCCGGGTTTCCCGCACCCAGCGACTGCCCCACCATCGTGGCGGCCGCATTCGACAGACCCCACGAAGGGAGCAGCGCGAAGATCAGGATCCGGATCGCGATCGTGTAGCCCGCGAGGGCGGCGCTGCCGAAGCTGGACATGATGCGCACCAGCCCGATGTAGCTCGCCGTCCCGACCAAGACCTGGAACGTCCCCGATCCCGAGAGCCGCAACAACATGGCCATCACCGCCGGCCGCAGCGCCAGGTGCGCGCGCCGGACGGCCACGCGCGCGTCGCCCCGCGTCAAGCGATAGAGCTGGTACAGCACGCCCGTGCCGCGGCCGATGGTGGTGGCGACGGCGGCGCCGGTGACGCCGAGCCGGGGGAAGGGACCCAGCCCGAAGATCAGACACGGGCCGAGCAGAATGTTGATCGAGTTGGCGAGCCACAGGACCCGCATCGCGATCGCGGCGTCGCCCGACCCCCGGAAGATCGCGTTGACGAGGAAGAGCAGCAGCACGGTCGCGCTGCCGCCGAGCATGGTGCGGGTGTAACCCGCGCCGATGGCGGTCACGGCGGGCGAGGCCCCCATCACCGCTAGCAGCCGCGGGGCGAGCGCGATCCCCAGGCTTGCGACGACGGCGGCGACCACGAGCCCGAGAGCTATCCCCTGCACGGCCGCCTCGGACGCCGCGTCGGGACGGCGCTCCCCGATGCGGCGCGCCACGACCGCCGCAACGCCGATGGAGAGCCCCATCGCGGCAGTGTACACCAGGGTCAGAATCGACTCGGTGAGCCCCACCGTGGCGACCGCGTCCGGACCCAGCCGGGAGACCCAGAAGACGTCGACCACCGCGAAGATCGACTCCATCCCCATCTCGAGCACCATGGGGATGGCGAGCAGCACGATCCCCCGGCCCAGCGACCCGGCCGTGTAGTCGTGCGGGACGCCGCGGACGGCGTCGCGCACCACGGTCCACCAGTCGCCGGGCCGGCCTGCGCTTGCGGCCAGGGTCTGTTCGGTCACACCGCACTCTCCGCCGCCCACAGCCTCTCGGGCGTCGTGGCAATGTAGCTGACGTACGCCTGAGCGGCGTAGATTGGGGGCGTGAGCGTCACCTGGAACCTGCTGGCGGCCCTGCTCGCGCTGGTCCTCGGGATCGGGATCGGGTTGCTCCTCGCGCTGGTTTACTTCCAGCGCTGGAGAGCCCGATACACCGACGCCATCCGCCAGGACGCCATTCAACGCAGCCACGCCGTGACAGTCGGCAAGGTCCACGAGCAGCTGATCCCGTACCTCCCGGATTTCCATTTCAACCCGAAAGATGCGCGCTTTCTCGGCACGCCGGTCGACCTCGTCGTGTTCGACGGCTTGGACGAGGGCCAGCTGCGCCGCGTCGTGTTCGTCGAGGTCAAGACGGGGGGGGCGGGACTGAGTGTCCGAGAGCGGCAGGTCAAAGACGCCGTCCAAGCCCGCGAAGTCGACTGGATCGAGTTGCGCGTCTCCCGCGCAGCGGAGTGAGGCTCCCGTCGCGTGCTGTCGTATCTGCTCGACCTCGTCGCCCGGCTCGGCCACTGGAGCTATCTCATCATCTTCGTGGCGGCGACCCTCGAGTCCGCCGCGTTCGCGGGGCTCGTCGTACCAGGCGAGAGCCTGGTGCTCGCATCCGGCTTCCTTGCCCACCACGGCGTGCTGGAGCTCGATGCCGTGCTCGCCGCCGCAGCCATCGGCGCCACGCTGGGCGACAACATCGGCTACCAGCTCGGTGACCGGCTGGGGCGGGCCTGGCTGCTCCGCCATGGGGCCCGCCTCGGGCTCAAGCAGGAGCATCTCGCTCGCGCGGACGCGTTCTTTGTCCGCCACGGCGGGAAGGCGGTGCTGCTGGGCCGGTTCATCGGATTTGCGCGCGCCCTGGTGCCGTTCGTGGCCGGGGCCTCCCGCATGCCCTATCGGGTGTTCTTCGTCTACAACGCGGTGGGCGCGGTCCTCTGGACCGTCACGTTCGTGCTGCTCGGCTACTTCCTCGGTGCGAGCTGGCAGATGGCGGACCAGTGGATCGGCCGCACCAGCACCGTCGCCGCCGGAGCGATCGCGCTCGCGGCGCTGGTGAGCTGGATCTGGCGGCGGCGCGGTCGGATGAAGGGAGAAACGGGGTGATAGAATGACACGAGGCTTCCTGCCGGCTGTCCTGTTGCTCGCGGGGAGCTCGGCGCTCGCCCAGCAGTCCGATCCCCGGATCGACAGTCTCATCGCCCGCGCGAAGGCACTGGAGCTCGCCACCCCGTACGTGCCGCCGCCGGGGGACGCGCTCGAGCACCACGCCGCCGGCTTCGCGAAGATCGTGTGCTCCGCCGTGTTCATCACGGGCCTCGACCCAGCCTTCGCCGTCGAGAACGTCGGCTACTTCACGGCGCCCTACGCCGAGCGCGCGAAGCTGGGGAAGCCGGTGATCGACCGCGCTCACAGCGCCGTACATGTGACGCTGCCCAGCGGAGTGACACGGACGGCGCTGTTCCTAGGCGATCAGGGGTGCGTCACGCTCCCCGCGGGCGCGCAGTCGCCGAGCTTCACGCCGATCCGGGTCAAGAACCGAGTGTCCGATTCCTCGACCCAGCCGTGGCCGACGGGAGATGCGCTGCCGCAGGAACCCGTGGCGGCGGCGCTCGACACCGCCCAGCTGCGCCGCGCCGCGGACACGGCGTTCGAGCCGGCAGCGATGACCGCCGCGTTGGTCGTGACCTGGAAGGGCCGGATCATCGCAGAGCGGTACGGCGACGGTATCACTCTCCGAACGCCGCTCGAGAGCTGGTCCATGGGCAAGAGCCTCACGGCTACGCTGATGGGCATTCTCATCAAGCAAGGGGCCTACAGCCTGTGGCAGCCGGCGCCGGTCCCGGAATGGCAGCAACCGGGGGATCCGCGCGCCAAGGTGCGGATCGCCGACCTGCTGAACATGTCGAGCGGCCTGCGCATCCGTGCGCCCCAGGATCCGGACTACGATCCTGCAGGACCCTATCCCGATCACGTGTACTTGTATACCGGTGGGATCAACGCTTTTCACTATGCCGCCACGCGGCCGCTGCAATGGCCGCCCGGTTCGGTCGGCCGGTATCGCAACACCGACCCGGTGCTGGTGAACTACCTGGTGCGACTCGCGGTCGAACGGCGCGGCGAGGAGTACTTGTCGTTCCCGCAACGCGCCCTGTTCGACAAGCTTGGAATGCGCTCGGTGGTGATCGAGACCGACCCCTACGGCGATTTCCTGACGCAAGGATACGACCTGGCCTCGGCGCGTGACTGGGCGCGCCTGGGCAACCTGTACTTGCAGGACGGCGTGTGGCACGGTGAGCGGCTGCTGCCGGAGGGCTTCGTGCGATTTGTCAGCACGGTCGCACCGGCGTGGGCGGCCGATCATCGAGCCATTTACGGTGGCTTCTTCTGGATCAATGGGGACGGAGCGTGGCCGATCCCGCGGGACGCCTACTACATGGCCGGCGCCGGAGGCCAGTACACGCTGATCATCCCGTCCCATGACCTCGTCGTGGTTCGCCTGGGGCACTACCGGGGCGCCGCGCCCGGCACCGAGAGCCTGAAGCGCGCGCTGTCGCTGCTCTTGGCCGCGGTGCCGGCGCGCTGAACCGTGCGCCGCCTGCTGCTCGGCTGCACGCTCCTCCTCGCTCCGGTCACACCCGTCGTGGCCCAGGCCGGCCACAGCTTCACCCGCGCCGACACGCTGCGCGGCTCGTTCACGACACCGGGCCGCGCGTGGTGGGACGTCGTCTTCTACGACCTCCACGTAGCCGTGCATCCGGCGGACAGCAGCATCGACGGGTACAACGGGATCACCTACCGCGTCCTCACGCCGGCCCGCGAACTGCAGATCGATCTGATGGCGCCGCTCCTAGTCGACAGCATGGTACAGGACGGGCGGGCGGTAGCAGTCCGCCGAGAGGGAAATGCGTATTTCGCGAAGGTCGCCACGCGCCAGCGCGCCGGCGACCGGCGCACGATCACGGTCTATTACCACGGCAAGCCGCAGGTCGCGAAGCGGCCTCCCTGGCAGGGCGGCTTCACCTGGACCACGGACAGTCTCGGCCGGCCGTGGATCGTCACGACCGATCAGGGAATGGGTGCGAGCGTGTGGTGGCCCAACAAGGACACGCAGGCGGACGAGCCCGACAGCCAGCGCGTGGCGCTCACCGTGCCCGATCCGATGATCGACGTCTCCAACGGCCGGCTGCGCCGCGTGACCCACCATTCTGACGGCACGACGACGTACGAGTGGTTCGTCGTCAACCCGATCAACAACTACGCGATCGCCGTCGGCGCGGGGAGCTACGACCACTACAGTGACCTGTTCCAAGGAGAGAACGGACCGCTCACGCTCGACTTCTGGCCGCTCACCTATCACCTCGCAGCGGCGCAGCGGCAGTTCGTCCAAGCCGCGACCATGCTGCGGTGCTTCGAGCACTGGTTCGGCCCCTACCCATGGTACGAAGACGGCTACAAGCTGGTCGAAGTGCCGAACGCCGGGATGGAGCACCAGAGCGCCATTGCCTACGGCAACTGGTACGCGAACGGCTACCGCGGGCGCGATGCCTCGGGCACCGGGCTCGGGCTGAAGTGGGACTTCATCATCGTGCACGAGAGCGCCCACGAGTGGTTCGGCAACAGCATCACCGCGAAAGACAATGCCGACATGTGGGTGCACGAGAGCTTCGCCAACTACGCCGAGGGGCTCTACACGGAGTGCCTCTTCGGGAAAGAGGCTGGCGCTGACTACACGATCGGCACGCGCCGCGGCATCCGCAACGACCGGCCGATCATCCCGCCGTACGGCGTGAACGATCAGGGCTCCGGCGACATGTACCCCAAGGGCGGGAACATGCTGCACACCATCCGGCAGATCGTCGACGACGACGAGAAGTGGCGAGCGATCCTGCGCGGGCTCAATCAGACCTTCTGGCACCAGACGGTGATGGGCAAACAGGTGGAGGACTTCATCAGCGCCCAGGCGGGGACCGATCTGACGAGGGTCTTCGATCAGTACCTGCGCACGACCGAGGTACCCGTTCTGGAATACCGCATCGCGGAAGGGGTGCTGTCGTACCGCTGGACGGACGTCGTGCCCGGCTTCGACATGCCGCTCAAAGTCACGCTGTCACCGGACAGCCTCAGTGTGGTGCATCCCACCGCGGCCTGGCAGACCGTGCCCGTGCGCCTCAACGCCCCGGCCGATTTCAAGGTGGATCCGAACTTCTACGTGATCGCGCGCCCGCTTGCTTGACACCGGCCGAGCGGCGTTTCAATCTACCGGCACTCATGGCACACTTCAGCTCCGACCAGCTCGCGTTCGCCCGCTCGCAGACCCGCTACCTGGGCCGCGCCGAGGCCATCGCATTCTTGCGGACCATGGACATCAAGATGAGCGTCGGTCACTGGTCTGCGGGCGATTTCTGCGATCGCTTCGCGCCGCCCGGCTACCACTCCGACGATCCGAGCTTCAAGGGTGACTTCGAGGCGCAGTGCCGCCGGACCCACGCCGCCGGCATCGACGCAATCGAGATTCACCAGAGCGTGTTCGAAAAGACGCTGAACGGCGACATCGATTGGCCGGCGTTGGAGCGCGCCCGCGACGGCTTCCTGTCCCAGCTCGGCATGCGGATCACGGCGTGCAACGTCAACACCTGGACGAATCCGCGCTTCCGGCTGGGAGGACCGTGCAATCCGAACGCCGCACTGCGCCGCGCCGCTACCGACGAGATCCTGAAGGCGGTCGAGATCGCACAGGCACTCAAACTCCCCATCGTCAGCGTGTGGCCGGGCTCCGACGGCGCCGACTATCACTTCCAGATCGACTACCAGCAGGCGCTCGAGTGGTTCACGGAGGCGCTCGTCACGGCGAACCGGGCATGCCTCAAGGCGGGGATCAAGCTCGCCATCGAGCCCAAGCCCTACGAGCCGCGCGAGCTGTACATGATCATTCCCACGGCCGCGTCGGCGATCCTCGTGGCGCAGCGGGTGAATCAGGCGTGCGGCGGCACGAACTGCGGCCTCACGATCGACTACGGTCACCAGAAGATGGAGGGCACGACCGCCTCCACTGCCTGTGACCTCGCGGCCTACGCGGGCGTGCCGGTGCACAAGTTCGACATCAACGACGCGCGTCAGGGTCGCAACGACCAGGACTGCATGTTCGGGACGCTGTCGATCCCCGAGTCGGTGGAGTACCTGTTCACCACGTTCGTGCGCGACTACCGCGGCTACTACAGTCAGGACCAGTTCACCTACCGCGACGACCCCACCCGCGCGATGGAGCGGAGCATGGTGAACCTGGCGAACCTGGCGCTCAAGGCGGTCCGGGTGTTCGAGCAGCGGCCGGCGCTGGAGAAGGCGCGCGCCGCCGGGACGGGACCCGACGTGCTGGACGTGGTGAGTCCGATCCTCGTCGGCTGATTCGTGCGGCCTGCGTTCACGCTCGGTGTCGACTACGGGACCAACTCCGTACGGGCCGTAGTCGTGGACTGCTCGGACGGCCGCACGCTCGGCACCGCGGTGTTCGACTACCCGTCCGGCACGGAAGGCATCCTGCTCGATCCGCGCGACCCGCACCTTGCCCGCCAGAATCCCGCCGACTACTTCGTGGGCCTCACGACATCGGTGCGCGGCGCGCTGGCGCAGGCGGACGCGCAGCCGGGCTTCTCGCGCGAGCGCGTCATCGGTATCGGCGTCGCCACCACCGGCTCGACGCCCCTGCCGGTGGACGCCGGCAACCGCCCGCTCGCCCTGGATCCGCGCTGGCGCGACGCCCTGGCGGCACAGGCGTGGCTGTGGAAGGACCACACCGCCGCCGAAGAAGCGGCGGCCATCACGGAGACCGCGCGGCGTTCTGCGCCCGAATACTTGTCGCCGATCGGCGGCACCTATTCGTCGGAATGGTTCTGGTCCAAGATCTGGCACTGTCGCAAGGTGGCGCCGGAGGTGTTCGACGCGGCGGCGAGCTGGGTGGAGCTGGCCGATTTCATGCCCGCGGTGCTGGCGGGAGTCACGCACCCCGGCCACATCGTGCGCGGGGTGTGCGCGGCGGGCCACAAGGCGATGTACTCCGAGGCGTGGGGCGGCCTGCCGTCGCGCGAGTTTCTCTGCCAGCTCGATCCCGGGCTCGGGCCCCTGCGCGACCGGCTGTATACCAAGGCCTACGCGGCCGATCGGGCGGCGGGGGCGCTGGCACGCGAGTGGGCGGAGACCTTCGGCTTGCCGGCGGGGATTCCCATCGCGATGGGCGCGTTCGACGCCCACTACGGCGCCGTGGGGGCGGGCGTCCGGCTCGGGACGTTCGTCAAGATCATCGGCACGTCCACGTGCGACATCGCCATCGCCGACGCGCGCCGGGGGATCGCGGACATCCCAGGGATCTGCGGCATCGTTCCGGGCTCAGTGCTGCCGGACTGCTACGGCATCGAAGCGGGCCAGTCCGCCGTGGGCGACCTGCTGCGCTGGTGGGTGGAGGTCGTGTGCCAGGGACGCGAATCCTTGCACGCCGAGCTGTCGCGCGAAGCGGCGCGCCGCGCCCCTGGTGCGTCCGGCTTGCTGGCCCTCGACTGGAACAACGGCAATCGCACGATCCTGGTCGATCCGCGCCTCACCGGGCTCATCGTGGGGCAGACCCTGCACACCACGCGGGCGGAGATCTACCGTGCGCTGGTGGAGGCGACCGCATTCGGCGCCCGCGCCATCATCGCGCGCATGGAGCAATACCACGTCCCGATCGAGCGCGTGGTGTGCTGCGGCGGGATCGCCGAAAAGAACGATCTGTTCATGCAGGTTTACGCCGACGTGATCGGCATGCCGATGTTGACGGCGGGCTCGCCCCAGACCCCGGCGCTCGGCGCCGCCATCGCCGCGGCCGTGGCCGCCGGTGCTGAGCCCGGAGGGTACGATCGGTTCGAAGCGGCGCAGCAGCGCATGACCGCGCTCGGGACGCGGACGTTCCTGCCGGACCTGGCGGCCCATGCCGTCTATGACGAGCTCTACGCCCTGTACGGCGAGCTGCACGATACGTTCGGCGGGGTCCGCGCGGCCCATGGCGACCTTGGCTCGGTGATGAAGCGGCTGCTCGCGCTGCGCGAACGAGCCCTGTCGTGAGCCGCGGGGGGAGCGGGCTGCGCGAGCGAGTGTGCCAGTCCAACCTGGCCCTGGTCGCGAGTGGTCTCGTGACCGAAACGTTCGGCAACGTGTCGGGCGTCGACCGCGCGGCGGGGCTGTTCGTGATCAAGCCCAGCGGCGTGCCGTACGAAGCGCTGACGCCGGCAAACCTCGTGGCGGTCTCGCTCGAAACCGGCCGGGTGCTGGATGGAGATCTCCGGCCGTCGTCGGACACGGCGACGCACCTCGAGCTGTACCGCGCCTTCCCCTGTGGCGGCATCGCGCACTCGCACTCCGCGTACGCCACGGCGTTCGCGCAGGCGCGGCGGGCGGTTCCCTGCCTGGGGACCACGCACGCCGACTACTTCCGCGGTGACGTTCCGGTGACCCGACCGCTGACGCGGGAGGAGGTGGAACAGGAATACGAGCGGCACACCGGGCTCGTGATCGTCGAGACGTTTCGCACGCTGCGGTTATCGGCCGAGGACGTTCCCGGCGCCCTCGTCGCCCATCACGGCCCATTCACCTGGGGCGTCGACCCGATGGCCGCGGTGGAGCGCGCGCGCGTGCTCGAGTATCTCGCCCTGGTGGCGTGCCTGACGTACCACCTCGACGCCCATGCGCCCGGGCCCGCCGCGTACTTGGTCGACAAGCATTTTCGGCGCAAGCACGGTAAGGACGCGTACTACGGACAGCCGAACGGAGGCGCATGAACACCCTGGACTGGTTGATCGTCGCCGGCTACTTCGCCGCCATCGCCGCGCTCACCTCGTGGGTCATGAAGCGACGCCGCGACACCACCGACGACTACTTCCTGGCGAGCCGCCACCTCGGCTGGTTCGTCGTGGGGGCGTCGATCTTCGCCTCCAACATCGGGTCGGAGCACGTCGTGGGGCTCGCCGGCGCGGGCGCCACCAGCGGCGTGGCGCTGGCCCACTACGAGCTGCACGCCTGGTGCCTGCTCGTGCTCGGGTGGGTGATGGTCCCGTTCTACGCGCGCACCATGGTGTTCACGATGCCGGAATTCCTGGAGCGGCGCTTCTCACCCACCAGCCGCTACGTGCTCTCGCTCATCACGCTGATCGCCCACGTCGTGACCAAGTTCGCGGTCGGGATCTTCGCGGGCGGCGTGGTCTTCGGAGTGCTCCTGCCCGAGCTGCGGGTCGACATCGCGGGGTACACGTTCAACAGTTTCTGGATCGGGTCGGTCTTGGTGGTCATCATGACCGGGCTGTACACGGTGCTCGGAGGCATGCGCGCCGTGGCCTACACCGACGCGCTGCAGACCGTCATCCTGGTGGCCGGCTCGGGCCTGCTGACGCTGTACGGGCTCAAGGCACTCGGCGGCTGGCACGAGCTGCGCGCCGTCCTCGACCCCGACCTGTTCAATCTGTGGAAGCCGCTCGTGCCCGCCGGCGTAACGGGGACGTGGGCCCCCGTGAAGGAAGCCGGCCGCATCGCCTGGTACTTCAGCAGCAACTACCCGTGGCTCGGCATGCTGTTCTGCGCACCGATCATCGGCTTGTGGTATTGGACCACCGATCAGTACATCGTGCAGCGGGCGCTGGGCGCGCGGGACGAGCGCCAGGCGCGCCGCGGATCGATCTTCGCCGCGTTCCTGAAGCTCCTGCCGGTGTTCATTTTCATCATCCCGGGTATGATCGCCCTGGCGCTCGCCAAGACGGGTCGGGCGCCCGGCCTCGCGGCGATGGTGGGTCCCGACGGCCGGGCGATTCCCGGCGTCGCGCAGGCGGCCTTCCCGCTCATGGTCGTGAAGGTCATGCCGGCGGGCATTCGCGGATTAGTGGTCGCAGGTCTACTCGCGGCCCTGATGAGCTCGACGGCAGGGGCGTTCAACGCCTCGTCAGCCCTGTTCACGATCGACTTCTATCAACGTTTGAAGCCCCAGTCGAGCCAGCACCATCTGGTGTGGGTGGGGCGCGTGGCCACCGGGGTGATGGTGCTGATCAGCCTGCTGTGGATCCCCGTGATTCAAGGGTCCAAGGGGCTGTACGACTACCTGCAAGGTGTGCAGGGGTACCTGGCGCCGCCGATCTTCGCCGTCTTCTTCCTCGGCGTGTCGTTCAAACGCTTGAACGCCAAGGGCTGCCTCGCCGCCTTGATCGTCGGGTTCCTGCTCGGCGCCTTCCGGCTCAGCGTCGATACGCCGGTGAGTCTCGGGATGGCGGGGTTCGCGCAGGGGTATCCGACGGGCTCGTTCCTCTGGATCGTCAACAACACCTACTTTCAGTACTACAGCCTGTTCATTTTCGTCGTTTCGTGCCTCACGATGATCGTCGTGAGCTATCTGACGACGGCGCCCGAGGCGGCACAGGTCACGAACCTGACGTTCGGCACGGTGACGCCGGAAAACCGCGAAAAGTCCCGGGCGAGCTGGAATCGGTGGGACGTAATCAACTCCGGCATCGTGCTCGGGCTTATTCTGCTCGCCTATCTGTACTTCACGGGCTGAGGAGACGGGATGCCACTCTCACGCCGCAGCGCGATCAAGATCGGTTTGGGGGCGGGAGCGGGGGCGCTGCCGCTGCTGGGCCACTCACCCCTCTTGGCCGAGGTGGACGTCGTGGCGGCCCGCGCCCGCGCAGCCGACGTCGTCAAGGCGCGGCCGCTCCCCTTGCGCGCCGTCCGGCTGCAGGCCGGACCGCTCAAGCACGCCCAGGAGCTCGACGCCCGCTACCTGCTCGAGCTCGAGCCCGATCGAATGCTGGCCTACTACCGGGACCGAGCCGGCCTGCGGCCGAAGGCCGAGCCCTACGGCGGCTGGGACGGGGACGGCCGGAACCTCACCGGCCACATCGCGGGTCATTACCTCTCGGCGGTGAGCCTGATGTGGTCCGCCACGGGCGACCCACGGTTCAAGCAGCGGGCGGATTACATCGTCGGCGAGCTGAAGCAGGTGCAGGACGCCCACGGCGATGGTTACCTGAGCGCGCTCAAGGGTGGGCGGAACGCCTTCGGCGAGCTGGCCCGGGGTGCGATCCGTTCCGCCGCGTTCGACTTGAACGGGGAGTGGTCTCCCTGGTACACGCTGCACAAGACGTACGCCGGACTGCGCGACGCATATCGCCAGACCGGGAACCGCACGGCGCTCGACGTCGAGATCAAGTTCGCCGCCTGGGCCGAGCACATCCTCTCCCGGCTCGACGATGGCCAGCTCCAGCACATGATGAACACCGAATTCGGCGGCATGAACGAGGTGATGTGCGACCTGTACGCCGACACGGGCGACGCGCGCTGGCTCGCCCTCTCCTACAAGTTCGAGCACCGCGCGTTCCTCGAGCCGCTCGAGCGCCATCAGGACGACCTCGCCGGCACGCACGCCAACACGCAGATCCCCAAGATCGTCGGCTCGGCGGCCCGCTTCCTCTACACTGGTACGCCCGCCGACCTGCTCGCGGCCGGATTCTTCTGGGATCGCGTGGTGCAGCATCACAGTTTCTCGAGCGGCGGCCACGGCAAGGACGAGTACTTCGGACCGGCGGACGAGCTGAGCGATTGGATCGACGGTCGCACCGCCGAAACGTGCAACGTCTACAACATGCTCAAGCTGACGCGGCGGCTCTTCTCCTTCTGGCCCGACCCGCACTACGCCGATTACCACGAACGAGCGCTGTTCAACCACATCCTCGCGTCCATCGACCCCGAGGACGGCCGGGTGTGCTATATGGTGCCGGTGGGCCCGGCGGTGACGCACGAGTACCAGGACATGCACCGGGACTTCACCTGTGACGTGGGCACGGGCATGGAAAGCCACGCGCTGCACGGCGAGGGGATCTATTACGAGGCGAGGGACCGGCTCTGGGTGAACTTGTACGTGCCTTCCACGGCGACGTGGGCCGAGGCCGGCGTCAAGCTGGTAATGGAAACGGATTTCCCAGAAGGCGAGACCGCGAAGCTGGCGCTCGAGCTCCGGGCGCCCAAAGCGTTCACGCTGGCGTTGCGCCGCCCGTATTGGGCCGGCGGCGGGTTCCTGGTGAAGCTCAACGGCCAGACAGTCGTCGCGCCGGTTCAGGAGCCGGCGCCCGACAGCCTCGACCTGAGCGGCCGGAGCCAGTACCGCCGCCCGGCGCACGAGGCAAGCTCCTATGTGGAGCTGAAGCGCCTCTGGAGGAGCGGCGACGTGGTGGAAGTCACATTGCCCAAGGCGCTCCACCTGGAGCACCTGCCCGACAACCCGCACCGCGTCTCGCTCATGTGGGGGCCGCTGGTGCTCGCGGGCGACCTGGGGCCGGAGCCGGACCGTGGCAGGGGGGAAGGGGAGCGGCCCGCGCCGCCGCAGGTACCGGTGTTCGTGACGGCCAATCCAGTAGCGAGCTGGTTGAAGCCCGTCGCCGGCGCCCCCGGCCACTTCCGCACCGACGGAGTCGGCCGCGAACCCGACGCTCGAGGCCGGGCGAGCGACGTCGAGTTGCAACCGTTCTTCCGGCTGCATCGCCGTACCTACTCGACGTATTGGGACGTGTTTACACCGGGCGAATGGGATCAGCAGAAGGCCGCCTACGCCGCGGAGGCAGAACGGCTGCGGAAGCTCGCCGCGGCTACCGTCGCCAACCTGCAGCCCGGGGAGGTCGTGTTCGAGAGGCAATTCAACTATCAGGCCGGCGAGGGCGCCGCGTCACAGCGGATATTGGGCCGGCCGGGGCGCCGGGGCCGGACGTGGTTCTCCTACGATCTGCCGGTGGAGCCCACCCATCCGATGGTTGTGATCGCGACCTACTTCAGCGGCGACCGCAGAGGCACTCCGGCCGATTTCGAGATCCAGGTGGACGGCCGCTGGATCAGCGACCAACACCTGGGCTTAAGCGACCCGCACCGCTTCTTCGATCTCGAGTATCCCCTACCTCAGGAGCTGGTGCGCGGCAAGAGCCAGGTCACGGTGCGCTTCCAGGCGAAGCCAACCAGCCAGATCGCGACGGTCTTCGGACTACGCGTGATTCGCGGCGACGCGGAGCGGTAGTCGACCCTTCAGAGCGCTGCCGTTTTGGCCCGCTCGATCACCGACTCCATCATCGACTGATGGCCAGTGAAGGTATCGTCCACCACGCTGAGGGTAGGGATGATGCCCGGCGCGAGCCCGAGGGTCTCGTGCCGGAAGCCACCGAAGCCGGACTCGTGTACGCCCGAGCTGCCGCGCCCCGGCGCCCCGTGGCTCAGGTGAGAGAAGACACGGGCGTAGCGCGCCGCCCGCCCCAGGTCCACCTGGTAGAACGGAATGAATTCGAGCAGCCCATCGTAATGCATCTCACCGCACGGCATGACCCGCGGATAGCGGGCGCGGAGATCGAGCACGAGCTGCCGCATTCCCTCGTGCATGTCCGCCTGCGGGTTGTTCACCCAGCCGCCGGCGATGTCGAGGAAGTAGGCATCGACGCCGTAGCGCTCGATCGCGTCAGCGATGCGCCCGCTCAGCCAGTCGCGCCACGACGCGACGCCGAGATTCATGTAGGACAGCCAGCCGTCCTGGTGGCGGTCGTTGTCCCAGTCCACCCAGTTCAAGTCGAAGCGATCCGCGTCGATCTTGTGCGTCGCCGCGTCGGCCATCCGCGTGAACACCGGCTGGCGGCGATTGGCGGCGTTGGCCCCGAACATCGGCATCACGTGGAAGCCCAGTCGCTGGGTTTCCTGGACGAGGCGCTTCAATCCGGCCTCGCCACCCAGCCGGTCGGACGCGCGGTACAGCGGATAGTCCCAGTAGTAGCGCCCGTCCCAGGCAGGGAGGAAGAGGAGCACGCGGTCCGGAGAAATGCGCGTCGCCACCCAGCGCGCGATCTCCAGCATCCGTGCGTAATCGTTGAACACGTAGCCGGTGTAGTGCATCCCATGGAGCGTGACGACGAGCGCCGTGCGGCGCGCCCAATCGGGCAGGTCCCGGCGCGTCTCCCAAGGCTCGAGGTGGTACGCGCGCTCGAGGTGGCCGTAGTGCGCCTGCACGGCGTCGTCGAGCGACGCGGCCCGGCCCAGGCGCCACGTCGGGACGCGGAGCGTGGTCTGGTCCTTCCAGCCTTCGGCCTCGAACACGGCCTCGAGACGATAGGCCGGCTCTCCCGGCTGGAAAAAGAAACGCTTGGCCCGGACGCTATCGTCGAGCGACGAGAGAAAGATGCAGTCTCCCTCGGTGCGCCGCACGATCACGAGCGGCGTCGAGAGCCCCCACGCAGTGTTCGCGCCGAACAAATCGCCGCCGCCGAACGGATAGCCGAACAGCAGCTCGTTGTTTCGCGGATCGAATGGCTCGTTCCCAGCCGCCGAGATCTGCCCGCGCGGCACGCCGCGGATCACGCTGGTGACGGCCTTGATCGGCTGGTCCATCTCCGCCGTCACGTCCCACTCGATAAAGTCGCCGCGCTTCTGGAGCTGTGCGGTCACACGGCCCGGCGCCGACTGTTGGCCCCCCGCCCACACCAGGCCGGCGCAGTGAATTGCCATCCCGTGGCCGCCTGCCGTCCGCTCGGCGGTCATGCGCCGCGCGTCGAGCCCGTACGCGTTCTCCCGCGTGAACACGAGAAAGCCAAACCGGTAGCCCTCGAACTCGACCGACGGCTCCGGAAACTCGAAGCTGAATCGCATGAACGCCCGGCCACGGCTCGGCGTGAACACCTCGCTCGTGGATGTGAGCGGAAGAATGGGGACAGGCTCGGCGCGTCCCGGCCGGGCGGCGTGGCTCACGCCAGGCGGCAGCACCGCGCCGGCGCCGGCCGCGCCCATGACCGCGAGCCAATCGCGGCGGGAAAGGGGATCGCCCGTGCCGTGCAACATCGCCTCGGAGGGTGAATGGTCGGAAATAGTATCGAGCGTTCCGGGCCGGTCGGCCAGTCCCTAGATTAAGGCTTGCCGTGACCGTACTCACGAGACGCGACTTCGTCACCGCCACCGTCGCCGGTGGGCTCGCCCTGGCCGGCGCGCGGCGCTCGCGCCTCGCCGACTCCCGGATCGACGTGCTGGTGAGCGAGCCGATCGGCACGATCGCGCCGGAGCTGTACGGCCACTTCGTCGAGCACCTGGGGGGCGTGGTATACGACGGCGTGTGGGTGGGTGAGAAGTCTCGCATCCCGAACGTCGGCGGCATCCGCCAGGCGCTGGTCGATGCGCTCCGCCCCATCCACCCGGGCGTGGTGCGCTGGCCGGGGGGCTGCTTCGCCGACTCCTACGATTGGCACGACGGCGTCGGTGCGCGCGAGCGCCGGCCGCGGCGCACGAACTTCTGGAGCGACGATTCCCACCTGCGCGCGCTCGGGGACGTGCCGGCGAAGTACGATCCCAACCAGTTCGGTACGAACGAGTTCATGCGGTTCTGCCGCCTGGTCGCGGCCCAGCCCTATCTCGCCGTGAATCTCCGCACGCTGCCGGCTCGCTCGTTCACCGAGTGGCTGGAGTATTGCAACTCGCCGGCGGGCAGCACGACGCTGGCCGAGCAGCGCGCCGCGGGCGGCGAGCGCGAGCCGTTCGGGGTGCGGTACTGGGGCATCGGGAACGAGTCCTGGGGATGCGGCGGCAACTTCACGCCGGAGGAATACGCCGCCGAATACCGCCGCTTCGCCACCTGGGCGGTCCCGGCGTACGGGGTGGACCTCGCGTTCATCGGATCGGGCCCGAACGGCGGCGATCTCGACTGGACCCGGCGGTTCTTCCGGGAGATGGCCGAGCGTCGCGGCCTCGACCGGATGTGGGGGTGGGCGCTCCACCACTACTGCAACGCGCCCAACGGCGAGGCCGTGGCGTTCGACGACACGGCCTGGTACGACCTGCTGGGGAGCGCGAACCGGATGGAGTCGCTCATCACGTCGCATTGGCAGGTAATGGGGGAGAGCGACCGCGAGCGCCGGGTGAAGCTCGTGGTCGACGAGTGGGGCGCGTGGCACAAGATGACGACGAACGTCGACCCCACACACTTGTTCGGCCAGCAGTCGACGATCCGCGATGCGCTGGTCGCCGGGCTCACGCTCGACACGTTCAATCGGCACGCCGACAAAGTGGCGATGGCCAACATCGCGCAGCTCGTCAACTGCATCCAGTCGTTGTTCCTGGCGCACGAGGAGAAGTTCGTGGTCACGCCGACCTACCACGTCTTTGCGATGTACGCGGCGCACCAGGGCGCGCGCGCCGTGCGCACCGTCGTGTCGGCCGCGCCCGTCGGCTGGGTGGACGGCCAGAAGCGGGACCATTCGCTGTGGGGACTCAACGGCTCGGCGTCGCTCCGCGGGGAAGCGGGAGGCGGAGCGCTCACGCTGACGGTCACGAACCCTCACCTCGCGGAGCCGCGCGAGACGGAGATCGCGGTGCGGGGCGCGACGGTGCGCTCGGTGCGAGCGACCACCCTCGCCGCGCGCGACGTGCACGATCACAACACGTTCGACGCCCCTCGCACCGTGGTGCCGAGCACAGCGACGCTGGCGGCGACCACGCCGCCCCTGGTCTATCGGTTCCCCCCGGCTTCGGTGACGAAGCTCGAGATCGCGCTCGGCTAGGCGGGGCCGCGCGCCGAGCGAAATGCCTGGACCAGTGGCGTGGGGTCGGGCCCGCGCCCGAGGGCGTGCGCTTCGCACGCGGCGTACACGTGCTTGAGCTCGGCATACACGGCGACGCTCCGAGGGTCGGGCCGGACTCGAGCCACCGGCTCCACGAACCCCGCCACGACTTCCTCCCAGCCGATTTCCCGGCCCTGGGCAAGTTGATCGCCGTGGAACGCCCGCAGCGCCGCCCCTAACGCCGCCGACTCACCCACCGCCAGCTGCTGCACCTCGGTGCCGTGCACGTCCGCCATGACTTGCAGGATGTCGCGGTTACGGGCGGCGCCTCCCGTGGCGTGGATCGCCACTACCCGTTCTCCCATCCACCCGGCGTGCAGCGCAGTCGCCATCATCTGCGCCTCGATCACCGCCCGTACGTTTACCGAGGCATCTCCCGCATCGAGCCCGTAGCGTCGCACGCCTGGTGTGAGAACCGGTGGCGTGGCCTCGGGCTCGAACCACGGCAGCATGATCGCGCCGCGGTTGCCGGGCGGCGTCTCACGCAACCGCCGGGAAAAGCCGTCCCAGTCGAGACCGTACGCGTCGCGTACCCGCTCGCGGGCGAGCGAGCCGTTCTTGAAACACACCAGCGCCATGTAGTCGCCGGTCGGCGCGCCGAACACGTGGCTCGCGCCCGACGCGTCGACCCGCGGGGCGCGTAACAGCCCGAACAGCGTATCGCTCGTGCCCAGGGAGATGGCGATCCGCCCGGCGGTCACGAGCCCCACCCCGATGAGGCTGCTCGGGTTGTCGCCGCTCCAGGCGATCACGTTGGCGGGCGGCAGGCCGTAGCGCTCCACCCAGTAGCGCGACAACCGGCCAATCACCGACCAGGACGGCGCGAGCGCGGGAAGCTTGCGGTCCAGCCCAGGCGCCGTGGCGCGCACGGCCACCTCCGACCACCGCCTGGCCTTGAGATCCATCAGGTTCATTCCGGCTCCGTCGCCCGGCTCGATCGGCGCGTGCGCCCCGATGAGCAGCGACGCCAGGAACGAGCTCACGAGGTGGATCCGATCCGTTGCCGCATAGCCCGACGGATCCTCCTCGTGGTATTTGCGGATCTGCGGTCCCGTGAACCGCTCGAACGCCCGGGACCCGGTAAGACGCGCCAGCACCTCGTTCCCTCCGACCGCGCCGGCGATCGCGGCACACTGCGCCGTGGTGCTCGCGTCCATCCAGATCGGCGCGTCCGCGCGACTCAACATGGGGCGCACCTGCCCGGCGAGGGGCCCCTGCGGATCGAGCCGGGCGAGTCCCGCCGCCGCGGCGCCGTTCAAGTAGACGCTCCCGTGCTGTTGCGCCGCGCCCGACACGGCTCGCAGCTGCGTGAGATCGAGCGTCGAGTCCCGGGCCAGGATCCCCATGAACCGGTCCAAGGCCTCGGCCCAGAGCAGCGGCGACGACGTCGCGACCAGGGGATCGGGGCGCGGCAGGACCCCGCTGCGTGTCCCGTACTGAGGAAAATCGGCGTCGAAGTTGAGGGACCGCTGCAACACCACGCGACGCTCGGATCCGGCGATCTCGACCACGATCCCGGTCAGGCCTTGTGTGCTCGAATCGAAGCCCAGGTACAGGGGCACGTGGACTATGGCACGGTTCCCGAGTCGCTAATGCCCGACCACGACCCTGATGGTGGTGTCGAGGCGGATGTCGGCGGACGAGGCACCCACCTGGATTCGTACGGGCTCCGCTTCGACCACCCAACGATGGGTGTCGGGATTCCAGTAGGCGAGCGACGATCCGCGAAGCGGCAGCTCGACCGTGCGGGTCTCGCCGGGCCCGAGCGTGACGCGCCGGTAGCCCCGCAGGTCCTTGTTGGGCCGCTCGACTACGGACCCGAGGTGCTGCACGTAGAGCTGCACCACTTCGTCCCCGACTCTCGCGCCGGTGTTCGTCACGTCCACCCGCACCGTCACGCTACCGTCGGACCGAAGCGTCTCGGTGGTGGTCCGGAGATGCTTGTACGCGAACGTCGTGTAGCTCAAGCCATGGCCGAACGGGTAGAGCGGCGACCCACCGAAGAAGCGGTACGTCCGACCCGCCATGCGGTAATCATCGAACGCCGGCAGGTCGTCCACGCTGCGATAGAACGTGACGGGCAGCCGGCCGGCGGGGTTGTAGTCGCCGAACAGCACGTCGGCGATCGCGCTGCCGGCGGCCTGACCCGGGTACCACGCCTCGACGATTGCCGGCACGTGTTCCTGGGCCCAGGTCACCGCCAGGGCGCTGCCGTTGAGCAGCACCAGCACGGTGGGCTTCCCGACCGCGACCACGCGCTCGAGCAGCCGTTGTTGCGACGCCGGCAGATCGATCTGCGTGCGATCGCCGCCGCGGAACCCGGCAATCTGGAGTGACATCTCCTCGCCTTCCATGCGGGCGGTCAGCCCGAGGAACAGCACCACCGCGTCCGCCTGCCGTGCGGCATTCACCGCCGCCACGGCGAGCGTCTCGGCCGGGACCGGCGGGCCGCTGTCGGCCACGACGAAGCCGTCCGCCAGGTCGGCGCCGCGGGCGTAGATCACGCGCGTGCCCGGGGCGACGGCCTCACGCACACCGCGCAACGGCGTCACCGGATCGGCCGGATCCCCGTTGTAGTTGCCGAGCAGCATGCGCGCCTGATCGGCGTTCGGCCCGATGACGGCGACGGTGCGGAGGTTCTTGCGCAGTGGCAGCAATCCCCCGTCGTTCTTTAACAGAACGATGGACTCCCGCGCGACCTGGCGCGCCAGCACGCGGTGGGCCGGTTGGTCGAGCACCGCATACGGAATGCGCGCCCACCGCACGGAATCGGGCGAGTCGAACATGCCGAGCCTGAAGCGCGCCAGAAACAGGCGCGTGACCGCCGTGTCGATCTGCGGCTCGGCGATCAACCCCTGTTTCACCGCGTCGATCAGATTCGCGTAGACGCGACCGCACTCCAAGTCCGTGCCCGTCCTCACCGCCAAGGCGGCGGCCTCGGGAGCGGTTTGGACGACCTTGTGGCGCAGGTAGATGTCGTCGATCGCGCCGCAGTCCGACACGACGTAGCCGCGGAACCTCCACGCGCCGCGCAGCACGTCCTTGAGCAGCATGTCGCTGCCGCACGCGGTCTTGCCGTCGACCCGGTTGTAGGCGCACATGAGCGAGTAGGCGCCGCCGTCGCGGATGCCGGTCTCGAAATGCGGCAGGTAGCTCTCGCGCAGGTCGCGCTCGCTCACCGCGGCGTCGAATTGATGCCGCTCCGGCTCCGGCCCGCTGTGCACGGCAAAGTGCTTCACGGTGGCGACGGTCTTCAAGTATTTCGGGTCGTCCCCTTGCATGCCACGAATGAACTGCACGGCCAGCCGCCCGGTGAGGAAGGGATCCTCGCCGTACGTCTCCTGGCCGCGCCCCCATCGCGGATCGCGAAACAGGTTGATGTTGGGAGACCAGAAGGTGAGACCCTGGTAGCGGCGGCGGCTACCGTTGCGCACGTACTCGTGGTGCTTGGCGCGCGCCTCGTCGGAGATCACGGTCGCCATCTGGAAGATGAGACTGTCGTCCCAGGTGGCCGCCAGGCCGATCGCCTGCGGGAACACCGTCGCGGTGCCGGAGCGCGCGACACCGTGCAGCGCTTCGTTCCACCAGTTGTACTGCGGGATGCCGAGCCGGTCGATCGCCGGAGCGACGTCCTTCATCTGTGAGACCTTTTCCTCGAGGGTCATGCGGCTCACCAGATCGTGCACGCGTACGTCGAACGGCAGGGCTTCGTTCTGGTACGGAGGTATCTGCGCCGCGGCCGCGGCGTCGATCACACGGCACACGATCACCATGCCGAGCAGCAGGATTCGAGTGGTCACACCGCGAGCGCGCATAACACCTCGAGAGGGGCGGGAGACGCCGCCGTGGCGTAGAATTACGCTAACCGCCGCGGATCTGGTAAGGAGAGGCCGTGACCATCTCACGACGCGATTTCACCCGGGCGGCCGCCTGCGCGCTGGCAGGGACCGTGGTGCCGGCGGCCGAAACGGTCCACCAGGGCGTCCGGCCCCGTCCGTCCGCGTCGCAGCTCGCCTGGCAGCGCGACGAGCTGGCCCTGTTCCTCCATTTCGGCGTCAATACGTTCACCGACCGCGAATGGGGCGACGGGCACGAGGACCCGGCGCTGTTCGACCCGACGCGGCTCGACGCGCGTCAGTGGGCCCGCGCGGCCAAGGCCGGAGGCGCCCGCGCGTTGATCCTGACCGCCAAGCATCACGACGGTTTCTGCCTCTGGCCCAGCCCGCTCACCGAGCATTGCGTAGCCCGCAGTCCGTGGCGCGGCGGGGCAGGGGACGTGGTGGGCGAGTTCACCGCCGCCTGCAAGAGCGCAGGGCTGCGCGCCGGCCTCTATCTCTCGCCGTGGGATCGCAACGCCTCCGTCTACGGCGATTCGCCGCGCTACAACGACTTCTACTGCGACCAGCTCACCGAGCTGCTCACGCGCTACGGGCCGATCGCCGAGGTGTGGTTCGACGGCGCCAACGGCGAAGGGCCGAACGGGCGGCGCCAGGTGTACGACTGGCCGCGCGTCTTCGGCCTGGTGCGGCGACTGCAGCCTCAGGCCGTCATGTTCTCGGACGCCGGCCCCGACGTGCGCTGGTGCGGCAACGAAGTCGGGGTCGCCGGCGACCCGAACTGGTCCAGCGTGGACCCGGCCGCCGTCCCGTACCCGGGCGCCTCGGGCGATGCCGTGATCGCCGCGCTGCAGCACGGCGATCCCGGCGGCGCGGTGTGGCGACCGGCCGAGACCGACACGTCGATCCGGCCCGGCTGGTTTCATCATCCGGCGGAAGACGAACGGGTGAAGCCGGTGGAGCAGCTCGTCGGCATCTGGCTCACGTCGGTGGGACGAAACTCGAAGCTGCTCCTCAACGTGCCGCCGACGCGCGAGGGCCTGCTGCACGCAACCGACGTGGCGCGTCTCGCGGAGCTGCAGGCGCACTTGACCTCGTTGTTCGCCGAGGACGTCGCGGCTGGTCGGCCGCTCGACTGGCGGGTAACCGGGGGGCGAACGGCGGTCGCCGAGGTGGATCTGGGAAAGACGGAGACGATCGCGCTCGCCCGGCTCGAGGAGGACATCGCCCGCGGTCAGTGTGTCGCCCGCTACGCCGTTTACGGGACGCTGCAAGCCCGGGGAGACTGGCGCGAGCTGACACGCGGCACGACGGTGGGCTATCGGAAAGTCGACCGGTTCGAGCCCACGGCAGCGCGCCGCGTGCGTGTGGTGGTGGAGGACGCGGCCGCCCCCCCGCGCCCGTTGCGGATCGGCCTATATCGCGGCGCCTGACGGATCGTACCGCTGCGCGCCGCGCTTGCGCCCGGCGCTCGGGTGGCGCACCCATGTGAACGGTGGTAGCCTCTCTGGCACATGCGCGCATCCCGCTTGGTGGGACTGTCCACCGTTACCGCATCGCTCGCCGTTGCCGCTGCCCGGGCCCCGGCTCAACAGGCGCCCCGGGGTCTCTTCCAAGGTGAAACCGATGTCGGGCAGGTGACCCAGCGGGGCTCGATCACGTATGACACCGTGCGGGAGCGATACACGATCGCCGGATCGGGCGCGAACATGTGGTCGGACCGCGACGACTTTCACTTCGTGTGGCGGCGCATCCAGGGGAATTTCCTCCTGATCGCACGGGCGCAGTTCGACGGACCGGGCGTGGAGCCGCATCGCAAGCTCGGATGGACCGTACGTGCCGACCTCGCCACCGGTGCACCGCACGTCACCGCTGCAGTTCACGGGGACGGGCTCGTCGCGCTGCAGTTCCGCCGCACGGCCGGGGGGACGACCGAGGAGGTTCGATCCCCCGTGGCGGGACCGGACGTCATCCAGCTCGAGCGCGCGGGGGACAGCTACACGCTCTCGGTGGGTCGCTTCGGGGACAGCCTGGCGCCGGTACGAGTGGCAAACCTGCCGCTCGGCGACCAAGTCTACGTCGGTCTGTTCATCTGCGCGCACAACGACACCGTGGTGGAACGAGCCACGTTCCGCGACGTGCGGATTACCGCGCCCCCGCCGGACGGGTTCGTGCCGTACCGCGACTACATCGGGAGCAATCTCGAGATCCTCGACGTGGCGACCGGAGACCGCACGATCGTGTACCGCGCTCCCGAGTCGCTGCAGGCACCCAACTGGACCAAGGATGGCAAGGCGCTGATCTACAACAGTGGCGGCTTGCTGTATCGCTTCGATCTCGCGGATCGCCGTCCGGTAGCCGTGAACACTGGATTCGCCAGCAGCAACAACAACGATCACGTCCTGTCGTTCGACGGTCGGACGCTCGCGATCAGCAACCACAGCGCGGAAGATCACAACGCCTCGATCGTGTACACCGTGCCGGTCGGAGGCGGGACACCGCGCCGCGTCACCAAGCTGGGCCCATCGTACTTGCACGGCTGGTCGCCGGACGGGAAATTTCTGGTCTACACCGGACAGCGGGGCGGGGAGTTCGACATCTACCGCATCCCGGTGGACGGGGGGGATGAGACGCGGCTCACCAGCGTCCCGGGACTGGACGACGGTCCGGAGTATTCACCCGACGGCAGGGATATCTACTTCAACTCCGTGCGGAGCGGGACGATGCAGATCTGGCGGATGCGGGCGGACGGCAGCGCCCCGCAACAGATCACGAGCGACCAGTACAACAATTGGTTCCCGCACGTGTCCCCCGACGGGCGGTGGATCGTTTTCCTGTCTTTCATGAAGGATGTGGCGCCCGATGACCACCCGTTCTATAAGCAGGTCTACCTGCGCTTGATGCCCACTAAGGGTGGGCCCCCGCGTGTGGTCGGCTACGTGTACGGCGGCCAGGGCACGATCAACGTGCCGTCCTGGTCGCCCGACAGCCGGCGGGTGGCGTTCGTCAGCAATACCGACCTGCGACGGGTGCCCTAAGGCCGATGCGCGTGTCCGAGTTGCGCGGCGCGCTCGAAGGCGCTCTCGGCCCGATCTATCGGGTGGAGCGCGAAGTGCGCCCCGTGGGTGAGTGCCGCCTGTTCGTCGCCGTGGGGCCGCCCGCCGATCCGGAGCTGTTGGTGAAGGTGCTGCCGGCGGAGGTCTCCCTCGCCGTCGACGGGGCGGTGTTCGAGCGCGAGCTGCTGCTGCTCGGCGACCGCCTGGGGCACGCGCAGCTCGTGCCGCCCCGCGGGGGCGGCCGGGCGGGAGCGTTCGTCTTTCACACGCGACGCTTCGTCGATGGCACCACGCTGCGCGCCTGGCTGCTGAACAATGGCGAGATGCCGCTCCGGCGGGTCATCGAGGTGCTGCGCGACGTCCTCCTCGCCCTGGCCCACGCGCATCGCGGCAGTATCGCCCACGGTGACCTGCGCCCCGAGAATGTGCTGCTCACGAAGGCACGGGTTCTGGTGGCGGACACGGGGATCGTGGACGCCGTCGGCCGCGCGCTGCCGAAGGACTTGGCGGGCAGCGTCGGCATAGCGCTGTGCGCACCCGCCTATCTGGCGCCCGAGCGGCGCAAGGACGGCGGGGCCGCCGGGCCGCGCGACGACATGTTCGCCGTGGGAGTGCTGCTGCACGAAATGCTGACCGGCGAGCTTCCCGCTGTCGTAGGTGAGGCGCTCGACGAGGTACGCTCCCTGCCGCCGTGGCTCGCGGAGCTGGCGCGCCGTTGTCTCACCGCAGAGCCCGCCGCGCGGTGGCCCGACGCGGCGGCGGCCCTGGACGCGGTCGGTCGCTCGGGCGCGGGGACGATGTGAGCGGCGGCCCGGTGCTCTGCTATCACCGGGTCGGCGGGCCACTCGAGCTGGGCGTCACGCGGGTGGGCCGGGCGGTGTTCGCCCGTCAGATGACCGCGCTGGCGAAGGCCGGCTGGAAGACGCTCAGCTTGGCTCAGTTCGCCCACCGACTCCAACCCGGCAATTCCGCATCCCGCATTCCGCACTCCGCATTGTTGTTGACCTTCGACGACGGCTACGCCAGCCTCGCCCAGCACGCCTATCCGGTCTTGGCCGAGCTCGGCTTCAGCGCCACGACCTTCCTGATCACCGACCACGTCGGCGCCAGCAATACCTGGGACGTGCGGTATACCTGGCGCCCCCTGGCGCATCTCGACTGGCGCGCCGTGGAGCGGTGGCAGCAGCGGGGCTTCGACTTCGCGTCCCACACGGCCTCGCATGCGCGCCTCACCTGGCTCGATGACGCGCGCGTGGCCGACGAGTTGGGCCGCGCCCGGGAAACGCTCGTCCACCGACTGGGCGCCGCGGCGGGACGCGCCATCGCCTATCCCTTCGGTGCCGCGGACACGCGGGTCGAGCGGCTGGCGCGGAGCGCGGGCTACGAGCTCGGCTTCGGAGGAGTGCGCGGCAACGGCGGCGCCATGAGCGTGCCGCGCGTTCCGGTCTACCTATGGGACGCCGGGAACGTGCCACTGGGGCTGCGGGCGGATGGTCTCGGCAGCGTGGGAAGGTTCGTCGCGCATCTGGCGAATCGGTGCGCCGTGGGGACGAGCTGGATGCTGAAGCTGCGCCGTCGTATATCTACAGAATCCCTCCCGCCGTCACCGCGACCCCCATCGCATGATATCCCTTGTCCACGTAGATCGTCGCTCCCGTGATGCCGCTGCCCAGCGGGCTCGCCAGAAACGCGGCCGTGGTGCCGACCTCCCGAGCCGTGAGCGGCTCCGTGAGCGGCGCGTTGGCTGAGCAATACTCCACCATCTTCTCGATCTTCCCGATCGCGCTGGCGGCGCGCGAGGCGAGCGGGCCCGCCGAGATCGTGTTCACCCGGACGCCGTACTTGCGCCCCGCCTCGAACGCGAGCGTGCGGGTGTCGCTTTCCAACGCGGCCTTGGCAGAGGACATGCCGCCGCCGTAGCCCGGCACCACCCGCTCGCTCGCCATGTAGGTCAGCGACAGGAACGACCCGCCGCGCCGCATCAGCGGCCCCAGCCGGGCGACCAGCGACACGAGTGAATAGGCGCTCACGCTCACGGCGGTGAGATAGCCGCCCCGGCTCGTCTCGAGCAACGGCTTCTTGACCTCGGGGCCATTGGCGAGCGAGTGGATCACGATGTCGAGCGGCTGCGCGCCGAAGTCCTGGACGAAGCGCTGCGCCAGCCCCGCCACCGAGAAGTCGCCCACCTCCCGGTAGCGCTTGTTCGTGCGGATCTCCTCGGGGGCGTCCGCCAGGGTGTCGTACGCGGCGTCCAGCGGATAGATCTTCTCGAACACGAGCAGCGCGCCGTCGGCCATGCGGCGTGCCTCATCCATCTTCCCCCGCTCGAGCAGGTTGAGAAAGATGTTGAGGGCGGGCGGCCACGTTCCTGTGCACACCGTGGCGCCCGCCTCGGCCAGCGCCTTGGCGATGGCAAAGCCGTAGCCCCCGTCGTCGGCCACGCCGGCCACCAGCGCCCGTTTGCCTTTCAAATCGATGCTCAGCATCAGATGAAAAACCTCGCCGCCACGGGAATGAGCTGCGGGTGCTTCACGAGCGCGTGCGTGAAGATGCGGCCGAGCGTGCGGCGCTCCTGAGGAATCGCGTTCACCGTCCGCGCCAGCGCGTTGAAGAACGCGTCGTCCACCGTCTCGAGCGCCTGTTTGATGCGGTAGTACTTGAGGTGGTCCTGGCCGAGCAGCGCCATCCAGGCGTGGTGATACGTCGCCAGGCGTCGTGCGGTCGTGTCCCCGGCACGGATCGCGGCCGCCGCCGTGCAGCCGGCCAGGCGCCCGGCCTTCATCGCGTTCACGATGCCGCCCCCGGAGAGCGGGTTGATCATGTGCGCCGCGTCGCCCGCCACCAGGACGCCGTCGGCGTAGGTCTGCTGGACCGTCGTGTGCACGATCACGCCCCCCACCGTGTAGCCGGTCCGGGCGCCGCCGGGATAGCGCCGGCCCACCCAGGCGTCGAGGTATTGGCGGGCGTTGCGGCCATCGCTTTTCAGCGCCACCAACCCCAGTCCCACGTTCGCGATCCCCACGCCCTTGGGAAAGACCCAGGCATAGCCGCCCGGGGCGACGGCGTCGCCGAATTGCAGGTAGATCGCATCGGGGTCGAAGTCGATCCCCTGGACCACGTATTGGGCGCACGATTCCATGTCGCGCGCCGGCACCCGCGTGTCGAGGCCCGCCCAGCGACCGACCATCGCCTCCACGCCGTCCGCCCCGATCACGACCTTCGCCCGATAGCTCGACTCGCCGCGCAAGCCGCGCACGGCGACGCCCCAGCGCCCGTCCGGGGTGCGCGTCATCCCAGAGGCTTCCGTGCCCACGAGCAGCTCGGCGCCCGCCGCGACGGCCAGGGCGGCGAGATGCGCGTCGAACCGCGTGCGATCGAGGATCCAGCCCACGTCCCGCTCCGCGACCTTCACTTCCGAGTCGTCGGGCGCGACGAAAATGACGCGCGAAATCTTGCGCGCGACCCACGGAGCGCCGTCCGGCTCGGCGAACTCGCGCAGCCCGGCGTCGCCCACGCCCTCCGCGCAGCGCACCGGTGCTCCCACCGCGCGATCGCGCTCGAGCAACACGACGTCGAGCTCCGGCGCCGCGCGTTTCGCGTGCGCCGCCGCGACGGCACCCGCCGGGCCCGCGCCCACGACCAGGACGTCGACGTCAGGCATCGACCATCGCGAGCGCGCCGACGGGGCAGGGCGCGACGCACTTCCGACAGCCGGTGCAGGCCTGGCGGTCGACCACCAGGTCGCTGAGCTCCAGGTGGATCGCTTCCGGAGGGCAGAGCGGCAGGCACAGCCCGCAGCGGTCGCACACGGCCAGGTCTACCACGGCGACTTCTGCTGCGTGGGCGCGTCGCATCGGCGAACGGTAGCCCCCCCCGGGAGGGCCGTCAAGCATCAGCCTTGATTGAAGTTACGCTTTGCATTAGGTTGAGGCGCCGTGCGAGCGCCCGCCTGACAACCTTCACCCGACGACCACGTGCCCTTTCGCTGGCCGAATTGGAAGCTCGGTGCCTGGAGTCCGGCAAATGAGATCGGCGTCGATCTCGGCACAGCCAATACCCTGATCTACGTGAAGGGCGAGGGCATCGTCCTGAACGAGCCCTCGGTCGTCGCCATCGAGAAAGCCACGGGCAAGATCAAGGGGATCGGGCTCGAGGCGAAGCGCATGTTGGGGCGCACGCCGGACGGTATCCTCGCGGTGCGGCCACTCAAAGACGGCGTGATCGCCGACTTCGACGTGACCGAGAAGATGCTCCGCTTCTTCCTCAAGACGATCATCGATCGGCACCTGTTCCGCGTGAAGCCCAAGGTGATCGTGTGCGTCCCTTCAGGGATCACCGAGGTGGAGAAGCGCGCGGTGCGGGACTCGGCGCAGTCGGCGGGCGCCAAGGAAGTGTACATGGTGGCCGAGCCGATGGCGGCGGCGATCGGCGTGGGACTGCCGGTCGAGACCCCCACGGGCAACATGGTGATCGACATCGGCGGCGGCACCACGGAGATCGCCGTGATTGCCCTCTCGGGGATCGTGTCGGATACCTCGATCCGCACCGGAGGGGACGAGCTCGACCAGGCGATCGTGCAGTTCATGCGCAAGAACTACAACCTCCTCATCGGGGAGCCGACGGCCGAGCAGATCAAGATCCAGATCGGGTCCGCCGCCCCGGTCGGCGAGGAGCGCGAGATGGAAGTGAAGGGCCGGGACTTGGTCTCCGGCATTCCCAAGATCGTGCGCGTGCACTCCAGCGAAATCCGCGAGGCGGTGCAGGAGCCGATCCAGCAGATCGTCGATGCGGTCCGGCGCGCGCTCGAGATCACCCCCCCCGAGCTGGCCAGCGACATCGTGGACCGCGGCATCGTCATGACGGGAGGCGGTGCGCTGATCCGCGGCCTCGACGTGCTGCTCCAGCAGGAGACGGGCCTGCCGATCCACCTCGACGAAGATCCCATGACCTGTGTCGTGCGGGGGACGGGTCGGATCCTCGACGATCCCGAGAAATACCGTAACGTTCTGACGACGTAGGGCGATGGCGCTCCGAGCGGACCGCTACGCCTCACGGGCCGACACCCTCGTCTTCATCGGGTGCGTGCTGCTGTCCCTCGCCGCCATGGGGCTCCCGGACCGGCTGCGCGATCCGTTCGCGCGGACCCTGCGCCAGACGGTGCTCGCGCCGCTGCTCGCGTTGCAGCAGCAAACCGAACGGATCTCGGCGGCGCTGGAGCGCTATGACGAGGTCGTGGCGCAACGTGACTCGGCGGCGCTCGCCGCCACCTTCCTGGCAGAGCTGCGCAGCGAAAACTTGCGCTTACGGGGTCTGTTGGGGCTCGGGCCCCGGCTCGGCTCCGGCTACATCCCGGCCGAGGTGCTGCACCAAACCGAGCCGACCAACGCGCTCACGTTCCTCGTCTCTGCGGGGCGCAAGCAGGGTGTGAAGCCCCTCTCGGCGGTCGTCAGCCCGGAGGGCCTGGTGGGCATCGTGAGCAGCGTCGACGCGCAAACCAGCGTCGTGGTCAGCTGGGCGCATCCCGAGTTTCGCGCCAGCGCGATGGCGGCCGACGGCAGCGTGTACGGCATCGTCGCCCCACACGGCAGCGAAGGGCCCCGCTCCTGGCTGCTCGAGCTGCAGGGCGTCGCCTACAGCCAGCTCGTGCCCGACGGCGCCACGATCCTCACCTCGGGGCTGGGCGGCGTGCTGCCGCGCGGCATTCCCCTCGGCACCGTGGTGGGCGTGGCGGGCGAGGCCGGGGGGTGGGAGCGCACCTACCTCGTCCGACCGGCCGTCCATCCCGCCGGCGTGACGCACGTGATGATCCTCACCGGGCCGCCGCTGCGCGGCGACCTGCGCTCGCTGTTCGAAGCGGGGAGCCCGACCCCGTGAGGCGGAGCGACCGGTATCGGTTCTATATCATTCTCGGCGTGTTGGTGGTGCTGCAGTTCGCCGTCACCATCCGGATGTGGGGCCGGCCCGTGGGACCGGACTTCCTGCTGCTCGCGCTGTTGATGTACTCGATCCGCGCGCAACCCGGTCGGGGCGCGGCCGCGGGGTTCCTGATGGGGCTGCTGCGGGACGCGCTGACGCCGGCGTCGTTCGGCGCGGGCGCCCTCTCCCACACCATCGTGGGCTATCTCTCCGCCTGGGGGAAGGCGGTATTCTTCGCCGAAAACGTGTGGGTCAACGGCTATCTCTTCTTCGCGGGCACGTGGCTCCGCAACCTGGTCGTCGCGCTCGCGTCGGGCAAGCTCAAGGGGACCATGCTCGGGTGGGAGCTCCTGGTGTGGTCGCCGCTCCAGAGCGGGACCACGGCGGTGGCGGGCATGCTCGTGCTCTGGCTGTTCGGGCGGCACCTGGCCATCCGCCTGGGTGAAGCGTGAGCTCGTTCCATCCCCATCTGCTCGACCGGCGGCTCCGCGTGGCGCGCGCCGTGGTGTGGGCCCTCATGGGCCTCATCGTGGTGGTGTTCTTTCGCACGCAGATCCTGGAGCACGGCAAGTACCGGCTCCAGTCCGAGATGAACCGGCTGCGCCCCATCCCGCTCCTCGCCCCGCGCGGCCTCATCATGGACCGCAACGGCAAGGTCCTCGCCGAGAACGTACCGGGCTACACGGTGTCCCTGCTCCCGGGCGACCAGGATTCGTTGCGGGCCGAGCTGCGCCGTCTGGCACCGCTCGTCAAACTCGACGAAGCAGAGATCGGGCGCGTGTTGACGCGCTACCGCAAGGTGCCCTACCTCCCCGTGATGGTGCTCGCCAACGCCAAGTTCGAGCTCGTGTCGTCACTGGAAGAGCGCCGCGTCATCTTCCCCGGCCTCTTGATCCAACCCGAGCCGAAGCGCCATTACCCCGATTCGAGCCTCGTGGCGCACCTCATGGGGTACGTGGGCGAGGTGACCGAGGCCGAGCGGGGACAGCGGCGGTTCGCGGGCGTCCGGCTGGGCGGGCTCGTCGGCAAGGATGGGCTCGAGCGCCAGTACGACGATTCGCTGCGGGGCGCGGACGGCGTGCGGTTCGTGGAAGTCAGCGCGCTCGGCCGCGTCGTCCGGGAAGCGGGCGCGGCGTCCACCCTGGCGCCGGTGGCGGGTCAGCCGTTACGCACCACGATCGACCTCGACCTGCAGCGCTACGTGGCGCAGATCTTCCCCGCCGGCCAGCGCGGCGCCGTCCTCGCCCTCAACCCGAACACCGGAGAGATCCTGGCGCTCTACAGCGCACCGGGCTTCGACCCCAACTCGTTCGTCGGCGGGATCGAGTCCGGGACGTGGCGGCGGCTGAACGAGAGCGAGAGCCACCCCCTGTTCGACCGCTCGATCCAGGCACGCTATCCTCCCGGCTCGACCTGGAAGCTCGCGGTGGCCGCGATCGCCCTGAAGCGCGGCCTCGTCACCTTCCATAGTCATATGCCGATCCCCTGCCGCGGCGGGCTGCAGTACGGCAACCGCTTTTTCCGCTGCTGGTCGCCGCGGGGGCACGGGGACCTGGCCCTGGCCGAGGCGATCGCCCAGAGCTGCGACGTCTACTTCTACCAGCTCGGCCTCAAGATCGGGCTCAGCTCGTTGCTCGAGGACGCGAACGGGATCGGGTTCCACACGCGCACCGGCGTCGACCTGCCCGGAGAAGTCACCCCCGAGTTCCCGACGGGGACCGAGTACTACGACCGCTACTATGGCCCCCGCCGCTGGACGTCGGCCGTCACCCTGAACCTCGCGATCGGTCAGGGCGAGAACGCGCAGACCCTCGTGAACATGGTCCGCTTCTACCAGATGCTCGCGAGCGACGGCCGGGCGCGGCCACCCTTTCTGGTGCACCCCGGGGCCAACCCCGGCGTGACGCTGGGGCTCAGCCCCGATCAGCTCGCGGGCCTGCGGCAGGCGATGATCAGCGTGGTCGAGCGCGGCACGGCGCGCGGCGCCGGCCGCTTCGGCGGCACCATCACGATCGCGGGGAAAACGGGCACCGCGCAGAACCCGCACGGCCCCGACCACGGCTGGTTCATCGGCTTCGCGCCCGCCGACAAGCCCGAAATCGTCGTGGGCGCGATCGTCGAGTTCGCCCGTGAGGGGCCCTACGTCGCCCCGCTCGTCACGCGCGTGATCGGGCACTACCTCGGCGTGGACACGACGCTCGCCTCCCACATGCGTATCGTGCTCCCGACCGACACCGCGCCGCACCCGGTGCCGATCCTCCCCGGCGTCGCCCCCGAGGACACCGTGCCCCCCGATATAGCCCCGATGGACACCACTCGCACCGACACGACCCATGCGACCCCGCCTCCGCGAGATCGATAAGCCGCTCGCCGGCGTCGTTCTGGTGCTGGCCGCGTACGGGCTCGCGACGCTCTACTCCGCGGGGCAGACGGACGTCCCCACCTTCGTGGCCACGATCTGGCACCGCCAGACGATCTGGCTCGGCATCGGGGCGGCCGCCATGTTCCTCATGTTCGGCCTCTCGCCCCGGCTGCTCGAGTGGGCCACGCCGTACGCCTACGCGATCGCTGTACTGGTGCTGCTGTTCACGCTCGCAACGGGAACGGGGGGGGGAACCGCGGCCAGCGAGAAGTCGTGGATCACCATCGCCGGCGTGCGCCTGGGACAACCCGCCGAGCTCGCCAAGCTCGCCGTCATCCTGATGCTGGCACGCTGGCTCGCCGAGCGGCGCGAGCCCCCCGCGACGCTGCGCGACCTCGCGTACCCGTGCGTGATCGTCGGCGTGCCCGTCGCCCTCGTCGTGCTCCAGCCGGACCTGGGGAGCGCCATCGTCTTCATCGCCATCCTCTTCGCCATGCTGTATTGGGCCGGAACGAAGCCGTCGCTGCTGTTACTCCTGGGCTCGCCGGCGATCGGCTTGGTGCTCGCCTTCTCGACGGCCGCCTGGGGTGCCTGGATCATTCTGCTGTTCGGCCTGCTGCTGTGGTGGCGGCTGTACGTGTGGGAAGGGTTGACCATCATGCTGGCGAACATCGTCATGGGCGTCATCGCCGTGCCGTTCTGGCGGCGCCTCGCGCCGTACCAGCAGAACCGGCTGCTCGCCTTCTTGAATCCCGAAGTGGACCCCCGTGCCACCGGCTGGCACGTGATTCAGTCGAAGATCGCCATCGGGTCGGGCGGCTTTCTCGGGAAGGGGTTCACCGCGGGACCCCAGAAGCGGCTCGCGTTCCTCCCCGCCCAGCACACCGACTTCATCTTTCCCGTGGTGGGGGAGGAGCTGGGTTTCCTGGGCGTGGTGATCGCGTTGGGGTTGTTCATCTTTTTGATCCTGAGCCTCATGCGGATCGCCCGGCGGGCCACCGACGCGTTCTCCAGCCTGTGCGTCTTCGGGATCGCCAGCATGCTGTTCAGTCACATCGTCGAAAACGTGGGGATGACCGTGAACCTGCTCCCCATCACGGGCATCCCGCTGCCGTTCTTCTCCTACGGGGGCTCGTTTCTGCTGGCCTGCTCGCTCGCCGTCGGGATCGCGCTCCGGGTCGCGTGGGAGTCGCGCCAATCCGGCTATGCGGAGCTGTGACAATGGGTTACGAGATCAGGACTGGCGCACGCTCGGGCTCGATCCCAGATTTGTCGCCTTCTAGAACCCCCCTATGGCACGAATGGCCTGGTTTAAAAAAGAGCGCAAGCCGCGCACGTCGGAACGGGTCAAGCTGGAGATTCCGGCTGACGCGTGGGAGAAGTGCGACGAGTGCGGTCACATCGACATCAAAGACCGGTTCATTCGCGCGCTCAACGTGTGCCCCAACTGCGGGCATCACCGCCGGATCAGCGCCCAGGAATACGTCGACCTGCTGGTCGACGAGGGGTCGTGGCATGAGCTGGATTCGGGTCTCAGGTCCACCGATCCACTCACTTTCGAGAACTACCGGGATCGCCTCCTCGTCGCCGTGAAGAAGGCGGGCCCGCTCGAGGCACTGCGCTCGGGCTACGCGCGCTTGGACGGCATGCCCATCGACCTCGCCGTCATGGATTTCAACTTCATGGGGGGCTCGATGGGGTCGGTGGTGGGGGAGAAGATCGCCCGGCTCACCCGGCGCTCGGCCGAGAAGCACGTCCCCCTCATCATCGTCTCGGCCTCCGGGGGCGCCCGCATGCAGGAGGGCGTGCTGTCGCTGATGCAGATGGCCAAGACCTCGGTGGAAATCGCCCGGCTCCGCTCCGCCCGTGTCCCCTTCGTCTCGATCCTCACGAATCCGACCACCGGTGGCGTGTCGGCGTCGTACGCGATGCAGGGCGACGTCATCCTGGCCGAGCCCGGAGCGGTGATCGGGTTCGCGGGGCCGCGCGTGATCAAGCAGACCATCGGACAGGACCTGCCGCCGGGATTCCAGACCGCCGAATTCCTGCTCGAGCACGGGATGGTGGACGCGGTCGTGCCGCGCAGCGAGCTGCGCGACACCACGGCCCAATTGCTCCGCCACATGGGCGGCCGCCGACCGGCGGAGGCGGCCGACTGAGTCGCTTGTCCTTCGAGGACGCCTGCCAGTTTCTCTTCGCGCGACAAGGGAGCCGCATCAAATGGAGCCTCGGGCCGACCGAGGGGCTGCTGGACGTGTTGGGGCACCCGGAACGTCGCTTTCCCTCCGTCCACGTCGCCGGGACGAACGGCAAGGGCTCGACCTGCGCCTTTATCGCGGCGGAGCTGCGTGCCCGCGGCCGGCGGGTCGGGCTGTACACGTCGCCCCACCTGGTCTCGGTGCGCGAGCGCGTGGCCGTGAACGGCGTCCCCATCGCCGAGGAGGCCTTCGCCCAATGGACCAGCACGCTGCAACCCCATATCGAGCGACTGGACGCGAGCTTCTTCGAGGCCACGACCGCGATCGCCTTCGCCGAGTTGGCGGCGCAGGGCGTGGAGATCGGCGTGATCGAGGTGGGGCTGGGGGGGCGGCTCGACTCTACCAACGTCATCACCCCCCTCGTTTCCGTCGTGACGAAGATCGCCCGTGAGCATACCGACTACCTGGGTCCGGATCTCGCGTCCATCGCGCGGGAGAAGGCGGGCATCGCGAAGCCCGGCGTTCCGTTCGTCACCGGCGAGCGGGACCCGGACGTGCGACGCGCGCTGGTCGACGAGGCCGTGCGCCGGGGCGCCGATCCTATCGTGCCGGTCGACACCGACCGGTCCCCCGCGCCGCACGCCTGGGCGCTAGGCCTGCAGGGCCGGCATCAGCACCAGAACGCCTGGGTGGGGCTCGCGGCGCTGAACACGCTGCCGCCCCCGTTCGGTCCGGTCGGCGAGCAGTGGCCGGAGAGCTTCGCGCATGCCTACATCGCCGGGCGGTTCGAGGTGCGCGGAAAATGGATCTTCGACGTGGCGCACAACCCCGACGGGGCGCGGGTGCTCGCGCAAACGCTACACGACACCGATCCGGCGCGCCCCCGGCGGGCGCTCGTGGGCGTGCTGGGCGACAAGGATTACCTCGGGATGATCGAGTGCCTGGCCGCAGAAGTCGACGGTTTCGTGTTCACGGTGCCCCGCACGGCGCCGACCAAGCGTCGCTGGGACCTGCGGCGCGTCGAGCGCGAGCTCGGTGCGCTCCGCATCGCGCACGAATTCGAGCCTGACTTCGAGCGCGCGCTCGAGCGCGTGCAGACGGGCGCCGAAACGGTTCTCGTCACCGGCTCGTTCCACACCGTCGGAGACGCGCTCGCCCGCTTGCCCGGCTTCGCGCCGGTCCCCTAAATTGTTGCGATGCAAGGACAAGCCCTCCCAGGCTTCCGCGACTTTTACCCTGACGACTTGGCTCTTCGGAACGCGATCTTCGCGACCTGGCGTGAGGTGGCGCGGCGCTACGGTTTCCAGGAGTACGACGGCCCGCCGCTCGAGCCGCTGGAGCTCTACACCGGGAAGAGCGGTGAGGAGATCGTGCAACAGCTGTACGCGTTCGAGGACAAGGGAGGCCGCAAGGTCGCGCTGCGCCCCGAGATGACCCCGACGCTCGCGCGCATGGTGGGCGCGCGCGCCCAAGCCCTGAAAAAGCCGATCCGCTGGTTCGCGATCCCGCAGCTGTTCCGCTACGAGCGGCAGCAGCGGGGACGCCTGCGCGAGCACTTCCAGCTCAACATGGACATCATCGGCGAGGCCGGCCCGGCGGCCGACGCCGAGCTGATCGCCGCGGCCATCGATACCATGCGCGCCTTCGAGTTCGGGCCGGCGGATGTCCACGCCCGGATCTCCGACCGGCGGGTGCTCCGGACCCTCCTGCTCGGCGGCGGCCTTACCGAGGCCCAGCTGCCGACGGCCTTCGAGGTGATCGACAAGAGCGAACGAGTGCCGGAGGAAGCGCTCGCGGAAATCCTGGAGAAAGCGGGAATCGGGAAGCGTGAAGCGGGCAGTGTGTTCGAAGTAGCGAGTTTCCGAAGCCTCGATGCCGTGAGCGCAGCCCTCGCCAAAGTGAAGGGCGGGGAAGATGCCGGGGAATCGCTGCGGACCACCGTCGCCGCGCTCGGCACGATGGGGCTCGGAGAGTTTGTCTCCGTGGATCTCACGATCGTCCGCGGCCTCGCCTACTACACGGGCATTGTGTTCGAGCTGTTCGACAGGGGAAAAGAGCTGCGGGCGATCTGCGGGGGCGGCCGCTACGACAACCTGATCAAGGAAATCGCCGGCATCGATCTCCCGTGTGTCGGGTTCGGCATGGGGGACGTCGTGCTGGGCGAGCTGCTCAGGGAGCGTCAGAAGGCATTCGAGGCGCCGGGGCAGCTCGACGCCTTTTTGGTGGCGGTGGGCGGGGAGGACGTCGCGCCCGTGCTGACACTCGCCGCCGGCCTGCGAAACCGTGGCATCGCGGTCGAGTACGCGCTGCGGAATCAGCCGATCCGCAAACAGCTGGAGCTGGCCGCGGCGCGCGGCGCCTCCCGCGCCGTGATCATCGGGCCGGACGAGCGCAAGGCGAAGGTCGCCGTCGTGCGGGACTTGAAGACGGGGAAGCAGCACAAGGTCGCGCTGACGAAAGTCCGGAAGGGTGTCTTCAAGTAATGGCCCAAGCCCAGAAGATCACTCCCCGCGCCAAAGACTTCAGCGAGTGGTACAACGACGCCATCATGCAGGCCGAGCTGGCGGACTACTCGCCGGTGCGCGGCTGTATGGTGATCCGGCCGCACGGCTACCGCATCTGGGAGCTGATGCAGGGGGCCCTGGATGCCATGTTCAAGGCGACGGGCCACAAGAACGCCTACTTCCCCCTATTCATCCCGCAGAGCTTTCTCGCGAAGGAAGCGGAGCACGTCGAGGGGTTCGCCAAGGAAGTCGCGCTCGTGACACATACGCGGTTGCGCGCGACAGGGAAAGAAGGTGCGGCCGCGATCGAAGTGGATCCCGAGTCCAAGCTCGAGGAGCCGCTGGTCGTGCGGCCCACGTCCGAGACGATCATCTACGCGATGT
Organism: Gemmatimonadota bacterium; assembly: GCA_003222135.1. Taxonomy (GTDB): domain Bacteria; phylum Gemmatimonadota; class Gemmatimonadetes; order Gemmatimonadales; family GWC2-71-9; genus 20CM-4-69-16. The sequence goes on along the minus strand of QHUM01000063.1, from coordinate 27,240 downwards.
TCGCGAAGTGGATCCACAGCTACCGCGACCTGCCGCTGCTCATCAACCAGTGGTGCAACATCGTGCGCTGGGAGTTCCGCACCCGGCTGTTTCTGCGGACCACGGAGTTCTTGTGGCAGGAAGGGCACACGGCGCACGCCACCGAGGCCGAGGCGGAGGCGGAAGCGCGTCAGATGCTCGGCGTGTATCGCAAGTTCCAGGAAGACTGGATGGCCATGCCGGTGATCACCGGTCGCAAGACCGAGAGCGAGAAGTTCGCCGGCGCACTGCGGACGTACGCGCTCGAGGCCCTCATGCAGGACAACAAGGCACTGCAGGCGGGGACGTCGCATAACCTCGGCCAGAACTTCGCCAAGGCGTTCAACCTGCAGTACCAGACGGCCGCGGGCGGTCTCGAGCACGCGTGGAACACGTCGTGGGGAGTGTCGACCCGGATGATCGGGGGGCTGGTGATGACCCACTCCGACGACAACGGCCTCGTCTGTCCCCCCCGGCTCGCGCCGGTGCAGGTCGCCATCGTGCCGATCTGGAAGTCGGAAGAGGAAAAGACCCAGGTGTCAGGGGTCGGGGGTCAGGTGAAGGCGGAGCTCGAGAAGGTGGGCATCCGCGTCGAGCTCGATTTGCGTGACAACATGAAGCCGGGCGCCAAGTATTTCGAGTGGGAGGCGAAGGGCGTGCCGCTGCGCCTGGAGATCGGGCCGCGCGACGTGGCCGCTGGCCAGGTCATGACGGCGCGGCGTACGGGCGGCAAGGCCCCGACGCCGCTCGACGGGCTGGCGCGGGCGGCGGCCCTGGCGCTCGACGATATCCAGGCGAGCCTCTTCAAGGCCGCGAAGGACCGCCGCGAAGCACACTCGATCCGCAGCGTCACGAAACAGCAGTTCATCGAGTTCATGAAGGAGCCCGGCGGGTTCGCCTACGGGGGATTCTGCGGGTTGGCCGCGTGCGAGGCCGAGATCAAGCAGACGACGGCGGCCACCGTGCGCGTGCTTCCCGATCTCGAGTTCCGTTCCTCGGAGACGCCGAAAGCGTGCATGTGGTGCGGCAAGCCGAGCGTCGCAGAAGCGGTGTGGGCGCAGGCGTACTAAGACGCCCCCAGGGGCGCGCTACGCCTTCGTCCGGACGCTCACGCCTCTAGCCTGAGGTGGAAACCTCCCCGCCGGTACCAGGTGGACGCATTTATCCGGCGGTGCACGTGCAGCTTCTCGAGGATGTTGTGCACGTGGTTCTTGACCGTGGCCAGTTCGATGCCCAGGTGGCGGGCGATCTCCTTGTTGGACATGCCCTCATCGACCAAGCCAAGAATCTCCCGCTCCCGACGCGTCAGCGCGTCAAATGGGCTGTGTGTCTCCGCTGCGAGCTCCTGGCTCAGTGCGGCGGCCAGCGCTCCCACTCGGCGCAGTAGGCTGAAGGCCACGCGGGGAGGGCAGTACAGCTCTCCCCGCGCGGCGCTTTGTATGGCGATGAGGAGATCGTCGAGCGAGCCGTCCGGCAACACGTAGCCGGCGACCCCCGCCTCAGCCAACTGCGTGATCTCGGTCTCCGTCTCTCCCACCGTGATGACCACCACCTTGACGCCCTTGGCGTGCTGTCTCACGTCCCTCACGATGTTGACCGCGTCGGTCATCGTGGCGTCGATCAGCACGATGTCTGGACTGTCGTCACGTGCGCGCGCCAAGATGTCTACGCGATGCGACGCCGTTCCCAGCACCTCCACAGCACGACTTTGGGACACGGCCGCAGAGAGCGCCTCAAGATGAACGCGGCATCGACCAGCAATGAGCGCACGAATCATTGATTGCCAACCCTAGGGTTCATGCCTGGATCTAGGCAGTCCCCCAACGATCTAGTCCGCGCACACCCCTCTTTTTGAACCCACCCAGACTATTGCCCAGCTACCTCATCTCTAAGCAATGATGAGTGTTGGGACGGGATGCCGCAAGCCCGGAGGGAGCGATGACGCAGCACGACGGGGCGGACCGAACGGAAGAACGTGGCAGGGACTCAAGCAACAGGGGACATGTCGGGGCGCCGGGTTCGCTCGAGAGGGCGTCCGACGTGGGGAGGCCCGCGGGGCCCTTGGGGGTTCTCCTCGTCACCGCCTCAGGCGAGGTGAAACAACAGGTGCTGCTGATCTTGCGTCGACTTGATTACACCAAGCCCCTGGGCGCAAGCCGACGGATGCAGGAGGCGCAACGGTGGATCGAAGCCCTTCAACCGGATGCAGTGCTGTTGCACGTTGCTGCGTCGGACCGCGCGGTGCTGTCGCTCCTGCCGACGATCCGCGACCTGCGGAGCCCGCCGGTGGTTGTGGTCCTGAGCGAAGAGTCGAGCGACACCTTGAAGCAGCATTGCCGGGAGAGCGGAGCGCAGGTTTTCCTGGACATGACACGCCCTGAATGCGGCGGGCTGCCTAGCGTCCTGGCCACGCTTTGGTACGATCGTCGACACCCACAGAGACCGGCCTACAACCTCGAGCACATCGGCCTGCAGTCTATTGGACGAGTGTCCACTCAACGACAGACCGCCCGAGGGTGACCTTGCTTGCCAAGCGGGGGACGAGTCCGTAGTATGGCATGTGCAGAACGTGCAGTTTCCTTAGGGTTGGGCCGAGGCGTCCCGTGGGTGCAGGGCAAGGCCGGGAATCTCCTCCAGCAGAACGGTGGGCCCGCTTAGTGGTCGATGTAAAATGCCCGCTCCGCCGTGGCGCGTGGTACCCCGTGCTCAGCGCCGGTCCAGAGGAAACGGTCGTGGTGGTGCGTGACCGCGCGGTGATCCTCCCGCACCACTGCCTCGAAATCGCGAACACCCGCCCCAGGCAGTGGGCAATCGTGGCACGGCCGTCGTTCGCTCCCTACGCCGTCTGCCCGAGTTGCGCTGACCGGGTGCCGCTGCATGGCTCGCCCGCGCAGTTGTGGTGCACACGATGTCATCAGGCGTTTGGCGTCGAGCCGGCTGACGCCCTGGTTACACCGCAGGATGGCGACGCCCCGAATCCCGCCCCAACTGAAGACTGAAGCGCGACGATGCGCGACCTACTGTGCTGTAGGCGTGTGAGGCATCGCCACCTCACTGGTTGGACCTGCCGCAACACTCCTTGATCAGAGGTGGCTGACCCAGACCTTGGGTCGAAAGCCATGTCCCTTTCCAGCAACGCAATAGCTTGACCGACCGGAGCGCCGAAGTGGCCCCGGGGATGCAGGGCGGGTGGTAACGAGTGCCGGGCCGGCCACGCCCTTGCGCTGCCTGGTGGGACGCTGGATTTCCATGCCAAACGAGACTACGACATGAGCAACGAGACTGCGCCGCGGCAGGTGCCCCCGCAACGCGGTGGGGACCGGCGGCGAGACTCCGGCCGCCGCATAACCCGCGACCGGCGACGTGACACGATCGCGGTTCAGGTCGAGCGCCGTAGCGGCACGGATCGCCGATCTGGCGGCCAGCGGCGCGCGAGAGCAGACCGGCGCACACGGCCTTCCGGGGGCTTCAGGTTCCTAGATCGCTAGTGTGCGCGGTGGCGCAATCCCCGGGACGGCCAGCGCCGCGTAAAGCCGACTCGGAAGACGACTAACTGCCGATCCGAAGCCGGATGCCTGTGGCGGTCGAGAGCGTCGTCGGCTTGATGGTTTCCAACGCTCCGACATCCAGGTACCGTGCTTCGAGGAACAGGGCGATCACGCCGGTCCCGTAGGTGAATCCAGCCCCAACATTCCACGCGAACTTGGTTGCGGACGTGTCCGCCGTGACGCCGCTGGAGGTGACGGAGAACTTGACCCTGTAGAACCCGATCCCGCCGAGCAGATATCCTCGCACCGTCGAAGCAGGTTGGAAGTTGTAGGTCACGTCCACGCTGCCACCGAAAAGGTTCGTCTTGGCGTCGCTCGGTGCCCCGACTGCAGCCGAGAGCCTGGTCTTGAGGCTGTCGTTGGCGGAGTTGTGGCCGGTGCTCACGTCCAGCCGGAGCCCGACCGGAGTCTTGGGCAGCTTGAAGTCAACCAGCGCCAACCCGTGCAGGGCGGGGGTGAAGCCGTCGCCATTCGGGTCGGCGTGGTAGAAGCTCGTGGGGAACGTCAGGCTCCCAGCGACGCCAAGCTGCGCTCGGACGCCCTGCGCAGCCGACGGCGCCGCGATGAGGGAGGCGAGCACCAGGGCGCTCATTGCTTTCGTTGACGAGGACACACGGGCACCTCTGTGTTAGGGCACGAATCTGGAGAAGGATATGTGCTCTGGCAGTCACCTCCGCCGCAATGCCGATGGAATACCGCGTCGCGCAGCATCGGGCTATCTTGCGCGACAAGCCGGCCGCCCTCCGGGCAGCCGCGCACGACCCTGAAAACGACTCTGTTCCGGCGAGGCCCCGCTAACCGATTGACACTGCAATCCTTCCAAACGTGGGCGCAGGCGTACTAGGCTTCGACCCGGCGTTGCTGCGCGGCATCGCGCAGCGCGTCGGCACCCCGGCGTACGTGTACAGCGCCAACCTGATCCGGGCGCAGTACCACGCGCTGCACGACGCTCTGAAGGACGTGCCGCACCGCATCTGCTATTCCGTCAAGGCCAACGGCAATATCGGTGTGCTCAAGGTGCTCAAGGCGCTGGGGGCGGGAGCCGACATCGTCTCGGTGGGCGAGCTGCGCCGCGCGCTGGCAGCGGGGTTCGACGCCGACGCAATCGTGTTCTCGGGTGTCGGCAAGACGACGCCCGAGCTCGAAGAAGCGAGTCGTGCGGGCGTCGGCTTTCTCAACGTCGAATCGCCGGCGGAGCTCGACGCGCTGATCGCGGTGGCGCGGAAGCTCAAGAAGCTGGTACGGGTCGGCATCCGCGTGAACCCCGACGTCGCCACCGAAACGCACCCCTACACCAAGACGGGCGAGAAAACGGCCAAGTTCGGCGTCCCGTACGACGAGGTCGTCGCCGTCGCCCAGCGCATCGTGGCCGAGCCGTTGTTCACGCTGCGCGGCCTCGCCATGCACCTGGGCTCGCAAATCACCGACGTGGAGCCGTATCACCGCGGCACGGTGAAGCTGCTCGAGCTCGTGGCGGCGTTGCGCGCGTCGGGCATCACCACGATCGAGGCGCTCGACGTGGGCGGCGGTCTGGGCGTGCGCTACCACAATGAGAAGGCGCCGACGCCCGCCGCGTTTGCGCAGGCGGTGGCGCCTCCGATCAGGCAGGCGGGTCTCGCGCTGGTGTGCGAGCCGGGGCGCTACCTCGTCGCCAACGCGGGCGTGCTGCTCACCAAGGTGCTGTACCGTAAGCACGCGGGCGGCAAAGAATTCGTCGTCGTGGACGCCGGCATGACGGACTTCGTGCGGCCCAGCCACTACAACGCCCACCACGAGATCGTGCCGCTCGAGAACGGCGCGCGCCCGGAAGAGCTGGTGAACATCGTCGGCCCCATCTGCGAGTCGGGCGACTTTCTCGCGCTCGACCGCAAGCTGCCGACGGTCGAGCCCGGGGAGTACCTCGCCGTGCTCGGCACCGGCGCCTACGGGTTCGTCATGAGCTCGACGTACAACCAGCGGCCGCGGCCGCCCGAGGTCCTGGTCGAGGGGGACCGCTACTACGTGGCGCGCCAGCGCGAGACGCTCGACGACCTGCTGCGCGGCGAGGTGCTCGATCCCACGACGTGGTACCAGGGAGGATCGTGAACAAGATCCTCATCCTCGACTACGGCTCGCAGTTCACGCAGCTGATCGCGCGCCGCGTGCGCGAGGCGCACGTGTATTGCGAGATCCACCCCGCCGCGCGCGGCACCGATCTCGCGTTCGTCCGGCAGTTCGACCCGAAGGGCATCGTCCTGTCGGGCGGACCGAACTCCGTATTCGATCCCGGCGCCCCCACCGCGGACCCGCAGCTCCTGGCGCTCGGCGTGCCGGTGCTGGGCATCTGCTACGGGATGCAGCTGGTGGCGCACCTGTCAGGTGGGACTGTGCGACCGTCGCGCGAGCGGGAGTACGGTCGCGCCGAGGTGATGATCCGGGAAGCGGCCGGGGGGGGGCTGTTCCAGGGGTTCGAGCCGCAGTCGTGCATCACCGTGTGGGCGAGCCACGGTGACAAGATCGACCAGCCCCCCCCGCAGTTCCACGTGACCGCCACGAGCGCCAACGCCCCGGTCGCCGCTATGCAGCACGACACCCGGCCGATTTACGGCGTGCTGTTTCACCCCGAGGTGGCCCATACGCCGCGGGGCGGGGAGATCCTCCACAATTTCCTGTTCGCGATCTGCGGCTGCACGCCCGACTGGACGCCGGGCCACTTCATCGAGCATGAGGTCGACCGGATCCGTACGCTGGTGGGGCCGACCCAGCGGGCGATCTGCGGCCTGTCGGGCGGCGTCGACTCGGCGGTCGCCGCGGCGCTGGTGCACCGCGCCATCGGCGACCGACTCAGCTGCATCTTCGTGGACCACGGGCTGTTGCGCCTGCACGAGCGCGAGCAGGTGGAGCGGGCATTCCGCGCCCACCTCGGCATGGACCTCCGCGTGGTGGATGCCGCCACCCGGTTTCTGGGGGAGCTCGCCGGCATCGACGACCCCGAGGAGAAGCGCCGCCGCATCGGGCACACGTTCATCGACGTGTTCGAAGACGCGGCGCGCCACGTGCCCGGGAGGGTCGGCTTCCTGGTCCAGGGAACGCTGTATCCCGACGTGATCGAGTCCGCCTCGCCGCGGGGCGGGCCGTCGGTGACGATCAAGACGCACCACAACGTCGGCGGCCTGCGGCCCGACCTGCCGTGGAAGCTCATCGAGCCGCTACGCGAGCTGTTCAAGGACGAGGTGCGGCAGGTGGGGCGGGAGCTCGGCCTTCCCGAGGAGATCGTGGGGCGCCATCCGTTCCCCGGCCCGGGGCTCGCGATCCGCGTGCTCGGGCCCGTGACGGAGGAGCGGCTCGACCTGCTGCGGCGCGTGGATGCGATCTATATCGAAGAAATCCGCACGGCGGGGCTGTACGACCAGATCTGGCAGGCGTTCGCGGTCTTGCTGCCGATCAGATCCGTGGGCGTGATGGGGGACGGGCGCACCTACGATCACGTCGTCGCGCTGCGCGCCGTGACGAGCCGGGACGGCATGACGGCCGACTGGTTCCCGTTTCCCACCGACGTGCTCGCGAAGATCAGCAACCGGATCATCAACGAGGTGCGCGGCGTGAATCGGGTCGTGTATGATGTGAGCTCGAAGCCGCCCGCCACCATCGAGTGGGAGTGAGCCCCCCGCGTCCCCTTTCAGTCCCGAGTCGCAGCCCGGGCCAGGGGCCCGCCCCCCCGCCGCCGCCACAATACCGCGTGCGGGACCTCAGAATGCACTTCGGCCCAGCCGACGACATCCCCTTGCTCGTTGATCGCGGTTGCCAGGCTCTGTACCGGGCGTTCGCCGGGCGGAGGGGCAAACGTCCCCAGGTCCAGCATCTGGCCGTTCTCCCACACGAAGGCATGGAACTGGTGGGGCTTGCCGATCTCGTTGGGTGCGACGTTGGACGTTCCAACGACCTGCCCGCGGTTATTGATCGCCCAGGCCTGGCTGATATCGCCCCCGGGCAGGTGCCCGAGATCGGTGCGCACGCCTCCTGCCCATATGAACGCGCCACTGGGATAGTCGTTGCCAACGACCTGCCCGCGATTGTTGAGACGCAAAGGGTTGCCGCCGCTGACGGTGCCGAGGTCCTGGAGCGCGCCGTGGGACCAGAAGAAGCCCGATGCCCCAGTCGCAAGGCTGCTGCCCGCCACGTCCCCGGGGTCGTTGAGCGCTGCGGAACCTGGTAGGTTCCCCCCCGCGCCGAGATCTTGCATTACTCCCTGCTCCCACAGGAACGCGTGCCATGCGCCCGCCGCATCCTGGGCGTACCCCGCGACCTGACCACCCTGGTTGATCTCGAGCGCGCGGCTATCCCGACCCCCCAGCGTGCCGAGATCACTCATCACACCGTTCTCCCAGAGGAACGCGTGCTCGCCCTCGGTCGCCAGCGCGCTTGTCCCGACCACCTGGCCGCGGTTATTGATTGCAGCGGCGCGGGCGGAGGGGCCGCCCAACGTCCCCAGGTCCCGAACCGCGCCATCCACCCACAGCGCGGCCCGTACCTGAGACGCGTAGAACGTGCCCACGAACGCACCGCTCGCGTTGATGTTTCCAAACACGAACAACTGGCCGCTGGAAGTGGGCGAGGGGGAGCCGTAGTCCTGCATGACGCCTCCATCCCACAGGAAAGCATGGGGGTGGGCCCTGGCGTAGCCGTCGGTCGGATTGATCGAGCTCCACCCCATGACCTGCCCTCGGTCATTGATGCCGTACGCCTCGGAGCCGGCGGCGGGGTTGTTTGGCAAGAGCGTCCCGAGGTCGATCATCTCGTAGGAGGCGTCACCCGCGACTGCGTCGGCGGTCACAACGGGGGAGGCGACATCGCGTGGTTGGGTGCAGGCCGCCAGAGCTACGGCGGCAACGGTCAGAACGCGGTGGTGACGACACATGGCGGCTCCACAGGTAGACGGACGTGGAGCTGGGGGCTGCAACAACGAGGCCGCACGGCGATAGTGCGCCTGGACGCGCCCACCTGATCGACCCGATTGCATGGCCGCTACAGGAATGGCAGCGGTGCGACGGCAGCCGCGACGTCGCGGTACGAAACGAAACTAAATGTTCTTGTCTTCCAGCAGCTTCAGGAATTCCTGCGCCGAGCCCAGCTTCGCGAGCGTCCCCGGCACATCCGGCTCCTTCGCGAACTGGGCAATTTTTCCGAGCACGGGGAGGTACTGGTTCGACACTTCGAGGGGGGGAGCGACGATCAGGAAGAAGTAGTGCACCGGCTTGCCGTCGATGGCGTTGAAGTCGAGCCCCTGCGGCTTGCGGCCGAACGCCACCCGCAGCCGGTTCACCGCGAGGGCGCGGCAGTGCGGGATGGCGATGTTCTGGCCGATCCCCGTCGAGCCGAGCGTCTCACGGCGCTTGAGCATCTTGACGAGGGTCTGCTCCGCCTTGTCGTCGAGCTTGAGCAGTCCGACGAGCTCCTTGAGCACGTCGTCTTTCGTGCTGCTCTGGAGGTCCAGGTTGATGGCCTCCTCCGAAAAGAACTCCCGCAAACGCACTGTCGCTTGCTCCACGTGGCAAAGGGCGGCCTAACCTAATGAGTGGTTGCCTCATATGCAACGCGTCATTACGTTGTCAGCCATGCACTTCCCGTACCCCGTCGCGCACGAGGTTCCGCTCTTCCTGGCCCCGATGTCGGGGGTCTCTGAGTCGCCGTTCCGGCTGCTGTGCCGTCAGTTCGGGGCGGACGTCGTCGTGTCGGAGTTCATCTCGGCGGTGGGCGTGGCGCGCGGCATTGAGCACCTGTTCGCCGACATGCGCTTCGACGAAGCCGAGCGCCCCATCGGGATTCAGCTGTATGGCGCCGATGCCACAGTCATGGCGCGCGCGGCCGCGATGGTGACGGAGGTCTGCAAGCCGGACTTCATCGACATCAACTTCGGCTGTCCGGTCAAGAAGGTCGTGAAAAACAACGGCGGGTCGGGGTGCCTGAAGGACCTCGGCTTGGTCCAGTCCATCATCCGGACGGTGCGAAGCGCGACGCATCTACCGGTCACGGTGAAAATCCGCAGCGGCTGGGATGAAACGCAGCGCGACGCCGTGGGCATCGCGCTGCGCTGCCGCGAGGCGGGTGCCCAGGCGCTCACCCTGCACGCCCGTACGCGCACGCAGATGTTCTCAGGCTCCGCCGATTGGGACGAGATCGCCCGGGTGGTGGAGGCGCTCGACGTGCCCGTGATCGGCAACGGCGACGTGATGACCCCGGAAGACGTCCTAGCCATGCGGCGACACACCCGCTGTGCGGGGGTCATGGTGGCGCGCGGCGCGTTCGGGAACCCGTGGCTGTTCGCGCAGGCGCGGGACCTCCTGGCCGGGCGCCCCAAGCGGGCGGACCCCGCTCCCGAGGAGCGCTTCACGACCGCCCTCGAGCACGCCCGGCTGGCGCTGCGGCTCCAGGGCGACAGCCGCAAGACCGCGCTCGAGTTTCGCAAGCACTTCGGCTGGTACACCAAGGGCGTGCCAGGCGCCGCATCGTTGCGCGAGCGGCTGTTCCAGATCGACTCCATGCAGCAGGCCGAAGCGATCTTCTCCGCCTATCTGGCAGCGACGGCGGTAGAGCGGGCGGCGTGAAGCTGGACGACCTGGAGAGCCTGTTCGAACGCCTCCCGTTCGCGACGATCGATCACCTCCGGCCCCTCACGCAGGGGCATCAGGAGGTGATTTTGTGTCAGGGCAAGACGGCGGAGCAGGTGGTCGGGATCGCCGAGCGGCTCGCGGCGGCGAGCGGCAGCTTCCTCGCCACGCGCGCGGAGCCGGGGCAGCGCGCGGCGCTCGCCACGCGGTTTCCCCGCGCCGAGCTGAACGAGCTGGGCCGCACGGTCTACCTGCCGCCCGAGCCCGAGCCCGCGCCGACGGGGCGGGGGACCATCCTCGTGGTGACGGCGGGAACGAGCGACCTCCCCGTTGCGGAGGAAGCGACGGTAACCGCACGGGCGTTCTCGAACCGGGTGGAGCGGCTGACCGACGTCGGCGTGGCCGGCATTCACCGCGTCCTGACCCAGGCCGACGCGCTGCGCCGCGCCGCGGTCATCATCGTCGTGGCGGGCATGGAAGGGGCGCTGCCGAGCGTGGTCGGTGGACTGGTGCGGGCTCCCGTCATCGCAGTACCGACCAGCGTCGGCTACGGCGCCTCGTTCGGCGGCGTGGCGGCGCTGCTCGGCATGCTCAACTCCTGCGCCGCGGGCGTCACGGTGGTGAACATCGATAACGGATTCGGCGCCGCCGCCGCCGCGAGCCGCATCAACCACTCGTGAAACAGACCGGCGTGCGGGCCGGGCGCGGACTCGCCGTGCTCGGCCTTGCCGCCGTCGTCTGGGCCGTCACCCAAGCGAACCTCTGGGCGCTGCTCGCGGCGATCGGCGGGTTTCTCGCCGCGACCGGGCTCGCGTTCGCCCCGCTGGTGCGCGTCTGGCTCGCCGAGCGTCCCGCCACCCGCCCATCCGACTTCGAGCACACCATCGACTTGCTGCGCCGCGCGCACGGCGCCCGCGCCGGATGGGTCGTGGGTCTCGAGGAAGGGGATATCGAAGTGAAAGCGCAGGACGACACGAGCCACGACATGCTGCGCCGGGGTGCGGCGGTCGCGCAGCTCGCGTCGGTGGACGGCCGGGCGCATGTGGTGCACGAGCCCGAGGGTACGTACGTCGGTGTCGGCGATTTTCCATTCGGTGCCGCGCTGTTGCTCGCCCGGTCGGACGCCACGTCGGACGACAGCGAAGCGGTGGCCGAGGACCTGCGCCGGCTGGTGGCGAGCCTGCTCTTGGCGCAGCGGCAAGAGACGACCGAGCAGCCCTCGCAGCTCGTGGCAAAGCAGCTCGCGGCGATCGTGGGGGGAGCCCAGACCCTCGAGGGGATCGCCAAGGCCGGCGCGGCGCTGGCCCAACAGTTCGTGCAGCGCGGCGTGGTGATAGCCTTGCAGGGCATCGGGCCAGCGACCGGGGAGGCCCGGATCGTGGCGGTCTCCACGGCGGCGGACAGTCGCCTCGAAGGCCTGTCGCTCGCGCCCGACGCCCCGGCCATGCGGGCCATCGCCGGGCGCATGCCGGTGGTGTCGCAGGGGCGCGAGGACGTGCTCGGGAGCGCCCTCTCGGACCGACGGCGGCAGGACCGGGCCGGTACCGCGTATCCCCTGCTCGACGGACACTTCGCCATCGGCGTGCTGGTGATGATGGGACCGCCGTTGCCCGCGGACACGCAACTCGCGGACCAGCTGCAACGCCTGGCGATGGAGCTCGGTGCGCGGCTCGCGGCGGCGCGCGCGGTGCACGAGGCGGAGCAGCGGGCCGTGAGCGACCCGCTCACGGGACTCCGCAATCGGCGCGAGTTCGACCGCGCCGTGCAGCGGCACGCCGCCGGCAAGCCCGTCGCGATGGCCACGCTGATCTACTGCGACCTCGACTACTTCAAGAAGCTCAACGATACGCTCGGCCACGCCGCGGGGGATGCCGCGCTGCGACACGTCGCGCGCATCCTCGAGGGCGCGGTGCGCGACAAGGATCTCGTGGCGCGGATCGGCGGCGAGGAGTTCGCGATCTGGATGCCGCACGCGCCGCTCGAGTCGGGGCTCGAGGTCGCCGCGCGCATCCGCGCGACCGTGGAATCCGGGGCGTGGCGGTGGGGCGGGGAGGAGTACCCCCTGACGATCTCGTGCGGCGTGGCGAGCTACCCCGACACGGTCACGCAAGTCGAGAACCTGCGCAGCACCGCCGACGCGGCGCTGTACCGTGCCAAGCAGAGCGGGCGCAATCGAGTTGAAAAAGCGATCGCCGCCGGCTAGGTTGGTTTCGGGAGAGGGGGCGACAGGCTTCGACGGGTTTGACGAGGGTATGGCTGCGTGCCCAGGTTGTCAGTTACCTGGTTAATCCACTGGCAAATTCTACAACTGCCAATTCAAACCTGGCACTGGCTGCGTAAGCTTCGGCTTCACGCACCTGCGTGAGTGGCAGCCCGCCTGAGGCGGCGCTCACGTATCGCAAATTCGGGCTGGCGTGACCTGGGGCCCGAACGGGTCGCGTAAGAGTTTTCAAGGGCTCGTCGCTGCCGTGGCCGGCGAGGCGCCGCGGTAGCGAGACTCAAAGAGCCTCGCCTACGCACGTAGTGGCTGTATCGGAGTCATTCTCGGACCGGGGTTCGATTCCCCGCGCCTCCATCAGACAGGGGAAACTGCCGGGGGAGAGGGAAGGGGGAAGGGCCCCACCTCTCCCCTGTTGCATCCTCGCCACAGGACACCCTCTCATCTACTAAATACCTAGTTGACAACCGACGCGCGGGCATCTACCATCTACTATAACGTTAGTAGATGGAGACCACCGTGCCCATCAGCTTCACCGATCGCGAGCTCGACGTGATGAGCGTGCTGTGGGACGCGGGGTCGGCCACGGTCGCCGAAGTCCGCGAGCGGCTCAGTGATGACCTCGCCTACACGACCGTCCTCACCGTGCTTCGAACCCTGGAGCAAAAGGGGTACGTCGACCACACCGGCGAGGGGCGCGCCCACCGCTACCGTCCGCTCGTCAAGCGCGCGGCCGCCGGCCGCAGCGCGCTGCGCCGACTCGTGGAAAAAGTGTTCGACGGCTCGCCCGAGCTGCTCATGACCCAGTTGGTCTCCGACAAGAATCTCAGTGACGAGGAGCTGCGCCGGCTGCGCAAGCTGCTGGCGGAGCGGCTCCGGGAGAGGAAGCCATGATCGCCGCGTGGATGCTGTATTGCGTCGCCATCGCCATCCTGTTCGTCGTGGTCGGCGAGGCGCTCGAGCGAGCGCTCCACCTGGCGGGGCGGGCCACACGCTGGGCCTGGGTCGCGGCGCTCGTGGGCTCGTACCTTGTGCCGGCGGCGGCATGGCTGCGGCCGAGTGCGTTCGGCGCGCTGCCGGTCCCGCTGGCGCAGCCCGCCGTCGCCGGACTGCAGGCGACCGGCCGTCCGAACGACCCGCAGCAGGTGCGCGGCGCGCTTCCCGCGACGCCGTCGTTCTCGCTCGGCGACCTCGATGCCACGCTCACCTGGGCGTGGGGGCTTTCCTCCGCGGCGCTGCTGCTCTCGGTCGGCACGGCCGCACTCCGGTTGGCGGCACTGCGACGCGAGTGGCGCGGCGCGACCGTGGACGGCCGGGGCGTGCTCGTGTCGGACAACGTGGGTCCGGCTGTGGCCGGGCTATGGCGGCCCCGCGTGGTGCTTCCTGACTGGGCGCTCCTGCTCGGCGAGCGGGAGCGGCGGCTGATGCTGGCGCATGAGGACGAGCACATCCGGGCGCGCGACGCCTGGCTGCTCGCCGCGGCTGCGGCGGGGCTCCTCCTGGCACCCTGGAACCTGGCGTTGTGGTGGCAGGTGCGACGCCTGCGCCTGGCGGTCGAGATGGATTGCGACGCCCGCGTGCTCGCGCACAATGGTGACGCACCCGCGTACGGTGAGCTGTTGCTGCGTGTAGGACAGCGGCGTGCCCGCCTGCCGCTCGGCGCGCCCGCCTTGGGCGAGCCGGTGTCGTTCCTCGGGCGGCGGATCCGCCGTATGGTAACTTCGCTGCCGCGCTGGCGCTGGGCAGGTGCCACTGCGGCCAGCATCGTGGCGGCCGCGGCGATTGTCGCCGCATGCGAAGCGCCGCGGCCGGTCATGCCGAGCGCCGCGAGCGACCCGTCAGCCGTGGTCGAACCGCACCGAGACCCGTACTCGCCGGACCCCGAATCTCTGCAACGCCTCGCGCACCGGTACTACCCTGAGGTGTTCGCGAAGCCCCGTCCAGGCGCGGCCGTCGCGCTGGTCTTCGACGTCACCGGCCGTGTGATCGCTCACGCCGCGGGGGTTCGCACGGCGACTGACGATCACTGCCTCGCCGTAGTCGAGCGCCTGGTGCCGGAGTTCGGCGCCAGCAGGGCGTCCTCAAGCGGGTGCGCCGGGTGGTCGAGCACTCGCCAATATGCTTGTGTTGGCGGGCCGTGTCCCGGCGTGAGCGCCGCGAAAGGGGGGAACGAGATGTTTTCCGTAGTCGTGTATTGGAAGACGCTACAGCGGGGGCAGGGGTCCGACGATGTACTCACAGAGTCGAGGTTGGACGAGCGGCCCGTGTTCTTGTCGGGACCATCGCTGCAATATCCCGCCCTGCTGCGCCAGGCAGGCATTCAAGGTCGCGTGCTGATGCGCGCCATCATCGACACGACCGGGCGCGCCGAGCCTGCCTCGGTGCAGGTGGTCGAGAGCCCCCACCCTGGGTTCAACCAGGCCGCGAGGAACGCGCTCCTGCAAGCGCGCTTCCGTCATGGACTATTTCGCGGACGCGCCGTTCGCGTGCTGATCGAGTTCCCCGTGACCTTTCAGACGGCAAGGTAAGCGGATCCTTCGCTGCGCGCGTTCCGCGCGAAGGATCATCCAATCCCGTATATTGGGCGCCGTTCCGGCCGTCCGGGAAGGCGAACCTTTCGTGCGGGAGGGCGTGATGGACGCAGTCCTCGACCTCGTGCGGGTGCTGTTCGAGCCGACGGCGGTGTTCGGGCGGGTGCGGGAAAAGCCGCGGTTCCTCGCGCCGTTCCTGGCGCTCGCCGTCGCCATCGTGGTGATCAGCCTGGTGCAGCTCCCCTATACGCGGGCGGCGCTGAGCGCGCAGTTCTCGCAGATGCCCAACATGCCACCCGAGGCGGCGCAGCGCGCCCTGAGCTTTGCGTCGATCGGCATCGTCTTCGCCCCCGTCATATACGCCCTGATCCTCGTGATCAATGCGCTGCTGCTCTGGGTGGTCGTATCGGTCGTCGGCGGAGAGGCGAAGTTCGGCACCCTGCTGAGCGTCACGACTTACGCGTCGATGTCCTACATCCTGCTGACGCTGGTCGGCGTCCTGGTGCTGAGGATGCGGGGTACGGAGCAAATCGCCGGAATGGAGGATCTGCAGCCGGCGCTCGGCCTCGATCTGCTCGCTCCCGGCGCCAAGGGCCTCACCCTGACGCTGCTGCGCGGCATCAACCCGTTCTCGTTGTACGGCGTGTTCCTGACCGCGACCGGGATCGCAGTGACGCACAAGACGTCGAAGGGCAGCGCCTACACGGCGGCCATCGTGCAGCTGCTGGTCACGCTGCTCGTGACCGGTGTCCTGTCGGGAATGCGCGGCGGGCGTTAGACCGTCGCCTTCGTCCGGTTGACGACGCCCTGCTCCTCGAGCGCGGCCTGGGCCGCCGCGAGCCGGGCGATGGGGATGCGGAACGGCGAGCACGACACGTAGTTCATGCCCGCGTGGTGGCAGAACTTCACCGAGCGGGGCTCGCCGCCGTGCTCGCCGCAGATGCCGATCTTCAGGTCGCTGCGCGTGCCTCGTCCCAGCCGCACCGCGATCTCGATGAGCTTCCCGACCCCTTCCTGGTCGAGCACCTGGAAAGGGTCCTCGTTCAGGATGCCGTGCTCCACGTAGAAGGGCAGGAACCGGCCGGCGTCGTCGCGCGACAGCCCGAACGTGGTCTGCGTCAGGTCGTTGGTGCCGAACGAAAAGAAGTCAGCTTCCTTGGCGATCTCGTCGGCCGTGAGCGCCGCGCGCGGCAGCTCGATCATTGTGCCCACGAGGTACGGCACGCCGCGCTCCTCGGCGAGGAACACTTCCTGTGCCACCCGCCGCACGATCTCCGCCTGCCGCTTGAGCTCCTCCACGTGCGCCACCAGCGGGATCATCACCTCGGCCACGACCTTCTTGCCGCGCGCGCCTACGCGGCAGCCGGCTTCGAAGATGGCCCGCGCCTGCATTTCGGTGATCTCGGGGTAGGTGATGCCGAGCCGGCAGCCACGGTGCCCGAGCATCGGGTTCGCTTCCACGAGTGAGTCCACCAACCGCTGCAGCTTGCCCGCCGGCAGACCCATGACCTTGGCGAGCGCCGCCACCTCCTCGCGGGTGTGGGGCAGGAACTCGTGAAGCGGGGGATCGAGCAGCCGGATCGTGACGGGATAGCCCGCCATCGCTTCGAAGATGCCCTCGAAATCGGCCCGCTGCATCGGGAGCAGCTTGGCGAGGGCGCGCCGGCGCCCCATCTCGTCGGGCGCGACGATCATCTCTCGCATCGCCATGATGCGGTCGCCCTCGAAGAACATGTGCTCGGTACGGCACAAACCGACGCCCTCGGCGCCGAACTCGCGGGCCCGGACCGCGTCGTGGGGCGTGTCCGCGTTGGCCCGAACACGCAACCGGCGCCGCTCGTCGGCCCAACCCATGAGCTTGGCGTAGTGGGCGCCGACCTTGGGCTCGACCAGCTTGGCCGCGCCGAGGATCACCCGCCCGGTGGTCCCGTCCACAGTGATCAACTGCCCCTTTTTCACGACCCGGCCGTTGGCGCGGAACCGCCCCGCGTGGGGATCGACCTCGATGTCCTTCGCCCCCACCACACACGTCTTGCCCATGCCGCGGGCCACTACCGCGGCGTGGCTCGTCATGCCGCCGCGCGCGGTCAGCACCGCCTGCGCCGCCACGATGCCGTGAAAGTCCTCGGGCGACGTCTCGGGCCGCACCAGGATGACCTTGCGGCCCTGCTTGGCGAGCGCCTCGGCTTCGTCGGCGTCGAATACCACGTCTCCGATCGCCGCCCCGGGCGACGCCGGCAACCCTTTCGCCACCACCGTCACGGCGGCGTGCGGGTCCACCATGGGGTGGAACAACTGATCTAGGTCCTGCGGCGGAACCCGCTGCACCGCTTCGTCCGGCGTGATCAGTCGCTCGTCCACCAATTCGACGGCGATGCGCACGGCGGCGAGCCCGGTCCGCTGGGCGCGGCGGGTCTGCAGCAGATACAGCTTGCCGCGCTCGAACGTGAACTCGATGTCCTGTACGTCCTTGAAGTGCCGCTCCAGCTTCGTGGCGATGCGCTCCAGCTCGGCGTACACCTTCCCGAGCAGGCCGCGCTTCAGCTTGGCGATCGGCTCGGGCGTGCGCGCGCCCGACACGACGTCCTCCCCCTGGGCGTTCGTCAGGACGTCGCCGTTCAGCACCTTCTCGCCCGTACGGCAGTCGCGCGTGAACGCGACGCCGGTCCCCGAATCGTCGCCCATGTTGCCGTACACCATCGCGACCACGTTGACGGCCGTGCCGAGGTCGTCCGGGATGCCGTGGACCTTGCGGTAGTCGGCCGCCCGGCGCGTGTTCCAGCTCTGGAACACGGCCTCGATTGCGCCCCACAGCTGCGCCATCGGGTCCTCGGGGAACGGTGCGCCACGCTTCGCCTGGATGATCGATTTGAATTCCTGCACCAGCGCCTGCAGGTCGTCGGCGGGAAGATCGATGTCGCGCGTCACCTTGCGGCGCTGCTTGAACTCCGCGAGCACCTCCTCGAACGGCTGCTTGCCGAGATCGAACACGACGTCGCCGTACATCTGCACGAAACGACGGTAGGAGTCGTAAGCGAAGCGGGGATTCTTCGAGCCGGTGATCAGGCCTTGTACCGTCGCGTCGTTCAGGCCCAGGTTCAGGATCGTCTCCATCATGCCGGGCATCGAGACCGCCGCCCCCGAGCGAACCGACACCAGCAGCGGGTTGGCGGGGTCGCCGAAGCGCTTCTTGGTCGCCTGCTCGAGGTGCTTCAGGTGGCGGTCGACTTCTTCGTGCAGCTGATCGGGGAAGGTGCCTTGCTCGAGGTAGGTGAGGCACAGCTTGGCGGAGATCGTGAACCCGGGCGGAACCGGGAGGCCCAGGTTCGCCATCTCGGCCAGGCCGGCGCCCTTGCCGCCCAGGATGTCGCGCATCGCCGCGGAGCCGTCGGCGCGGCCGTTACCGAAGAAATAGACCCACCGCTCGAGCGACGGCACGGGGCCATCAGACCGCGGTCGTGAGGAGGGGGGCGGCGTGCCGCGCCCCTGCCATGTCGTCTCCCGGAATCTCGGTCGGGTAGGCGCCGGAGAAACAGGCGTGGCAGAAGTCCGCCGGATCGCCGCCCGCGGCCCGCAGCATCCCATCCAGCGAGAGATAGCCCAGCGAGTCGACGCCCAAATGGTCGCGGATCTCCGTGACGTCATGACTCGACGCGATCAGCTCGCCTTTGGTGGGCGTGTCGATGCCGTAGTAGCAGGGACCGGTGATCGGGGGCGAGGCGACGCGGAAATGCACCTCCGCCGCACCCGCGTGCCGGATGAGCTGGACCAGCGCCTTGCTCGTAGTGCCGCGCACGATCGAGTCGTCCACCACCACCACCTTCTTCCCCTCCAGCACCTCCCGCACCGGATTGAACTTGATCTTCACCTTGGCCATCCGCCCCGCCTGAGCCGGATGGATGAACGTCCGCCCGACGTAATGGTTGCGGATCAGGGCGTGCTCGAGCTTGATCCGCGACTCCTCGGAGAACCCCAGCGCCATCGCGTTGGAGGAGTCGGGAACCGAAAACACGCAATCCGCCCCGGGCGCCGGATGCTCGCGCGCCAGCTCGCGGCCCAGCGCCCGGCGGGCGGCGTCCACCGAACGATGGAACACCGTGCTATCGGGTCGCGAGAAATACACCAGCTCGAACACGCAGCGGCGATGCGGTCTGGCGGGCAGCTTGGGGAGGTCGTCCACGTCCTCGCCGTGGATGCGGACGAAATCGCCGGGCTCGAGGTGGCGCACCAGCGTCGCCCCGGCGATGTCGAGCGCGCACGTCTCGGAGGCCACGACCCAGCCGCGACCCAGCCGCCCGAGCACGAGGGGGCGGAAGCCGCGCGGGTCCACGATCGCGTACAGGGTGCGCCCGATGGTGATCACCAGCGAGTAGGCTCCTTCCACCCGCTCGAGCGCGTCGAGCAGCTGGTCCTCGGGCTCGCGCGCCTCGGAGCGCGCGATCAGGTGCACCAGGACTTCGCTGTCCGACGAGCTCTGAAAGATCGAGCCCTTGGTGACGAGGTCGGAGCGGAGCTGCACGGCGTTGGTGAGATTGCCGTTGTGGGCGAGGGCGAGCGGGCCTTCGCGGTAGCGCGCCAGCATCGGCTGGGCGTTCGCCAGCACGGACGTGCCGGCGGTCGAGTAGCGCGTGTGGCCGATCGCGACGTCGCCGGGCAGCTCGCCCAGCACCTTTTCGTCGAACACGTCGGAGACGAGGCCCATGCCGCGATGCGAGCGTGCGGCGCCCTCACCGTCCACGGCCACGATCCCGGAGGACTCCTGGCCACGGTGCTGCAGGCTGTAGAGGCCGAGGTAGGCGACGCGCGACGCGTCCGCAATCCCGGTGACGCCGATAATCCCGCACATCTGGCGATCAGTCTCCCATGCGACGAGGCAACCCCGAGAAATATACCTCCCGCAGGCGGTCGACGGGGTGCTCCACGCGGGCGTCGCGCAACCGGACGCGCACCGCGCCGCCCTGCTCCCCCACGCTGCCCACGCGCTCGATCGGCACGCCGAGCTCCTGCGCCAGCGCCACGACGGCGGCGGCGCGCTCGGGCGCGGCGGTGATCACCGCGCGACCGTGCGACTCGCTGAACAACAGGTCAAGAGCCGTAAGGCGTAAGCCGTAAGCCGAAAGATCGACGTCGAGGCCAAAGCCGGTCTCGTCGTATGGGCCGCCCATCGCGACTTCTGCGAGCGCGACGCCGAGTCCGCCCTGCGAGCAATCGTGGGCGGAGCGGAACAGCGCCCGCTCCGCGCCGGCAACGAGGAGGTCCACGAGTCGCCGCTCGGCGACGAGATCGACCCGCGGCGGCGTGCCCCCCACAAAGCCGTGGAGCGCCTCCCACAGCGCCGAGCCGCCCAGCTCGCTCCGCGTTACTCCCGCCACGAGAACGACGTCGCCCGGCGTGCGCGCGTGGCTCGGCACGGCGCGGTCGGCGCGCGCGAGCACGCCCACCATGCCGATGACCGGCGTCGGGGCGACGGCGCCGGTCGGGCTCTCATTGTAGAAGGAGACGTTGCCCCCCGTGACCGGCGTCTCGAGCGCCCGGCACGCGTCGGCGATCCCGCGGCACGCTTCGCGGAACTGATAGAACACGGCCGGTCGCTCGGGACTGCCGAAGTTCAGACAGTCGGTGATGCCGAGGGGACGCGCGCCCGTGCAGGCGACGTTGCGGGCAGCCTCCGCCACCGCGGCTTTCCCGCCCTCGTAGGGATCCAGCGCGACGTAGCGAGAGTTACAGTCCGTCGTGACCGCGATGCCGAACTCGGCTCCCCGCACCCGGATCACTCCGGCGTCGCCGCCCGGGGCGATCACAGTGCTCGCCTGAACGGTCGAGTCGTATTGCTCGTAGACCCACCGCTTGGAGGCGATGGCCGGGTGGTCGAGCAGCTGGAGCAGGACCTCGTCGGGAGGCGGGAGGTGGGAGGCGGGAGGTGCGGCGGCGCGCAACCGTACGATCGCTTCGTCCTCGCGAGCTACCGGCGTGTATACCGGGCAATCGTCGATCAGCCGCTGCCCGGGGATCGCCACGACCACCTGCTCCTTCCAGGTGGCGCGGTACAGGCCGTCGTCCGTCACGCGCCCGATCGGCGTGGCCGCGAGCTCCCATTTGGCGGCGATCGCCTGGACGTCCGTCACCCGGTCCGCCTTGGCTACCACCAGCATACGCTCCTGCGACTCCGAGAGCAGGATCTCGTACGGGGTCATCCCCGGCTCGCGGGTGGGGACGCGCGACAGGTCGATCTCCACCCCGACACCGCCCCGCGCCGCCATCTCGGCCGACGAGGACGTGAGTCCGGCGGCGCCCATGTCCTGGATCGCGACGATGTGGCCCGAGGCGATCAGCTCGAGACTCGCTTCGAGCAGCAGCTTCTCGGTGAACGGGTCGCCCACCTGGACCTGCGGCCGGCGCCGCTCGCTCTCGTGCGTGAGTTCCTCGGAGGCGAACGACGCGCCGTGGATGCCGTCGCGCCCCGTGCGGGACCCGACGACGAGGAGGACGTTCCCCACACCGCGCGCCGCGGCCGTGATCAGGTCCGCTTCGCGGAGCAGGCCGACGCACATCGCGTTGACGAGCGGGTTGCCACCGTAGCCCGGCCCGAAATCCACCTCCCCGCCGAGCGTGGGCACGCCGACGCAGTTGCCATAGTCGCCCACGCCGCGCACCACACCGGCGCACAGATACCGATTGCGCGCCTCCTCCAGCGGTCCGAAGCGCAGGCTGTTGAGCAGGGCCACCGGGCGGGCGCCCATCGTAAATACGTCGCGCAGAATCCCGCCCACGCCGGTCGCGGCCCCCTGATACGGCTCGACGGCGGAGGGGTGGTTGTGCGACTCGATCTTGAAGGCGACCGCCCAGCCGTCGGGGAGCCGCAGCACGCCGGCGTTCTCGCCCGGACCCTGGACCACCTGCGGACCGGCGGTGGGAAACGTCTTGAGGATCGGCCGCGAATGTTTGTAGGAGCAGTGCTCGCTCCACAGCGCCGAGAAGACGCCGAGCTCGGCGAACGTGGGCGCGCGGCCCAGCAGCGCCTCGATGCACCCGTATTCCTCGTCGGTGAGATGGTGATCGCGAACCAGCTGCGGCGTGATCGGCGGGTCGCCCGGAAACGGGACCGCCCTCACGGCGTTCCAGGGCGTTTCACGGTCAACGTGTCGCCCCCTGGCTTCCAGTGCGGCCGCGTGGCCGCCGGAGACGACGACTGGCCGCTGTAGCCGTGGCCCGGCCAGCGCAGCACGGCGTCCACCACCTGCCCGTTCTGGAGCGTGACGACGTCCTCGGTGCCACAGGTGTACTCGCAGCCGTTGCGGAAAAAGAGATAGGTCCATGCGCCCTGGTGGCGCACCGCGATCGGCGGGCCCCACAGCGAGTACACGTCCTTCTCGGACATGCCGGGCGCGATCGTGCCCGTGTCCACCGAGCTGTAGGGGGCGTCGCGCGTCGCCTCGGGACGCTCGGGGATCTGCCGGGGAGCCCGCGCCGGTTTGCCGGGGGATTCCGCGGGCGGCTGGGTGTCGGTCGCCGCACCCGGGGGCGGTGGCGTGGGGAGGGGAACGGGCTGCGGGGTCGCCGTGCGACCGCGACGCTCGGCGATCTTTTGTTCGATCTTCTGCTTGAGCTTCGCCCACTGCTCGTTGACCTGCTTACACCCTAAGGTGCCGGTCGCCAACAGCGCGCACATCCACAGCGTGCTGCGTCGCATGTCGAGCCTCCATCGCGTAAAAGACACGGGCTCCGTCCTGTCCGCCCAAGATCGGGGCGTTGCGGCGCTCCGGGTGCGGCATGATACCCACCACGTTGCGGCCGGCGTTGCAAACGCCGGCGATGTCGCGGGTCGAGCCGTTGGGGTTGTCCCGCACGTAGCGCCACACGACGCGGTCGCTCGCCTCGAGCTCCGCCGCCGTGCGCTCGTCCACCACGTAGCGGCCGTCGCCGTGCGCAATGGGGATCTCGAGCACGTCACCCCTGTCGTACAGACCGGTGAAGGGAGTGTCCGTCGACTCGACGCGCACCCAGGCGGGCCGCGACAGGAACTTGAGCCGCGCGTTCCGCATCAGCCCGCCCGGCAACAGCCCCGCCTCGCACAGGATCTGAAACCCGTTGCAGATGCCGAGGACCGGCCCGCCGGCGCGCGCGTGCGCGGCGACGGCACCCATGATGGGCGAGAACCGGGCGATCGCGCCCGAGCGGAGGTAGTCGCCGTAGCTGAAGCCCCCCGGCAGGACCACGACGTCGGCCTGCCGCAGGTCTGCGTCACGGTGCCACACATAGTACGCGTCCGAGCCCGCCTCCCGCGCGGCCGCGAGCGTGTCGGCGTCGCAATTCGAGCCGGGGAACACAATCACGGCCACGCGCGTCATCGCGTCGCCTCCACGGCCAGCTCGTAGTCCTCGGTCACCGGATTGGCGAGCAGCCGGTCGCACATCGTGCGCGCCTGTGCCACCGCCTCCTCTTGCGTCGCCGCTTTCACCTCGAGGACGAGATGCTTGCCGACCCGCACCTGGGCGACGTCTCCGAAGCCGAGCGCGTGCAGCGCGTGCTCCACCGCCTGGCCCTGCGGATCGAGCAGCGCGGCGCGCGGCATCACGCGGACTTGGACGCGGTAGCGGCTCACGACGCGGTCCCGCCCCCCGGCGGCGAGATGCCGCGGGTACGCTGCGGGAAGGCGTCGCCCGCCGACCCGCCGTTGGTGATCACGATGGGCCCGGCGATCTCCGCTTCCTCGTCCTCGGAAGCTTCGAGGAAGAAACCGAGGACGGTCGCCCGCAATATCCCGTACGCCATGTAGGTGATGCCCAGCGGGAAGAAGAACGCATCGTGCTCGAGGATCCCGAACACCAGGATGAACAGGACGGTGGCGAGCCCCAACAGCCCGCGCGCGCTGCGCAGACCCGCGCGGGGCAGGGTCGCATAGCGCACGTTGCTCACCATCAGGATGGTGAGCAAGATCATCACGAACTGCATCAGGTGATGGCGCGGTACAATCGCCGCCAGGCGGTGCCACAGCTCGGTGGTCGTGAACGGGTAAAAGGTGGCGAGCGTCATGCCTGCCGCCGGCGACGGCAGGCCGATGAAGTAGCGCTTGGATCGTCCCGCCTGGGTGATGTTGAAACGCGCCAGGCGGATCGCCGCCGCCATGACGTAAAAGTAGCAGAAGATCCACTCCGCCTGCCCGGCGCTCGCGAACTCGAGCTGGTAGAGAAGGAAGGCCGGCGCGACCCCGAAGCTCACGATGTCGACGAGGCTGTCGAGCTCGGCGCCGAACCGGGTGCCCGTCTTCGAGAGACGCGCCACGCGGCCGTCGAGCGCGTCCAGGATGCCGGCGAAGAAGATGTACCAACCGGCGCGGTCGAACTCCCCGCGCGACGCCAGCACCATCGACCAGATGCCGAAAAACAGGTTGAAGAGCGTGAACAAGCTCGGCACGACGACCACGACGCGCCGCATGTTGGGGCGCGGGAAGCGTCGCATCGTCATGGAGTCCCCCCGCTCACGAGCCATACTCCGCCAGCAGCGTGGCGCCCGCCCGGACGCGCTCGCCCACGGCCACCCGCACGGCCGCGCGTGCGGCCACCGGGAGGAACACGTCCACGCGCGACCCGAACCGGATCATCCCCAGCCGCTCGCCCTGACGCACGCGGTCTCCCGGCTTCCCGTCCGTGACGATGCGTCGCGCGATCAGCCCCGCGATCTGCCGCACCAGCACGGGCCCCTGTCCCGAGCGCAGGCCGACCGACGCCTGCTCGTTGTCGAGGCTCGCCTTGTCGGACGCCGCGTGCAGGAACTTGCCGCGCTGGTAGCGGACCAGCTCGACGGCGCCGGTCGCCGGATAGCGGTTCACGTGCACGTCGAACACGCTCATGAAGATGGAGATCCTGGTCGCCCGGGTCGCGAGATACATCGGCTCGTCCACCACGGCGATGTCCACCACTTTCCCGTCGGCCGGGGCGATTACGAACTGCTCGCCGCGCGGCCCCGTCCGGGCGGGATCGCGGAAGAACACCAGGAGCCAGATCGCCACCAGGAACAACGCCGCCTCGGGTCCCCACACCCAGGGCGACCCGCGCGCCACCCAGGCGCCGAGCAGCACGAGCGCCCAGCCGGGGAGAATGAAGGGCCACCCCTCGGGAGCGATTCGCATCAGTCGGTCGCAAGGGGGTTGCCCGTGATCAAGCGATACGCCTCCAGATAGCGCTCGCTCGTGGCCCGCACCACCTCCGGCGGCAGCGGCGGGGGCGGTGCGTTGCCGTTCCACTGCCCCTGCCTCTTCAAGCCCGCCAGGTAGTCGCGCAGCGGCTGCTTGTCGAAGCTCGGCTGCGCCCGCCCCGGCTCGTAGCGGTCCGCCGGCCAGAAACGCGACGAGTCGGGCGTGAGGATCTCGTCGATCACGAGGAGCCGCCCGTCGGGAGTCGAGCCGAACTCGAACTTCGTGTCGGCGATGATGATGCCGCGCGGGCCCGCGTAGCCTCGCCCCGCCTCGTACAGCGCGAGGCTCGCCTGCTGCAGTCGCTCGGCGGCGGCCCGACCCAGCGCCTGCACCAGGTGGGCGAACGTCACGTTCTCGTCGTGCCCCTGCTCGGCTTTCGTGGCGGGGGAAAAGATCGGGGGGTCGAGGCGCGCGCTCTCCACCAGGCCAGTGGGCAGCGGCTCCCCCGCCAGCGTTCCGGACTCGCGGTATTCGGCCCAGGCCGATCCCGTGACGTATCCCCGCACGACACACTCGAACGGGACCGGCGCCGTGCGACGCACCAGCATGGCCCGCCCCAGGAGGGACGCGCGGAACGGTTCGAGGGCCGGCATCCGTTCCGTAATCTCGTCCGCGTCGGCCGAGAGGAAGTGGCTCGGCATGACGCCCGCGAGCCGCCGGAACCAGAAGGCGCTCAGCTGGGTGAGCACCGCGCCCTTGTGCACGACGGGCTCACGCAGCACCACGTCGAACGCGCTCACCCGGTCGCTCGCGACCAGAAGCAGGGTGTCCGAGTCGACCGCGTACACCTCGCGCACCTTGCCGCGCCGCACGAGGGGCAGGGGAAGCTGGCTGGCGACGAGCGGGACCGTCAAACGGTGACCTCGGCGGTGGCCGCGGCGCCCGGCGGCGCGACGGCCTCGATGCGTTGCAGCGCCGGGGCGACCACCTGTTGCAGAAATTCGTCCACCTGGCCCGGCGCCCGCCCGACATACGCCGCCGGGTCGAGCTCCTCGGGTCGCACGGCGACTTTGAGCGCCTTAAACGCCGGATCGCGCGCCAGGCGCTCGAGCAGGTCGTTCTCGGCACCCTGCTCGGCCACGGCCTGCGCCACGGCGAGGCTGTGCGTTCGGATCACCTCGTGCAGCCGCTGCCGGTCGCCGCCGGCCTTCACGCCCCGCATCAGCAGCCGCTCGGTCGCGAGGAACGGCATGTGGGCGGCGACGTGCCGGGCGATCACCGCCTCCCGCACCTCGAGCCCCGCCGCGACGTTGGTGGCGAGCACCAGGATCGCGTCGCTCGCGAGAAACGCCTCCGGAATCACGAGCCGCCGGTTGGCGCTGTCATCGAGCGTCCGCTCGAGCCATTGTGCAGCCGCCGTGTGCCAGGCGTTTCCTTCCAGCTCGATCACGAAGCGCGCCAGGCTCGTGATCCGCTCGGCGCGCATCGGGTTGCGCTTGTACGCCATCGCCGAGGAGCCCACCTGCTCGCTCTCGAACGGCTCGAGCATCTCTCCCTCGTGCTGCAGCAGCCGCACGTCAGTCGCGAACTTGGCGGACGACGCCGCGATCCCGGAGAGCGCCGCGAGCACCTGCGCGTCGAGCTTGCGCGTGTAGGTCTGGCCCGTCACGGAGAACAGCTTCTCGAATCCCATCTTGCGCGCGACGCGGGCGTCGAGCTCGCGGACTTTGTCGTGCGCGCCTTCGAACAGCTCCAGAAAGCTTGCTTGCGTCCCGGTCGTCCCCTTCACGCCGCGGAAGCGGAGCGTCTCGAGCCGGTGCAGCAGCTCCTCGGCATCGAGCAGCAACTCCTGCATCCACAGCGTGACGCGCTTCCCGACGGTGGTGAGCTGCGCCGGCTGGAAGTGCGTGTACGCCAGGCACGGCAGGTCGCGGTAGCGGCGCGCCAGCTTGGAGAGCGCGACTACGACGGCGGCGACGCGCCCCAGCAGCAGCTGCAGCCCCTCCCGCATCAGGATCAAGTCGGCGTTATCGGTGACGTACGCGCTGGTCGCACCGAGGTGGAGGACGGGGCGCGCCGCCGGCGCCTGCTCGCCGAGGTGGTGGATGTGCGCCATCACGTCGTGGCGCAGCCGCTTCTCGTACTCCGCCGCGCGCTCCAGGTCGGCGTCGTCCAGGTGGGCGCGGAGCTCCGCCAGCGCCCG
>QHUM01000062.1 GCA_003222135.1 Gemmatimonadota bacterium | reverse complement strand
CCCGTGCGTATCCCGCTCGACCTCTTCGAATCCCGCGAGGTCCGCTGGGTCGATGCCGAGCGCCAGCCCCTCGGCGAGCACGGCGACGCCGTCCAGCCGGCCGTACGACAGCCGTTTGACGATGGCGCCGACGAGCGTATCCACGACCGACTTGAGGCGGATGCGCCGTCCCAGGAACTCCTCCGGGATCAGCGTGAGCGTGGCGCCGGCGGCCTTGCCGATCCCCATCGCCAGGTGCCCTGCGCCGCGGCCCATCGTGATGACCAGGTACCAGCGCGAGGTGGTTTTGGCGTCCACCATCAGGTTCTTCACGATCTCCACCCCGTAGTGGCGCGCCGTCTGGAAGCCAAAGGTGTCCACGTGCGGCGGCAGGTCGAGATCGTTGTCGATCGTCTTCGGCACGTGCACGACCTGGAGCCGTCCCGCGGCCTTCTCCTCGAGCTTCATGGCCGAGTACGCGGTGTCGTCACCGCCGATGGTGATGAGCTGCGAGACGTTGAGGCGCAACAACGCCAGAACCGCGTTGTCGAGATGCGCCGGGTTCTTGGTAGGGTTGGCGCGCGAGATGCCGATGTAGGAGCCGCCGCGAAAGTGGATCCGGCTCACCTCGCCGATGTCGAGCGGCACGACGTGGTCGATGTCGCCTTGCATGATCCACTCGAACCCGTCGCGCACCCCGAGCACGTCGACGGCCTCGAGCCGTGCGCGGATGGTGGCCGCCCCGATGACGCTGTTGATTCCCGGTGCGGGGCCGCCGCCGACCAGAATCGCGAGTGTTCTGCGCTCGGTCATCGCCTGGCCACCCGAGTCACGCGGATCTGGCGCGCCGCTTTCGCCACGCGAGCACCGCGATCACCGCTGCGCCGATGCCGATCCACCAGCCGGCCGCGGTGCCGAGGCGCCCGGCGCGCTCGCTCGAGGTCAGCCAGTTGGTCTCGCCCTCGAGCGTCGCGAGCGTCGCCACCAGCGCCGTGACGGCACCGATCAGTCTCATGTGGCCTCCTTACACCAAGGTCTTGGCGTCCGCGAGCGGCAGTCCGAATGCCTCGGCTACCGCCGCGTACACGACCTTGCCCTCGATCGCGTTCAGCCCGAGGAACAGCGCGGCGTCGTCCCGGCACGCCTGCTTCCAGCCGCGCTTGGCCAGACGCTTGGCGTACAGGAACGTGGCGTTGGTGAGGGCGAGCGTGGAGGTGCGCGGCAGGCCGCCCGGCATGTTGGCGACCGCGTAGTGGATGATCCCGTCCACCACGTAGGTCGGGTTGTCGTGGGTGGTGGGCTTGCTGGTCTCGATGCAGCCGCCCTGGTCCACCGCCACGTCCACGATCACGGAGCCGGCCTTCATGAGCTTCAGGTCGTCGCGCCGCACCAGCTTCGGGGCCTTGGCGCCCGGGAGCAGCACGGCGCCGATCACGACGTCGGCCTTGCGCAGCTGGTCGAGCAGATTGTGACGGTTCGAGTACAACAGGTCGACGTTGGGGGGAAGCACGTCCGCGAGGTAGCGCAGCCGGTCGAGCGACAGGTCGAGCAGCGTCACGTGGGCGCCCAGCCCCGCCGCCATCTTGGCCGCGTTGGCGCCGACCACCCCGCCACCCAGGATGAGCACCTCGGCGGGCAGAACCCCCGGCACCCCTCCCAGCAGGATGCCCGAGCCCCCGTACACCTTCTCCAGGTACTTCGCGCCCTCCTGCACCGCCATCCGTCCCGCGACCTCACTCATGGGCGTGAGCAACGGCAGCTCTCCCGAGGTGAGCTGCACGGTCTCATAGGCGATCGCGGTGATCCCCGACCGGAGCACCGCCTGCGTGAGGGCCTCGGACGCCGCAAAATGGAAATAGGTGAACACGACCTGCCCTTTCCGCATACACGGCCACTCGGGCTCGATCGGCTCCTTGACCTTGACCACCATTTCGGACTTGGACCACACGTCCCCGGCCCGCGTGACCAGCGTCGCGCCGGCCGCCCGGTAGGCGTCGTCTGAGAATCCCGACCCGAGCCCCGCGCCTTGCTCCACCAGCACCGTGTGCCCGTCGCCGACCAGCGACTCGGCCCCCGCCGGCACCAGCGC
Source organism: Gemmatimonadota bacterium (assembly GCA_003222135.1). Taxonomy (GTDB): domain Bacteria; phylum Gemmatimonadota; class Gemmatimonadetes; order Gemmatimonadales; family GWC2-71-9; genus 20CM-4-69-16. The sequence goes on along the minus strand of QHUM01000062.1, from coordinate 26,274 downwards.
CACGCGGTTCTCCGCGGTCTTGATCTCTTTAGGGACACCGACGATCATGCGCTCTCCGCCTTACGTCGTTGCGTGACGTCTTTGCTTGACGCCTCTGCGTGACGCCTGTGCTCGACGCCTTTCAGTCCTTGTCCGGCCCCAGCCACACCACCGTCTGCCGCTCGGGATCGAAGAATTCCGCCGCGACGGCCGCGACTTCGTCCTCGGTCAGCCCGGCTACCGTCGCCAGCACCTGGTCGAGACTCTGATACGGCTCGCCGTAGACCGAAAAGCCCGCCAAACGATACATCCGGGCCGAAGGACTCTCCAGCGACAGCATCAGCTGCCCCTGGGTCTGTTGCTTGGCCTCGGCGAGCGCGTCCCCGCGCAACCCCTCGCGCGCGAGCGTCGCGTACTCCTCGCGAATCGCCGCGGCGGCCTGCAGCGCCGTTTGCGGCTGCGTGCCGACGTACACGCCTGTCACCCCCATCTGGCGATAGAAGCTCGTGAACGCGTAGATCGCGTAGGCGAGCCCGAGCTCTTCGCGAATCCGCTGGAACAGCCGGCTCGACATCCCGCCGCCGAACACGTTCGCCAGCACGAGCAGGGCGTACTTGCGCGGGTCGGCGTACGGGATCGTGTCGCTGGCGAACACGATGTGGGTCTGGGCGGTGTCTTTATGGTGGCGGGCCTCGGCGCCGCGGACGGCCGGTGGGACGGTCGCCGAGAGAGGCGTCGCCGATGGGGCGTTGCCAGGTGTCGCGTTGAACCAGCCCAGCTTCGCGAGCTCTTCGAGCAGCTGGTCGTGCGTCAGGTTCCCCGCAGCGGCGATGACGCAGTTCGCGGGGAAGTAGGCGCGCCCGTGCAGCTGCTTCAGGTCGCCCGCGGAGAGCGCGCTGACGGTGTCGCGCGTGCCGAGGATGGTGTAGCCGTAGGGATGCTCGGGCCACAGCGTCTGGTACGAGAGGTCGAACACCTGATCGTCGGGGGTGTCTGCGACGGTGTTGATCTCCTCGAGCACCACCTTGCGCTCGAGCTCCAGATCACTGGTGCGCAGCACCGGGTTACGGACCAGGTCGGTGAGCACATCGAGCGCGCGCGGCAGATCGGCGTCGAGCACGCGCGCGTGAAACGCCGTGGTGTCACGCGAGGTGTAGGCGTCGAGCGAGCCGCCGCGCGCCTCGAGGGCGAGGGCGATCTCCTGGGCGGTGCGGCGCTCGGTCCCCTTGAACACCATGTGCTCGAGCAGGTGGGACACGCCCATCTTGGGGCGCGGCTCATGCGCGCTGGCGCTGCGCACCCAGATGCCGACCGCCGCCGAGCGCACGCTCGGCACCCGCTCCGACAGCACGAGCACGCCGCTCGGCGCGGTGGTCTGGTGGATCTCCCGGTCGAGCCGGACCGTCTCCATCACCGCGAGCGGGCGGGGGCCGTCTCCGTTTTCTCGAGCAGCGCCTTCCGGGAGAGTCGCATGCGACCGCGCTCGTCGACCTCGAGCAGCTTGACCCGGACTTGGTCGCCCTTCTTCACGACGTCTTCGGTGCGCTCCGTGCGGCCGTGCTGCAGCTCGGAGATGTGCAGCAGCCCCTCCACGCCGGGGAGGATCTCGATGAACGCGCCAAAGGCCGTCGTGCTCTTCACCACACCTTCGTACACCTTGCCGACCTCGGGCACCTGGACCATGCCGGCGATGATGTCGCGCGCCCGCTCTCCGCCCTCGCCCACGGCGGAGATGGTCACGAGCCCGTTGTCGTCGACGTTGATCTCGGCGCCGGTCTGCTCCTGAATCGACCGGATGGTCTTTCCCTTGGGGCCGATGATGTCGCCGATCCTGTCCGTCGGGATCTGGATCGTGATGATGCGCGGGGCGTACTTGGACAGCTGCGAGCGCGGCTGCGGCATGGCGCGGTCCATGATGTCGAGGATGTGGATCCGGGCCTGCTTCGCGCGGTCGAGCGCTTCCGCGACGATCTTGAAGTCGAGCCCCTCGATCTTGATGTCCATCTGGATCGACGTCACGCCTTCGCGCGTCCCCGCCACCTTGAAGTCCATGTCGCCCAGGTGATCCTCGGTGCCGAGAATGTCGGTCAGCACCGCCACGCGCGCGCCTTCCTTGATCAACCCCATCGCGACCCCGGCGCACGACGCCTTCACCGGGACGCCCGCGTCGAACAGCGCCAGCGAGCCGCCGCACACCGTTGCCATGGACGACGAGCCGTTGGACTCGAGGATGTCGGACACGATGCGGATCGTGTAGGGGAACTGGTCGTACGGCGGGAGCAGCGCCTGCAGCGCCCGCTCGGCCAGCGCGCCGTGGCCCACTTCGCGGCGCGAGGTGCCGCGGATCGGCCGCACTTCTCCGGTGGAGAACGGCGGGAAGTTGTAATGCAGCATGAACGACTTGGTCGTCTCTTCGGCCACGTCGATCGAGTCGATCCGCTGCTCGTCCGACACCGTGCCGAGCGTGACGGACACGAGCGCCTGCGTCTGGCCGCGCGTGAACAGCGCCGAGCCGTGGGTGCGGGGCAGCACGCCCACCTCGCAGGTGATCGGTCGCACCGTCGCCAGGTCCCGGCCGTCGACCCGCTCGCCGCGCGACAACACCTGCTCGCGCATCGTGCGGTACTCGATCTCCTCGATCACCGCCGCGACGTCTTTCAGGTTGTCGGGGAATTCCGCGGCGAGCTGTTCCTGGATCGTCGACTTGAGCGCGGCGAGCGCCTGGGTCCGCTCGGCCTTCTCCGGCAGGTTCAGCGCCTCGGCGATGCGCGGCTCGGCCAGCGCCTTTACCCGTGCGACCAGCTCCGCCGCCGGCTCGACCTTGGCCCACTCCATCTTGGGCTGCCGCATGTCGGCGACCAGCTCGGCCGCGGCATCCAGCAGCTCGCGGATGCCCTTCTGCGCCACCTCGAGCCCCTTCACGATCTCGGGCTCCGTCAGCTCGAGCGCGCCGCCTTCCACCATGACGATCGAGTCGCGCGACCCCGACACCACCATGTCCACGTCCGAGAACTCGAGCTGCTGGAAGGTCGGATTCAGGATCCACGCACCCTCCACCCGTCCCACGCGCACCGCGGCGATAGGGCCGTTCCAGGGCACCTTGGACATGTCGAGCGCCGCGGAGGCCGCCGTCACGCCGAGCACGTCGGCGTCGTTCTCCTGGTCCGCCGACAGGACGTAGATGAAGACCTGGATCTCGTTCTTGAACCCCTCGGGGAACAACGGCCGGATAGAGCGGTCCGTCACCCGCGCCGAGAGGATCTCCTCGTCCGAAGGACGGCCCTCGCGTTTCAAAAAGCCGCCGGGAATCTTGCCGGCAGCATAGGATTTCTCGCGGTATTCGACGGTGAGGGGGAAGAAGGGGAGCGTCGAGACGTTGTCCGACACGGTCACCGTCGCGAGGACTACGGTCTCCCCGAACTGCAGGAGGCAGGCCCCCGCGGCCTGCTTGGCGAGTCGCCCCGACTCGAGCTTCAGCGGGCGACCCGCGAACGTGCGATCGACGTGCTTCACCATGTTGCCTGTCTAGAGCACGAAGAAATACGCGAGGCGTCCCGGTGCTCTTGCCGGGACGCCCAGCGCGACGCCTCTTGCATTAGTGGCGGAGACCGAGCTCGTCGATGAGCTGCCGATAGCGCTCCAGGTCGGTGCGCTTCAGGTACTCCAGCAGGCGGCGGCGCTGGCTGACCATCCTGAGGAGGCCGCGCTGCCCGTGGAAGTCCTTGGCGTGGACCCGGAAGTGATCGGTGAGGCTGTTGATCCGCTCGGTGAGCAGCGCGACCTGAACCGGGGCTGACCCCGTGTCCCCTTCGTGCAGCCCGTACTTCCTGACCGGCGTCGTCTTGTCGTACATCTGTCCTGTTCCCTAATTCTTGAGAGCGCAGTAACTTAGACCGCCGATACCGGTTTGTAAAGCCCTAGTGACCAACGCGCCCCCCCCGCCCCCCGCGCCCCCCGCGCCCAGCGACCTGGTCGGCCGCACCGTCGGCCCGTACGACCTCGAGCGTCTGCTCGGCCAGGGCGGGTTCGCCTGGGTGTTCGCCGGTCGGGAGCTGGACGGAACTCCCGTCGCCGTCAAAGTGCTGATGCCGCGCTACGCCGGCGACCCGCAGTTCGAGAGCCGGTTCCGGAACGAAGCCGAGACCGCCGCGAAGCTCCAGCACCCGAACATCATTCGGATTCGGTTCGTGGCGCGCTCCGGGGGCTACGTCTACTTCGGGATGGATCTGTGCGCCGACAGCCTCGGGGCGCGCATCGCGCGCGAAGGCCCCCTGCCGGAGGCGGACATGCTCCGCCTGGCGGCGGACGTGGCCAAGGGGCTGGGGTTCGCGCACGGGCGGGGTGTGATTCACCGCGACCTGAAGCCCGACAACATCCTGCTCCGCTCCGACGGCAGCGCGGTCATCACCGACTTCGGCATCGCGCGCGCGGTTTCGGGCTACGTGGCTTCCACCGGCGTCAACATGACGATCGGGACGCCCCAGTACCTCTCTCCCGAGCAGGCGCAGGGACGCGCGCTCGACCAGCGCGTGGACTTCTACGCGCTCGGCATCACCCTCTTCAAGGCCGCCGCCGGCGAGGTACCGTTCGCCGCGAGCGACTGGTTCGAGCTCGCACGCATGCACGTCGAGCGGCCGCCCCCGGGCTTGCGCAAGAAGCGGCCGGAGCTGTCCAAACGGTTCGAGCGGATCGTGCTGAAGTGCCTGGCCAAGCATCCCGACGACCGCTACCGCGATGCGGCCCAGCTGCTCGCTGAGCTGGCCGCGGTCGAGGCCAAGCCACGCGCCGGTGCGTGGTGGCGCTGGTGGTCAGGCTGAAGGGCTGAAGAGGCGTTTGATCATGCTGGCGAGGCGGGCGACGAGGCTCGGCCTGGCCCTTGGTACGCTTCCCCCTGCTGGTTCCCGTCCCAAGTAGGCTTCGATCGCCCGACGCAGGTCGGGCTCGCATTGCTCGGGAAAAGGGCGCTCCGCCGGACGCACGTCGAATCCCGCTCCCTCAGGTCTTCCGGCGAGTTCCACGACGCCGGGTGAAGCGCGTTCGATCACGTCGACCATGGGCCGCAGTGCCTCCCGCCTCCCGGCTCCCCCGTCGCGATAGTAGGCCGCCGTCACCACCGCGACCAGGTGGTCCGCCGTGATCCGCCCCGCCACGTACGCTGTGAGCGTCTCCCTAACGACGGAAGACATGGCCCAGCAGACGCAGGATATCGTTGGACGTGGCGAGGATCATGATGGCGACCAGAACCACGAAGCCGATCTGGGTGAGCCGCAGGCGCAGCTCGAGCGGCAACGGCCTGCGTCGCACTGCCTCCGCCAGGAGAAAGACCAGCTGGCCGCCGTCCAGAATGGGAATCGGCAGGACGTTGAGGATTGCCAGGTTGATGGACAAAAAGGCCATGAAGCCGAGAAAGGTCGCCGCGCCGATCCGCGCCGCCTGGCTCGAGATCTGGCCGATCAGGATCGGTCCACCGAGCTCGCGGAGCGACGCCCTGCCCGTGACGAGCTTCGCCAGGAAATCGAGGATCATGGCGCCGCGGCTCCGCGTCTCCGCCCACCCGACCCGGACCGCGCCCAGGATGCCGGGCCGCGGGAGCGTCGGGTACACCGCCCCGATGCCGACAAACCCGATGACCTGCGTCCGCTTGGTCACGGGATCCGTCTCCTCGCGGCGATCGGGCGTCACCGTCAGGGAAAGGCGCTCGGTGCCCCGCCGCACCTCGACCGTGATCGGGTGCGTGGCGTTGCGACGCGCCACGCGCGCGAAGTCCTGCCACGAGACCACCGTGTCGCCGTTCACCTTGAGGATGCGGTCACCCGGCATGAGGCCCGCCTTGGCCCCCGCGCCGCCGGACGTCACGCTCGAGATGACCGGCTCGAGATAGGGGCTGAGCGCCAGCACCGCGGCGACGCGCGCGGCCGTGTCCCCCTGGGCGATCTGCAGCACCACCGAATCCGGCCGTCCCGCCACGCGCAACCTGACGGGCGGCGGGGCGTTGGCGAGCTTCAGCTGCAGGTCACCCCACGTCCGGACCGAATCACCGTTCACGGTGGTGATGCGATCGCCGCGTCGCAGCGCCCCGAGGACCTGCGCCGCCGGAGGCAGGTCATTCACCATCACCGAGTCCACTCGGGTCGTGGCGATGTTGTTCGGCTCGAGGGTCCCGGTGTAGGCGAGCCCCGTGTAGACCACGACCGCGAACACCGCGTTCATGGTCACACCGGCCAGGATCACGATCGACCGGGCCCACAGCGGCTTGCGGTCGAACGCCCGGGCGGGATCGATCGGCTGGGCGCTCTTGCCGCCTTCCAGGTCCCCGGCGACCCCTTCGTCTTCGAACCCGGCCATCTTTACGTAGCCGCCGAACGGAATCCACGAGATCCAGTACTCCGTCTCGCCGCGGCGCCACGCCAGGATCGGTCGACCGAAGCCGAGCGAGAAGCGCAGCACCTGGATTCCCACCGCCTTGGCCGCGGCGAAGTGGCCGGCTTCGTGCACGAAGATCAGCACGCCGACGACGACGATGAGGGAGATCGGGGTCAGGAGCACGCGGCCTCCCGCGCCAGCCGGCGTGCGGCGGTGTCCGCCGCGAGTACGGCCTCGAGCGTGTCGGCCTCGGCCGGCGCGCTCGTGTCCAGCACTCGGGCGATCGTTTGGGCGATCCGGCCGAAGGGAATCCCGCCCTCGAGAAACAGCGCGACGGCGATCTCGTTGGCGGCGTTGAACACGGTTGGGGCCGTACCGCCGGCAGTGGCCGCGGCGCGGCCGAGGCCGTAGGCCGGGTACAGCTCCGCCTCCACGGCTTCGAACGTGAGGCTGCCCGCGGCGACCGGATCGAACCGCCGGGTTCCCGCGTCCGGCACCCGCGCCGGATGCGTCAGCGCATAGAGGATGGGCAGCTCCATCGTCGGGAACCCGACCTGCGCGAGCACCGAGCCGTCCACGAATTCCACGAAGGCGTGGACCACCGATTGCGGATGCACGACGACCTCGACCGCTTCGTACCCGAGCCCGAAGAGGAAGTGCGCCTCGATCACCTCGAGGGCCTTGTTGACGAGCGTGGCGGAATCCACCGTGATTTTCTTCCCCATCTTCCAGGTGGGGTGACGCAGCGCCTCCGCCACCGTGGCCGCCGCGATCCGCTCGCGCGGCCAGGTGCGAAACGGGCCGCCCGAGGCCGTGAGGATGAGGCGCGCCAGCTCGGTCGGCCCCCGTCCCGCGACACACTGCAGCACCGCGCTGTGCTCGGAGTCAACGGGGATGATCTCCCCGCCCCCCTCGCGCGCCGCGCGCGTGACGAGCTCGCCGGCCATCACGAGGGTCTCCTTGTTCGCCAGGGCGACGCGCTTCCCGGCCCGCAGGGCCGCGAGCGTGGCCTCGAGCCCCGCCGCGCCCACGATGCCGTTCACGACGATGCGCACGTCGGGGTGGGTGGCGGCTTCCACGAGGCATTCCGGCCCCTTGCCCCTTCCCCCTTCCCCCTTCCCCGAGTTGACCAGCCCCACATACGCCGGCTGCCACTCGGCCGCCTGACGTGCGAGCAGCTCCGCGTTCGAATGCGCCGTCAGCGCGATGACGCGAAACCGGTCCCGCTGGCGCGCCAGCACCTGCAGGGTGGAGCAGCCGATCGAGCCGGTGGACCCGAGGATCGCGACGCCGACGCTCATGCGATCCCGAACAGCCGGAGCAGTCCCGCGGTCGCGGCCAAGACGAAGTAGAGCGAGTCGAGCCGGTCGAGCACGCCCCCGTGGCCGGGGATGAGCGACGACGAGTCCTTGACCCCCGCCTCGCGCTTGAAGAGCGATTCGGCGACGTCGCCGACCTGCGCCGCCACCGCCACGACCAACCCCACCGTGGCCAGTTGCCAGACGCCAAGTCGCAGGGCGACCCTGTCCAGCACCAGGGGACCGTACACCAGCGCTGCAATCAGCCCGCCGACGAGGCCGCCGACGGCGCCCGCCCAGGTCTTCCGGGGCGACAGCACCGGCGCGAGCTTGGGGCCGCCGATCAGGGTTCCGGCGGCCATGGCGCAGGTGTCGCACACCCACGTCACGACGAGCGGCAGCACCACCAGCGCCACCGCGCCGCGGGGGTGCGCGTCCGAGTGCGGGCCGTGGCGGATCGCTATGGTGAAGGCGAGCAGGGCGGATGCGTACAGGCTGCCGAAGACGGTGACCGACACGGCCGTGAGCGGGCGGCGGGCCGGTCCGCGCGCCATCGCCGCTACCAGCACCGCGAGCAACCACAGCGCGGCGACGTAGAGCACCGGCTCCCAGTCGGCGTATCCTTTGACCCAGAACGTCGCGAACGGCACGGCCGCCGCCGCCACGAGCCCCAGGCGCTCGAACGGCTCGATCCCCTCGCGGCGGGCCAGGTCGTACACCTCGCGCGTGCCGAGCACGCCGAGCAGGGCGAGTGCGGTGGCGAGGACCCACCCGCCCAGCCACAGCACCACCAGCGAGACCGCAATGGCCGGAACCGCGACGGCGATACGCAGCAGCAGGTTGCGGGACATCAGGGGGGGGCGGGGGCCGTGACTTTGCCGAACCGCCGGTCGCGCCGCTGGTAGTCGAGGATGGCCTGGAACAGATCGCGCCGGGTGACGTCGGGCCACAGCACCGGCGTCATGTACAACTCGGTGTAAGCGAGCTGCCACAGCAGGAAGTTCGAGATCCGCAGCTCACCCGAGGTGCGGATCAGCAGATCGGGGTCGCTCCAGGGGGCGGTGTAGAGCTTTTCACGCACCGCCTCCTCGTCGATATCCTCGAGGCGCTTCGTGCCCTTCAAGACTTCCTCGGCGAGCAGGCGCGCCGCGCGCGCCAGCTCGGCGCGGGAGGAGTAGGAGATGCACAGATTGAGCGCCAGCCGCCGGCCGCCGCGCGTGTCCCGCTCCACGCGGTCGATCGCGGCGCGGGCGCCCGGCGCCAGCCGCGCCCGCTCCCCCAGCACGTGCACGACCACGCCCTGGTCGCGCAGCTCCGCCGCTTCCTTGGCGATGTATTCCTCGAGCAGACTCATGAGCGCCGAGATCTCGGTGGGGGGGCGCTGCCAGTTCTCCTCCGAGAACGCAAACAACGTGAGCACCTCGACGCCCGCCTCGATGGCGCCTTCGACGATCTCGCGCACCGCCTTCATCCCGGCGCGGTGCCCGAACGGCCGCGGCAGGTTGCGCTCGCGCGCCCAGCGGCCGTTGCCATCCATGATGATGGCGACGTGGCGGGGCGCGGCCCCGTTCAGGCGGATCTGCCCGAGCAGCTCGTCGGTCACCTAGACCTCCATGATGTCCGCTTCCTTCGCTTTGACCGCGGCGTCCACGAGCTTCAGGTGGTCGTCGTGCAGCTTTTGCACGTCCTTCTCGGCGTGCTTCTTCTCGTCTTCGGAGACGTGCTCGGTCTTCTTGATCCGGTTGATCGCGTCGGTTCGGGCGTGTCGGATCGCCACGCGGCCCTCCTCGGCGAACTTGTGCACCACCTTCACCAGCTCTTTGCGGCGCTCCTCGGTGAGCGCTGGGATGGGGATGCGGATGACCGCGCCGTCGTTGGCGGGCGTGAGGCCCAGGTCCGACGCGAGGATCGCTTTCTCGATGGCCTTGAGGAGGGTCTTGTCCCAGGGCTGGATCGTCAGCAGCTTCGGCTCGGGGGCCGCCACGCTCGCCACCTGGTTGAGCGGCATCTCGTTGCCGTAGGCCTCCACCCGCACGAGATCGAGCAGCGCGGTGGTCGCCTTCCCCGTGCGCACCGTGGCGAACTCGCGCTTCACCGCTTCCACCGCCTTGTCCATCCCTTGCCGGGCGTGCTTGACGTGGTCTGTCAGACTGGTGACGGTGGTCATGTGACGATGGTGCCGACGCGCTCCCCGGCCAGCACCCTGGCCGTCGCGCCGGGCTGGTTGATGTTGAACACAACGATCGGAAGCTTGTTCTCCTTGCACAAGCCGAACGCGTTCGCGTCCATCACGGCATAGCCGTTCACGAGCGCGTCGCGGAACGACAGCTCGGCGAGGAACTTCGCCTTGGGGTCCTGCTTCGGGTCGGCGGTGTAGACGCCGTCGACGTTCGTCGCCTTGAGCAGCACCTTGGCCTCGACCTCGAGCGCCCGCAGCACGGCCGCAGTATCGGTCGAAAAGTAGGGGTTCCCCGTCCCGCCCGCGAAAATCACCATGCGCCCCTTTTCGAGGTGGCGCACCGCCCGGCGCCGGATGTAGGGCTCGGCAAGCGCCTCCATGCGGATCGCCGTCATCACCCGCGTGTCGACGCCCTTCTTTTCGAGGATGTCCTGCAGCGCGAGGGCGTTGATGACCGTGGCGAGCATCCCCATGTAGTCGGCGGACACGCGGTCCATGCCCTGCGCGCTCGCGGCCGCGCCGCGCACGATGTTGCCGCCCCCGACCACGAGCCCCAGCTGCACGCCCAACGCCGCCACGGTCTTCAGCTCGTTGGCGAGGCGGTCGATGACCTCGAAATCGAGCCCCCCCCCCGCGCCCCGGTCGCCCGCGAACGACTCGCCCGAGAGCTTGAGCAGGGCGCGCGGATAGGCAAGGTGGGGCCGAGCGGCGGCGGGGGCGGGGGCCGTCGCCAACTCAGCCCTCCCCGACCTTCAGGCGCGCGAACCGACCCACCTCGACCTTCTCCCCCGTCTTCGCCGACAGCTCCTTGACGAGCTCGCCCACGGTGCGTTTGTCGTCCTTCACGAACTTCTGCTCGAGCAGCACGTTGTCCTCGTAGAACTTCTTGATCATGCCGTCCACGATCTTGCCGCGGATGTGCTCGGGTTTCTTCTGCTCGGCGACCTGGGCCTCGTAGACCTTTCGCTCCCGTTGAATCAGCTCTGCGGGAAGGTCCTCGATCCGCACGGCGAGCGGGTTCGTCGCGGCGATGTGCACGGCCAGGTCGCGGGCGAGCGCCTTGAAGTCCTCGGTGCGGGCGACGAAGTCCGTTTCGCAGTTGAGCTCGACCAGCACCCCGATCTTGCCGTCGTGGTGCAGGTAGGTCCCGATGAGTCCTTCGGACGCTTCGCGCCCCGCGCGCTTGTCGGCTTTGGCCGCCCCCTTCTGCCGCAGCAGGTCGACCGCTTTCTCGAGATCTCCGACGGTCTCCTCGAGCGCGCGCTTGCAGTCCATCATCCCTGCGCCGGTGCGGGCGCGCAGCTCGGCCACGAGCTTCGCCGGAATGTCTTTCACGGTTGCCATCTGCTCACTCCTCACAAAAACGCCGCCCTCGCGCCGTAAGGCCGGGAGAGGGCGGCGGTTGGTTATCCAACGATCGGCGGTGCGGGCGTGTTAGCTTTCGCCCCCGCCGCTCGATTCGGCCGGCGCCGGCGCCTCCTCGGTCTTGAGCCGGGCCGCGATGGCCTCGGGCTTGGGCCGCCGCTTGCGGCGGGCCGGCTTCTTCTTCTTGTCGCCCTCGGCCTCCGCCTCGACGCCGGTCTCCGTGGAGTAGGTCACCCCCTCGCCTTCCTCGGCCGGCTCGCGCACCGGCGACTGCCGCCGCGCCTCCCCGATCAGGTCGGAGATGGCCGCCGTGATGAGCGAAACGGCGCGGATCGCGTCGTCATTCCCGGGGATCGGCACCGTGATCAAGTCCGGATCCGCGTTCGTGTCCACGATCGCGACCACCGGGAGGCCGAGCTTGTTCGCTTCCGCCACCGCGATGCGCTCCTTTTTCGAGTCCACCACGAACAACGCGCCGGGCAGCCGTCCCATGTTCTTGATGCCCGACAGGTACTTCTCGAGCTTCAAGCGCTCGCGGTCGAACAGCAGCTGCTCTTTCTTGGTGTGGTGCTCGAACTCGCCCTCGCTGATCCCCTGCTCCAGATCCTTCAGCCGCTTGATCTGCTTCTTGATCGTCTGGAAGTTCGTGAGCGTACCACCCAGCCAGCGCTCGGTCACGTAGAACGCGCCGCACCGCTCCGCTTCCGCCTGGAGGATGTTCTTGAGCTGCTTCTTGGTGCAGACGAACAGGACGCCTTCGCCCTTGAGCACGACGCCGCGCAGCAGCTCCTGCGCCGCCTCGATCTGACGGAGGGTCTTCTGCAGGTCGATGATGTAGATGCCGGAGCGTTCGGCGAAGATGAACCGGCGCATCTTCGGATTCCAGCGCCGCGTCTGGTGGCCGAAATGGACGCCCGCTTCCAGCAGGTCCTGCAACTGAGGCTGCGCCATGCCCTTCCTTTCATGGGTTCGATCCGCCGCTGCCGTCATCTCCGGTGCCACCCCGTAGGGACCCAGCATCGGATCGGGCAACGTGTGTGATGACGTCTCTATCTCTTCGAGAACTGGAACCGCTTGCGCGCTCCGGCGCGCCCCGGCTTCTTCCGCTCGACGGCGCGTGGATCCCGCGTCAACAGACCCTGCTCCCGTAGCTTCTTGCGGTGCCGGTCGTCCGCGAGGCACAGCGCCCGCGCGATCGCGAGGCGCAACGCCCCGGCTTGACCGGTTTGACCGCCACCCGATGCGATCGCGCGCACGTCGAAGGCGCCCAGCGTGTCCGTCGCCGTGAACGGCTGCTGGATGTGGGACACGAGCGAGGCGCGCGGGAAGTAGTCGCCGAGCGTCCGACCGTTGATGTTCCACTTCCCCGACCCGGGCGTGAGATACACGCGCGCCACGCCCACCTTGCGGCGACCGACCGCGTGCCAGCGCAGCTCCGGTGTGATCGCCGAGCTCATGACGCCCCTCCCACCCCCGCCGTCAGGCTGAGGGGCTCGGGCTGCTGCGCCGCGTGCGGATGCGTCGGGCCGGCGTACACCTTGAGCATCTGCTTCACATGCTGCCGGGACAGCGTCGTCTTCGGGAGCATTCCCCACACGGCCCGCTCGATCACGCGGTCGGGGTGCTTCGCGAGCAGCACCTTGAGCGGCGTGAACCGCTCGTGCCCCATGTAGCCCGTGTGCCGGAAGTAGCGCTTCTGCTCGAGCTTACGACCGGTGAGCATCACCTTTTCGGCGTTCACGACCACGACGAAATCCCCGCCGTTCAAGTGCGGCGTGAACGTCGGCTTGTGCTTGCCCCGCAGCACCTGCGCGACGCGACTGGCCAGCCGGCCGAGCGGCTGTCCGGCGGCGTCCACCACGTACCAGCGCCGCGTGATGTCCTCTTTGCGCAGCGAAAACGTCTGCATCGTCAAAGGACCCGGAAAAGGACGTGCCGTTGTGACAGCCGCGAAGAATACCCGGGGCGTAAGGCCCTGTCAACCAGAAGCTTCCGGGCTCGCGAGGGTGACGAGCGGCGCGCCCCGCTCGACTGCCTGACCGACCGCCACGTGCACGGTCGCGACCACGCCGGCGTGGGGCGCGCGCAGCTCGTTCTCCATTTTCATCGCCTCCACCACGACGAGACCCGCGCCCGCATCGACCGCCTGCCCGGCGGCCACCGCAATGCGGACGACGAGACCGGGCATGGGGGCCGTGACGGTGCGGCTCCCCGTCGGGCCGGCGCGCGGCGCGGCCTCGGTCCGGGGTCGCCCACTCCGCTCGTCCAGCGCCTCGACCTCCACCCGCTCACCCACCACACCCAAGGCCCAGCGCCCCGGACCCTCTCCGGGCTCGACGGCCACCGTCCAGGAGTCGCCGGCCAGCAGCAGGAGATAGAGCGGCGTGCCGGGGAGCGGGGACAGCTGCGCCTCGCGCGCCACCCCACCCACGAGCACTCGGTTCCCATCTACCTCCACGTCGAGTGTGTGGGTGCCGATGCGCACGGAGTACTTCACCGCCCGGCCCCCACCCCGATTGCGGATTGCGGATTGCGGATTGCGGATTGTGCCAGGGAGGCGCGGTCAGCGAGCGACCTTCCATCGCAATTCCGCAATCCGCAATCCGCAATCCGCAATTGTCTTTTCATGCCGCCTCCAGCACCACCACCGTCTCCACGTGCGCTGTCTGCGGAAACAAGTCGAACACGCGCACCACCGCGAGCCGGTAGTTCACGCTCAGCCGGTGGAGGTCGCGTGCCAGGGTCGCGGGATCGCACGAGATGTAGACGACACGCGTCACCGGCTGGCTGGTGAGCCGCAGCGTCACGTTCCAGTGCAGGCCGGCGCGCGGCGGGTTCACAACGACGGCGTTCGGGTGGGGGAGCGTGGGGAGGACATCCTCCGCCCGCCCCGCGATGAAGCGGATGGGGCGCTCCGAGGCGCGCCCCCGCGCCCATTGCACGGCCTGCTCGTCCGCGTCGACGCTCACCACCTCCGCCCCGCGTCCGGCGAGCTGTACGGCGGTATCGCCGATCCCGCCGTACAGGTCCCAGGCGACCGCGCCACGCAGCTCGCCCAGCTGAGCGACCGCCCAATGGCGTGCCACGAGTCCCATTTCCGGGTGGGCCTGCTCGAACCCGATAGCGGGGAAGCCGGTCGCCGGCCCGGCGACCACGCGGGCGGCGCCGTCGACCGGCTGCCACCAGCAGACCACCGTGTCGCCCTGCGGCAGCGCGGCCTGCAACCGCTCGGCGTCGAGCCACGGCTCTCCCCCCGATTCGGCGATGATGTGACGGCGCCCTTCCCGATCGAGCCGCAGCGTCAGCCGCGCGAGCCGCGCCGGGAGCAGCTCGAGCCGCGGCTTGAGCTCGCGCCACAGCGCCATCAGCCGGAAGTCCGTGATGTGGCAGTCCACGAGCGAGAAGACACGGCCCGGCTGATCGTACGGGTGGAGCCCTACCGCCCTCGACCGCCCTCGACCGCCCTCCACCGCCAGGCTCACCTTCGCCCGATAGCGCCACTCCTCCACCGCTTCGACGATCTCCGGGTCGGGGACGTCGAGCTTGCCGATGCGTCGCAATGCGTCACCGACGATGGCCCGCTTGGCCGCGAGCTGAGCGTCATAGCTCAAGTGCTGCAGCTGGCAGCCGCCGCAGCGGTCGCTCACGTAATGGGGGCAGGACGCCGCGACTCGGGCCGCGCCGGTCCCGACGATCTCGGCGAGCTCCCCGCGGGCGAAGTGCTTGTGGAGCTGCACGCCGTCGCGCAGCCGGATGCGCTCGCCCGGCGCGGCGCGGGGAACGAACACGGCGCGGCCGTCGGCCAGACGGCCCACGCCGTCGCCCCCCGTGGCGATGGCGGTGATCGTGACCAGCTCGCTCACCCGCCGATGCTCTCCCGGCGGACCGTGAGGAGCCAGGGCGACGGGCCATCGGGCGGTCGGGCAGCCGGCTGGGGGGGAAGGGCTGCCTTGGTGCGCTGCTCTTCGGCGAGCAGCGCGGCGGCGATCGCGAGCGGCTGCGCCAGCTCGGGGGCCAATTCCGCGGCGAGCAACCGCTGGCCCACCCGCTCGAGATAGGTCACGTCGACGTCGCCGCGCTGGAACTCGGCGTCGTCCATCACGCGCAGGTGGAACGACTGCGACGTCGGGAGGCCTACGATCACGAGTTCGCGCAGCGCCCGGCGCATGCGCTGCAGCGCGGTGGTCCGGGTGTCCCCCCACACGATGAGCTTGGCGAGGAGCGGGTCGTAAAACAGCGTCACCTCGTTGCCTGCCTCCACGCCGCCGTCCCAGCGGACGCCGGGGCCGGACGGCGGCTGCAAGTGGCGGATGACGCCGGTCGCCGGCAGGAAATCGTTGAAGGGATCTTCCGCGGTGATGCGACACTCGATGGCGTGGCCGCGCGGTTGTAGCGCGCCGGCATGGACCCGGAGCGGGTGGCCCTGGGCGACGCGCAGCTGCTCGCGCACGATGTCCACGCCGTACACCAGCTCGGTGACGGGATGCTCGACCTGGATGCGCGTGTTCATCTCGAGGAAGTAGAACTCGCCGGTCGGGGCGAGCAGAAACTCGATGGTGCCGGCCCCGAGGTAGCCCACCGAGCCGGCGGCGGCGGTCGCCGCCTCGCTCAGCCGCCGCCGCAGCGCGGGAGTGACCGCCACGGACGGAGCCTCCTCGATCAGCTTCTGATGGCGGCGCTGGATGCTGCATTCGCGCTCGCCCAGCGCGACCACTCGACCGTACGTGTCGGCGAGCACCTGGACTTCGATGTGGCGGGGGCGCTCCAGGTATTTCTCGACGTACAGCTCCCCCGCCCCGAACGCCTTGAGCGCCTCGCTCTGCGCCCCCTCGAACGCGGACTCGAGCTCGCCCTCGTCGCGGATGAGCCGCATCCCCTTGCCGCCGCCACCGGCCGTGGCCTTGAGGAGCACCGGGTAGCCGAGGCGCCCCGCCTCGCTCTTCGCCTGGACGTGGTCGGCCACGGGCCGGGTCGTGCCCGGCACGATCGGCACGCCGGCGGCCTGCATGCGCCGCCGCGCTTCGGTCTTGTCGCCCATTGCGCGGATGGCGGTGGCGGGGGGACCGATGAACGTCAGGCCCGCCTGCGTGACGGCTTCCGCGAACGGCGCGCGCTCGGAGAGGAAGCCGTAGCCCGGGTGGACCGCCTGGCATTCGGTGGCGCGCGCCGCCTCCAGCAGCTTGGCGATGTCGAGGTACGAGTCGGCCGCCGGTGGGGGTCCGATCGGGACGGCGACGTGAGCGGACCGCACGTGGGGCGAGAGCCGGTCCGCCTCGGAGTACACCGCTACCGCCTCGAGCCCTTCTTCGTGGCAGGCCCGGATGATCCGCAGGGCGATTTCGCCGCGGTTGGCGACGAGGACGCGTTTGAAAGGCGCCATCAGCGATGACAGCTCGGTATTTCGTTCGTCAGCCGGAACGTCTTGAGTGCCTCGCACAGCGCCGGCGTCGTGCGGGCGGCGCGGGCGTACAGCGCCAGGGTGGGCGGGGCCCACGCGTCGTTGTTGTCGAGGGCGAGCCGCAGCGCCGCGAACACGAAGTCGCGCGGTGGCACGCGGTCGTCCTTCAAGTGGGGGCCCGCCACCCAGACGAGCGGCCGGGTGGACCAGCCGATGCGCGGCGCGGGCGGCCGGTCGACACCGACGGTCACGCAGACGGGGCGCCGCTTCGCCAGCTCGCCGAGCGCCACGTCCGGGTCACGATGGCGGGCGAGCTTCAAGTCGGTCGCGATGCGCGCCCGCAGCACGGAGTCCGAGCGCCACGCCGCGAGCGGCACGGTCAACAGGTCGGGGCGCAGCCCGCGTGCGAAGCGCATGTACCACGCGGCGTAGGAATCGGCCTCGTTCGCCGTGAAGAGCACACCCCACATCGGGCAGGCGCGCAGCAGATTCTCACCCAGCTCGTCGAGCACCGGCGGCATCTTCAAGTCGAGCGGCACGGGGCCCCACTCCTGCGGGCCGACGTTGATCCCCTTCTCCTCCCAGGCGAGGCGGGAGCGGGCGCTCCACGCGCCGACGCGCAGCACGCGGGCGCTGTCGCCGTCGGGCGTGGGGCCGGACGGGGCGAGCAGCCGGCCGGCCCGGTCGAGCGCGTCGTCGGTGGTGTCGAGCAGGGCGCGGACGGCGGCACTGTCCTCCAGGGCGCGGTGCGGCGGGTCGTGCGCCCCGGCGGCACGCTGCAGGTACAGCCGGCCCAGCAGCAGCCACGCGCGGCCGTCGCTCGAGTCGTGGGCGAGACGCTCGCGCAGACCCGGGAGTGAGTCCGCCGCCGTGCCGCTGGCCGGCAGCGGCGCGGCGGGCGCCTGCAGCAGCGCTGCGAGCGCCAGCGTGCTACAGAGGCAAATTGTCATGCTTCTTGGGTGGATTCTTGTCGCGCTTCGTTTCGAGAGTGGCGAGCGCATCGATCAGTCGCGGCCGCGTGTCGCGCGGGTCGATGATGTCGTCCAGGTAGCCGCGCGCCGCCGCCAGGTAGGGGTGCGCGAACTTCTCCCGATACTCGGTCTCGCGCTCGTCGCTGGCCTCTTCCCCCTTGTAGAGGATCTCGACGGCGCCCTTCGGCCCCATCACGGCGATCTCCGCGCTCGGCCACGCGACGTTGTAATCGCCGCGGATGTGTTTGGAGTTCATCACGTCGTACGCGCCGCCGTACGCCTTGCGCGTGATCACCGTCAGCTTGGGCACGGTCGCCTCGCAGTACGCGTACAGCAGCTTGGCGCCGTGCTTGATGATCCCGCCGTGCTCCTGCGCGACGCCGGGCAGGAACCCGGGGACGTCCTCGAACGTGACCAGCGGGATGTTGAACGCGTCGCAAAAGCGGATGAAGCGCGCCCCCTTAAGGGATGCCGCGATGTCCAGCACGCCGGCGAGCACGGCGGGCTGGTTGGCGACGATGCCGACCGGCCGGCCGCCCAGCCGGGCGAACCCGACGAGCAGGTTGCCGCCGTAGTCGCGGTGCACTTCGAAAAAGTCCCCGTCGTCCACGACCCGACGGATCACGTCGTGCATGTCGTACGGCTTGGTGGTGTTGTCGGGGACCACGTCGAGCAGCTCCTCGTCGCGGCGATCGGGCGGATCGGCGGCGCCGCGGCGCGGCGGGCCGTCCAAGTTGTTGGACGGGAGAAACGAGAGCAGGGTGCGGATCGCCGCCAGGCTGTCGCGCTCGGAGTCGTGTACGAAGTGCGCGACGCCCGAGGTCCCGCCGTGCACGTCGGCCCCGCCCAGGCTCTCGAAGTCGACTTCCTCGTGCGTCACCGTCTTCACGACGTTGGGGCCGGTGACGAACATGTACGAGACGCCCCGCACCATGAACACGAAGTCGGTGATCGCGGGGCTGTAGACCGCACCACCCGCGCACGGGCCCAGGATCGCGCTGATCTGCGGCACCACGCCCGATGCCAGGGTGTTGCGCAGAAAGATGTCGGCGTAGCCGCCGAGCGAGACCACGCCTTCCTGGATGCGGGCGCCGCCCGAGTCGTTGAGCCCGATGATGGGCGCGCCGTTCTGCAGGGCGCTGTCCATCACCTTGCAGATCTTCTCGGCATGCGCCTCCGACAGCGAGCCGCCGAACACGGTGAAATCCTGCGCGAACACGTACACCAGCCGTCCGTCGATCCGCCCGTACCCCGTCACCACGCCGTCCCCCAGGTACTTCTCGTCGGCGAGCCCGAAGTCCACCGAGCGGTGCGTCACGAAGCGATCGAGCTCGACGAACGTGCCCCGGTCGAGCAGTGCGTCGAGCCGCTCGCGCGCCGTCAGCTTGCCCTTCTCGTGCTGGACGTTGATACGCTCTTCGCCGCCGCCGAGCAACGACTCGGCGCGTTTCTGCTGGAGGAGCTCCAGTTTCTCGCGCATGGACATGGCAAAAATCTAGACGGGTAGACGGGTAGACGGATAGCGGACAAGGCCAGACGGGTAGACGGGTAGACGGCGAGCGGTTCCTAGTATCAAGGGGGTCAGGTTGTCCTGGCCCCCTTTTCCTACATACCGCTATCCGTCTACCCGTCTACCCGTCTATCCGTCTAGCCTTGGGTGTCCTGCTTCGCTGCCTCCTGATCTCCGTTGTCCTTGGGCCAGCCGGTCGCCGCGAGCACGATCCGATGGTGGATCGGATCCACCTCCAGCACCTTCAGCTCCGCCGCCTGTCCCTCTTTCACGGCGTCGGCCGGGTTCTGCAAGTCCGGGATGCCGAGCTGGGACATCGGGACGAAGCCCTCGATGTCGTGCCCCAAGTCCACCACGACCCCCTTGTCCATCAGCCGCAGCACGCGGCCCCGCAGCTCGGTGCCGACCGGGTACGTCTCGCCGATCTTGAGCCAGGGATCCTCCTGGGCCTGCTTGAGACCGAGGGAGATGCGCTTGTTCTCGGCGTCCACGTTCAGGATCAACACCTCCACTTCGTCGCCCTTCTTCACCACTTCGGAGGGGTGTTGCACGCGCTTCGTCCACGACATGTCGGAGATGTGGATCAGGCCATCGATCCCCGGCTCGATCTCGACGAAGGCGCCGAACGAAGTGAGGTTGCGGACCTTGCCCCGGAGGCGCGTGCCGACGGGATACTTCTGCGGCAGCGCCATCCACGGATCCTCCTCGGTTTGCTTCATGCCGAGGGAGATTTTCTCCTCCGCCTCGTCCACCTTGAGCACCACGGCTTCGATCGTCTCCCCGATGGAGACGATCTTCGACGGGTGCCGGACGTTGCGGGTCCAGCTCATCTCGGAGATGTGCACCAGGCCTTCGATCCCGGGCTCGAGTTCGACGAACGCGCCGTAGTTGGTGATCGAGACCACCTTACCCTGGACGCGCGTGCCGACGGGATACTTCGCGGCCACGTCCTTCCACGGATAGGTCTGCAGCTGCTTCAGGCCGAGGCTGATGCGCTCGCGCTCCCAGTCGATGTCGAGCACCTTGACCTCGACCTCCTGGCCGATGTGCACCAGCTCGGACGGGTGCGACACGCGGCCGTAGCTCATGTCGGTGATGTGGAGCAGGCCGTCCACGCCGCCCAGGTCGATGAACGCGCCGAAGTCGGTGATGTTTTTCACGATGCCTTTGCGAATCTGACCGACCTGCAGCTCCTTCATCAGGACGTCACGCTTCGTCTTGCGCTCGGCCTCGAGCAGCACGCGGCGCGACACGACGATGTTGCGGCGACGTTTGTTGAGCTTGATGATCTTGAACTCGAAGCTCTGGCCCAGCAGCTCGTCGATGTTGGGGACGCGCCGCAGCGCGATCTGGCTGCCGGGGAGGAACGCATCCACACCCATCAGGTCCACCACCACGCCGCCCTTGATCTTCTTCACGAGCGTCCCGCTCACCGCCTCGTCCTTCTCGTGGGCCTCGCGGATCCGCTCCCAGACCCGCATGAAGTCGGCCTTCTTCTTCGAGAGGACGACCGCGCCCTCCTGGTCCTCCAGGTGTTCCAGGAAGACCTCGACCTCGTCCCCTTCTTTGAGCGAGCGCGCGTCCTTGAACTCGTCGATCGCCACGGCGCCCTCGGACTTGAATCCGACGTCGAGGATGACGGCGGTGTCCGTCACGCGCAGCACTTTCGACTTGACGATCTCGCCCTCTTCGATGTTCGAGAGGGTCCCCTCGTACATCTCCGTCATCTTCGCGATTTCGTCCGGCGAGTACTCTTCGTGGAGATCGGAGCGGACGCGGAGCTGGGAGTGAGGCGTCGGGGAGGAAGGCGCTTCTGACTGCTCGTCCTGGGTATCCACCAGCATGCCGTACACCGGTTCGGTTCTCGGGTTTGGACCAGGGCCCCGGACCGCACAGCCCCGGGGACGGGAAACCGCAAAAGCTAGTGGGGGAAGCGCTGGCGCGCCAGCGTCACGACCCGTGCGACCTGCTCTTCCATAGAGAGCTGGGTGGTGTCGAGCAATACCGCGTCCGCGGCGGAGCGCAGCGGGGCGACCCGGCGGGTCGCATCGGCCAAGTCCCGGGCCCCGAGCGCGTCGCTCTCGCGCTGGAGCTCGGCCGGATCGACGCGGTCGCCGCGCTGGGCCAGGCGGCGGCGGGCCCGCTCGTCGGGGGTCGCGGTGAGAAACACCTTGAGCGGGGCATCGGGGAACACCACCGTCCCGATGTCCCGACCGTCCACGACCACGCCCTGCGGGTGCGTCATAACGGCCTCGCGCTGCTGCACGTTCACCCAATGGCGCACTTCCGGGATGGCGGCGATCTCGGAGACGCGCGCAGTCACGCGCGGCGAGCGGATGGCGTTCTCCACGTCCACCCCCGCCACCTCGGGCCGGAACGCGTCGCCCACGAGGACGAGTCGCACCGGGAGGTCCTCCGCGAGCGCCACCAGCCGCTGCGGGGACCACGCCTCCCGCCTCTCGTCTGCCGCGACCGTCAGGTCGTCCTTTAGGGGATCCCGGACGTTATCCAGCGCCGCCAGCGTGATCGCGCGATACAGCGCGCCCGAATCGAGATGGGCCCAGCCGAGGCGCCGCGCCACCGCCGCCGCAGTCGAGGACTTGCCCGACGCCGCCGGGCCGTCGATGGCGATCACCCGGATGCTCACGCCTCCCGTCTCCCCTTTCCCGTCTCCCGAATGGTCCGCAAGTCCGCGAAGAACCGCGGATAGCTGATGGAGACCGAGGCACGTTCAGAGAGCCGGATATCCGCACCCGGTATCGTGCCGAGCACCGCGAACGCCATTGCGAGGCGGTGGTCCCGCGCCGTGTCCACGCGCCCGCGCGGTGGCCGGTTCGTCCCCTGCACGTGGAGGTCGTTGCCAAGGGCTCGGGCGTCGACACCCACGGCGCGCAGGTTGGCGGCGATCAGCTCGAGCCGGTTGCTTTCTTTCACCCGCAGCTCGCCCACCTCCCGGAACGTCGTCTCCCCGGCGGCGCGACTCGCCAGCACCGCGAGGATCGGCACTTCGTCGACCAGGGTCGGCACTTCGGCCGCCGTCACCTCCGTCCCACGGAGCACGGCGCCGGCCGGGCGCGCGATCAGATCGGCCACCGGCTCGCCACCCTCGTCCCGCAGGTTGACGCGCTCCACGTGTGCCCCCATCCGCTCGAGCACGACCAGGAATCCCGTGCGCGTCGGGTTCACGCCGACGTTTTCCACCAGCAGCTCACCGCCCTCGGCCAGCACGGCGGCCGCGACCAGGAATGCGGCCGACGATGCGTCGCCGGGGACGGAAAGTTGGAACGCTGGAACGTTCACGGCTGATGGCCGAAAGCTGACAGCGCCGTTTTCGTATCGCAGGTCCAGCCCCAGGTGCACGAGCAACCGCTCGGTGTGGTCACGGGAGCGATACGGCTCGCGGATCGTCACGCCTACCTTCCCCGTGAGTCCCGCGAGCAGGAGCGCGCTTTTCACCTGAGCGCTGGCGACCGGGGTCGTATAGGTGAGCGCGTGCAGCCGGCCGCCGCGGATCGTGAGCGGCAGCGCGTCGCCCTGTGCGTCGCCGATGCGGGCGCCCATGGTGCGCAGCGGCTCGGTGACGCGCCGCATCGGGCGGCGCCGCAGCGAGGCGTCGCCGGTGAGCGTCGCGGCGAAGCGTTGCCCCGCGAGAATGCCGAGGATCAGCCGGGCGGTCGTGCCGGAGTTACCGCAGTGAAGCCGGGAGGCGGGAGACGAGAGGCGTGAGCCCCGCACGGTGACCGTCCCGTCGCCGATGGCCGAGATGTCCGCGCCGAGCTGGCGCAGCACGCGCGCCGTGCTCTTCACGTCTTCGCCGGTGAGCAGCCCCGCGAGCTCGCTCGTTCCGCGCGCCAGCGCGGCGAGCATCAGGGCGCGGTGGGAGATACTCTTGTCACCGGGCGGCCGGACAGCGCCGCGCACCTTCACGCGTCGAGTCTCCGGCGCCACTCCGCGCCGCGCCGCAGCCACGCGGTGAGCCCCGCGGCGTCGCCCGCTTCCAGCGCCCGCTCCAGCTCGCCGAGCGGCTCTTCCAGGGAACGCAGCACCGGGAGCAGCTCGTCCCGATTCATCAGGAAGATCTCGGTCCAGAGCGCCGATTCGGAGGCCGCGAGCCGGGTGGCGTCCCGCGCCCCGGGGCCGAACGTGGCGCCGGGCGGCGTGGCGTGCGCCAGGTAACCCGCCAAGAGCGACGCGACCGCCTGCGGCAAGTGGCTCGTGAGCGCCAGCTGGCGATCGTGCTGCGCGGCGTCGATCATCACCGGGTGCGTCTCGAGCACGTCTTCCCAGAAGTGCGCGACTTCCCGGGCGGCGCCGTCGCCGTCGCGCGCCGGCGTGACGTATACGACCGCGCCGGTGAACAGGTCCACGCGCGCCGCTCCGAACCCGTGGCCGTGTGTGCCGGCGATCGGGTGGCTCCCCGCGAAGCGGGGCCCGAGCCCGCGAGCCTCGGCGTGCGCCACGATGGCGCGCTTGACCGAGCCGACGTCGGTGATCACGGCGCCCGCGCCCAGCTGCGGCGCGAGCGCGTCCAGCAGCGCGAGGTTGGCGGCGGGCGGTGCGGCGAGCACCAGCAGCTCGACCGCGCGCGCCACGTCGGTCGCGCGGGCGGGCGCATCGTCGAGCGCGCCGCGTTGCGCCGCCGCGACGCGCTCCGCGGGCTCCGGAGACCAACCCAGCACTCGGGAGATCCCGGCGCGCTTCGCTTGCAGCGCGAGCGAGCCGCCGATCGCGCCGAGGCCGATGATGCCGAGCTTGGTGGGGCGCACGGGAGGAAGCTAGCGGCGAACGGCGGGGCAGTAAACGAGAAGGGCGGCTCCGCGGAACTGCCCTTATCTCACAACAGCAGGTCGCTCCTTATCCGCTTCCGCACCGCCCACGCAAGCGCGCCCCACACGTTCGACTGCCGCACCACGATTTTCGCCTCGCCGGTGACGCCGGGCCGCAGTCCTGCCGCCCTGGTCGCAACGCGGATCCGTGCCTCGACGAGCCCCTGCTCCGTGGCGGCAGCCCGAACGCTCGTTACGTGTGCCTGCAGCGAATGTCCCGCACCGACCCGCGCGAACAGAGCCGCGACCTGGCCGGACCGTACCAGCGTGGCGCCCGCGCGTTCGAGCGCTACGATCAACTCCACCGAATCGGGCTCGAGCAGCCGGATGACCTCCTCGCCGGCCGACATCGAGCGCCCCACCCGCTCCTCGAGCCGCGCGGTAGCCACGACGCCGGCCACCGGTGCTCGCAGCGCCAGCGCGGCGAGACGGCGCTCCAAAGCGTCTTGCTCGGCGGTCCATGCCCCCCGCGCCGCCTCGCGCCGCCGTACCTCCGCAGTCGGGCCGCGGGCTCGGGCCTGCGCTGCCATCGCGGTGAGCGAGTCGACGATCCGCCGGAGCACCGCCGCCCGCCGCTCGAGGGGGAAGCTCCTGATCAGGGCGAGCCGCGCGCCCGGGGGCACCCGCTCGCCCTCCCTGACGAACACCTGCGCGAGCACGCCGCCCTCCGGTGCGGACACTGCTAGCTCGAGCAACGGACGCGCCGTGAACGCGCCCTGCACGGTGATCGGCCACGGCACGAGAAGGCCGCCGATGGCCACTAGGGCCGCCGTTCCACCCGCTCGAGACCAGAAGCGTCGCGAGCGCCACAGCGCCCCGTGCTCGCGGATCGAGGTGACGAGCGCCCGGCCCAACCCCTGCAGCTTGCTCCGGAGCGCGCCCCAGAGTACCAGCGCAAGAGCCAGGACCCCGATCGTGCCGAGCGCCCGGCTCGCCCACCCGAACGCGGCACCGGCGAGCAGGGTGAGGATCGTGACAGAGTAGAGGAGCGCCAGCGTCCCATAGATGAGGAAGGCCCGGCGCTCGTGCGGGTCGGCGGGTGGCGGCGGCACGGCCAGGCGCAGTCCGTACCGCCTCACCAGCCAGCCCACATAGGCAAGGGCGCGCGTTCGGAGGTTAGGGATCTCGAGATAGTCGCTCAGGGCATAGTAGCCGTCGAGCGGGATCAGCGGATTGGCGTTGGCGAGCACCGTGGTGACGCCGCCGATGACCATGGCGGCGAGCGCGATCTGAGAGATCAGCGTGTCCGTCACGGCGGCCCACCAGACGATCGCGGCGAGACCGGCGACGACGAGCTGGATCCAGGAGCCGGCTGCCGTGACCCACAGCCGTGCGGACCGATCGCGGAAGGTCCACGCGTCGTTCACGTTGCAGTAGAATGCCGGCTGGAAGTAGATGAGCATCGCGCCCATTTCGTGCACCTGCCCGCCGAAGTATTTGCACGTGAACGCGTGCCCCAGCTCGTGCACCACGATGACGACCATCGCCGTCATCCAGAACACGAGGAACATCCCGAGCGTGTAGCTCGCCGGCGTCGTGAGCGCCGCGAGGGCGTGTGC
This sequence comes from Gemmatimonadota bacterium, assembly GCA_003222135.1. Taxonomy (GTDB): domain Bacteria; phylum Gemmatimonadota; class Gemmatimonadetes; order Gemmatimonadales; family GWC2-71-9; genus 20CM-4-69-16. The sequence goes on along the minus strand of QHUM01000062.1, from coordinate 826 downwards.
CAACTCGGGCCACTTGGTCCAGGCGACGAGCGCGTACACGGCAAACAACCCCACGGAGGCCACCAGGAACGGTCGCGAGAAGCAGACCCGCAGCCGCGGCAGCCAGCGCTCGAGCCATTGGTCGGGATCCGCCAGCGCCCACCGCATCCGGAGGAGGCTGCTGTGAGCGTGCGCGCTTCGGAGACGGCGTCGGCGCTCGGCACGCACTCGCTCCATCAGGAGCACCGAGCGCTCCGCCAGTGACCGCTCGACGAGCCCCAGCTGACGCAGCTTCGCCGCGAACGCCTCGACCGCCGCCGGCCCGAACGGGAGCCCCTGTGCAGCGAGCGCCGTGGCGACCTGCGCGGGCGTGTGCTCGCCGTCGAACTCCTGCATCACGACGACCTCGACCGGGCGGAACCGAAAGTACTTGTAAGACTCGGGATCCTTGACGATGTAGCTCGACTCGCCGCGATACACCTGCTCGACGACGACCAGGCCGCGGCGCAGGCGGGGAGGGGTCACGGCGTCGCGTGGCGCACCACGCGCTCGCCCGGCGCGAGCCCGCTCACGACTTCCACCTGGCCGTTGGCGAGCTCGGCGCCGAGCGTCACGGCGCGCAGCACGGTGCGCCCGTTCTCCCAGACCAGCACGTAGCCCGCCTCGGCGATCGCCGCACGGGGGATCGCGACGATGCGGCGCCGCTCCGCACCCAGGCGCACCGCCACGCTCGCGCCGGGCCGGAAGTCCGAGCCGGCGGCAGGCTCGAGCACGATCTCGCGCGTACCGCTCGCGGCGTCGATGGTTGGCGACGCGCGTAGCACGGTGGCCCGTGCCGTCCGGCCGG
>QHUM01000028.1 GCA_003222135.1 Gemmatimonadota bacterium | reverse complement strand
CCACGGCCGTCCTTCTGCCCCTGGCAGCCCTCCGCATTCATCGGGCCGGTGGTGTAGTGCTCCGCCGTGAACTGGTTCAAGGCGAGCACGAAGCCATGCACGAACTCGTCCTTGGTCGCCTTGTACGTGTTGTAGTTGTTCCCAATCCCGCCGCTGGGCAGCTGCGGGGCGTTCAGCGTGTTGTCGGCCATCACCACGTCGTTGCCGACAAACATCCCGAGGATGTCCACGCAGCTGCCGATTGACGGATCGGTGACGTACGTGACGTTGTCCACGATGACGATGTTCCCGGTCGCCGCGACCGTGACGCGCCCCCGTAGCTTGCCGGAGATAGCCACGTCCCCGTTCACGAAGATGACCCCTTTGAAGCTCGGGTTGAGCGCCCGGCTGATCGGCCACAGGTACTGACCGTCGGGACGGAACGCGACGAGCGGGCTCACCGTCCCCGGCCATTTGAGCCATTGACCATGGGCGTCGGTCGCTTTGAAGCTGCCCCACAGCGAGTCCGAGCCTCCCAGATAACAGCGCTTGGAGGCGTTGTTGAGCGCGCCACCCCACGAGTCGGCCGTGCCGGCCGTGCCGTCGAAATGGGACTGCGCGCTCTTGAACACCCCGCCGTGGAAGTCGCCGCAGTTCTGCGAGTTCCGCAGGCCGAACTGACCGTAGTTGCTGGGCGCGTCGGCGACGGCCCAGCCGGCTGAGTCGGACTGGTACACCCGGATGAACCCCTCGTTGAGGCCGGTCGTATTCCCGTCTCCGTTCAGGTCGAGCGCCACGAATTCGATCCGCATGGTGGCCTGGCCGAGCACACCGGTGCCGGCGCTCGCGAGCACCATATTGCCGGCCGTCGCCTGGGTCTTGAGTTTGTTCAGGTCCGCCGTGGTGGGAAAGGGGACGGTCGCCCCGTTCTCCGCATATCCCTGCTTGTACGTGCCGTACTGCCGGCCCGCGATCGTCTTCGCCGTGCTCACCGGCCCGAAGAAGGTCGCGCCCGACGCGACGATGTTGATGACGTCGTTGCTGTGAACCGGTCCGTAGATCTGGTCGTTGTTCGCGAAATAGATGAGCCCCTCGACGTTCGTGAAGTAGGCGTACTTGGCGAAGCTCTCCTGGTCGATCTCACCTCGACGGACGACCGTGTTGCCGAAGATATCCTTGGCGACCGTTACGACGCTCGCGAACACGCCATACTGGCCTGACGTGATCCCCGTGGGCCCGATGTAGGTGGTCCGCGTGACGTTCGGGATCGGATTGCCGGCCGCGTCGTAGACGATGGCCCTCGTTTCGAACCCCTTGTATCCCGTGTCGGGCATCAACGTCCTGGTGCCGTTCACGGCGGAGCGTGCCTCTTCGATGCCGGCGTCGGCGACGGTCATGAGCAACGTCTCGCGCTGGCGGTACTTCGTCACGAGCGCGCTGTTGCCGCCCAGGACTGCCGCCGTGCCCATCAGGGTGAGCACGACGAGCGTTACCAGCAAGACGGTCACGAGGGCGATCCCGCGCTCATTCTGGATATGCATGCGCTCCCCCGTTCAGGGAATAGTGACGGGTGCGGAAGTAGCGGTCGGGGACGACGAGGGCGTGCAGTCTTCCGCCGCGAGCTGGTACTGATACGTCACGCCCGACGCCACCGCGGCGTCGTCGTAGACGTAGGTCGGGCTCCCCGCCGGGAGGCTCAAGTACGGCGTGCCCCACGTCAGGTCGGTGATCTGTTTGCGCCAGACCACGTACTGCACGACGTCCTTCTCGCCGCCGTATTCGTCGGTCGCAGGATTCCAGGCGAGCCGAACGGCCGGTGTGCCGTCGAGCTGCGTGATTCTGGTAGCCGTGAGCGCGGTCCCGAGGATGGGGGCATCGCCGCACGTCTGCCGCGTCGCGATGCCGATGTTCGGCAGCTCCATGAATCGCACGAGGGTGTAGCGCCGCTCGGCCGCCCCGGCCTGCCCGTTCGTTACCGTGAGCGTGACGCGGATGCCGCGGATCGAGTCGATGATGGCCGCGGCGCCCGTGTCGGCCGGCGCGAGATGGATCGGGACGCTGTGCCTGAGCGGGAGCTTCGCGGGCGGAAGCGAGTCGAGCGATATCGTGCCGCCGACACTCGCCAGTCGGTAATACTCGAAGTACACGGTGCTGGGCGACCCGATGATATTGCGCGACACCATCGCGGGCGGTCCGCCGTTGACCTGCTCGTACAGGATGTAGTCGTCCACGCGGGCCGTGGTCGAATCTGGCGCGAGGAAAAAGATGATCGTCTCCGCCGGACTGTTGATGCCGCCGGTCGTGTAGCTCGTGTCCGGATAGGCGGCGGCGGTGAGCGGGAGCGTGATCCGCTGTGCCTTCGTCAACGCGGTCACCGCGCCGGCAGGGACATCCGGGTCGTAGTAGACGGCGAAGGGGTCGTTCGGCAGGTTCGTCGCATAGTCGGCGTTGAAGGCGACGACGTTCGACCCCGCGTAGATGATGGCCGGCTGAGCGTCGGGGAGGTTGGACCCCGCCGCGCGCAGCCGCTGCTGCATGGTGGTGAGTGCGAACTGCAGGTTCTGCACCGCGTTCATCCGATCGCCCCCCAGCGACATCGCGCGACCTTGCGAGCGCAGGAAACTGAGCGTCCCGGCCATCACCGCACTGAAGACGACGAGGGCCACGAGCAGCTCGACGAGCGTGAAGCCCGCCGCCGGGTGTTGCGCGGCTCGCGTCATGGCGCCGCCACCGTCACCGTGCGAGAGACCGGCGCGAGCAGGCCGGGGCCGCTCACCGTCACGGTGATCTTCTTGTAGTCGTTCGGCTGTCCGACGCCGCCGACGTGCACGACATCGGTGTGGCGACTGAACCCCGGCAGCGCCGGGAAGCCGATCTCGGTCGCCACGTACATCTTCTCGAGAGCCGAATAGTTCGGATCCGCCTGGATACGCGCCAGCCGGCTTTGGGCGAGCTCGATGGCGGCGTCCTGGCGGCCGCTGGTCGCCGCGGTATGCACCATGCCCGTGGTCAACTGCGCGGTGCCCAACAGCACCACGGAGAGAATTACCACCGCCACCATGACCTCGATCAGCGTGAAGCCGCGTTGGGTCGGCATTAGAAACCCCGTTTCCAATTCGGCGGCGCGGCCCGGTACCACGAGACGCGCGCGGTGGCCCGGTCGGTTTCGATCACGCGGGTGTCCCCGGCATGTCCCGGCCCGGCGGCGGCGCGCGCGGTGGTCAGGTATACGGCGCCCGCCTCGCTGGCGCTGCCGTCGCGATGGAACGTCACCGCCGGCAGGGTGCCGAAGGTCTTCGTAAAGGAGATGGGTCCGGCCCAAGCGCCGAGCGGCGGGGCGCCGCCCTGTCCGAACACGACGTGCTCGCTCAGCGGCACGACCCGGAGATGCTCGCCGGGGTCCGCGCTCCCGTTGTTGTTCGCGTCGTCGAGGATGCGTATGGCTTCGGCCGAGGTGTCGAATGCGACGATGATGTTGTGCTGGCGGGTCACCGCGAGGCGTTGCGCGACGAGCAGCGTCGTGCCCGCACTTTGCATCGCCGAGTCCACGGTGAATTTCTGGAGATCGATCTTCGGCGCGACCAGAGTGACCAGGAAGCCGAAGATGACGATGACCAACAGCATCTCGAGTAGCGTGAAACCGCGCGACGCGGCGTGACGCACCATGCCCGCACCCTCCATGCACTTTTGCGGGCAAACCCGGTGGCCGGCTCTTTCGGCCGACTCCACTCCGGCAGCTGGGCTGTCTCGGCTTCGGACGCTCGAGACCCCATGGCTTTGCGCCCCGCCGTCACCGACGGTTTGCCCTTGTCAGAGATTACGTACGTACAGTGGCCCCGCCGGCCGGGGGTGGGCGGTGACACTGCGCACGCACGCCGTGCCCACACGTCTCCGGCACGCCGCATTTTACAAGGGGGAGCGCCACGTTCCTGTCTGAACTGGTTACGCCTTGCGGGGTTCATTACTCTTCACGAGTGCGCAGTTCGTGCACCCCCAAGGGGGCCCGGGCTGCGCTTGCCGTGCGGCATCTCGTTTCCGGAGTTGCGCATGAAAGACCCCATCTCGTCGGACGGACGGCTCGTGGAGCGCATGGCTCAAGGCGACCGCGTTGCTCATCGGGAGCTCGCCGATCGCCACCGCCTGTCGGTGTACGCGCAGGTGTATGCCGTGCTGATCGATCCCGACGCGGCCGAGCAAGTCGTGGTCCAGACCTTCGATCACGTCTGGCGCGCGGCCAAGGAGTTCAATCCCCGCGCTGGCAGTCCCTTGGCGTGGCTGGCGGAGATCGCCCGCGAGCTGGCACGGCGCCGGAAGCGGGCGCCGACCTGATCCTGCTCGGTTCCCGCGCTTCCGTAGCTGGCGCGCCCGCAACATCTTGACCCCCCCCGCCAGGTCGGCATTCTTTACCCATCTTCGAGTGAAGCACCGTCGGGAAGGCGGGGTCAGGAACGGCCCTGGGCTTCTCGGGCCCTTTTGGCGTTCTCGCCCCTCGTGCAGGGACCCCGGGATCGCTGCGCCGCCGTTCAGGGGGAACGTGAGGCACATGAACGGTGGCGTCGATGTCCTCAAGACACTCCACGATGTTCGGGTGCTCGTAGCGCCGCTCACCCGCCGTCGCGACGTCACCTTGGTGTTCCACGGCTGCGAAGCCCTGCCACACGCCACGGTGGACGAGCAGAAGCTGGGGCGGTTGCTGTACAAGCTCTTCACCGTCGCCGTCCGCAACACGCCGGTGAGCGGAACGGTGCGGGTCGCAGGCGAAGTGCTGCGCGGGGATGGCTCCTCCCGGGCGCGCCCGCTGATCCAGATCGCGATCACCGACCCAGGCCCGGTGCCGACCCTCGGGGATCTTGAACGCTTGGTGCGCTCGCTCAATCTTGTGGAGATCCTCGGGGCGGAGCAACGCAGCGGCGGAGTCACGCTGACGGCGGCGAGCGGGTTGGGCGAGGGCGAGCAGGCGATGGTGTCGCTGCGGCTCGAGTCCGGAGCGCTGCGCACACTCGTCCTCACGCTCCCGGTTGCAGAGAATGGTGCGGTGTGATCCAGCGCACAGCAGATCTGGTCGAACGACGTAGCGTACGGGTGCACACGCCCGCAGTCTGGGTTGCCCCTACGTGTCGTTCGACTGAGTGAGGTCAGGGCTATGCCCGGCATGCAGTGGGCTCGGCTGCAGGCGAACTTGAATGTCCGGCTGCGCCGGGGGGCTTGGTATCGGATCCGACAAGTAGGCCCCTTGCAGGTCGTGCTCGAGGTGCGCGGACAGACACTGCAGGTCCCCGCCGCGTTTCTCCAGATCATCGAGACTCCCCCGCGCCGCTGGACCGTCGTGGCGCGTCCCGACGATGCCGTCCGACTCCCGTCGAGCTGGGGCGACCGTTACGCCGTGTGCCCCAGCTGCCGCGAGCGCCAGCCCATCGAGGGACACCCCGCCGCCATGCGGTGCAACCGCTGCCGCGAAAGCTTCGATATCGAATGGCGCGAATCGTACGATCTGGGGCTGTAGCAACTCGACGACCCTCCCTGGTTATCGGTCACACGGCTTGAGGTTGGTCATCGCCACTAGACCCTGACACCGCTCGGACGCGTCGCGGACCGCCCAGATGCAACCATTGAGGGCGTTGCTACGTCTTACACAGGCAGAAGGCGTAGCGGGGACGCATCGGAGCGAGGCAGGCGTTCCGCACTCACCGTGCAAATGGCCGTCGGGAGGTTCGACAATGAAGGCATACGCGATGTTGCTGGGCATGATGCTCACCCTCGGCTCGGGATACGCCGCCCAAGTTGCCGTCTCTTCGGTCGGGACGGCGCGGCCCGGCGAGGTGACGCCGACACCCGTGGGCCGCACCAGTCACGGGCCGGACACGGTTTGGTACGGTGGCGTGCTCGATCCGATCACCGTGGAGGCACGCGGCGACGCTCCGGCGAGCGCGGCGACCGCCCGGCGGCTGCTGCTCGATCGCCCGGCCGTCCGCTGTTTCCGGGCCAGCCGCGTATAAGGGCGTCGTTTCCGTAATCCCCACCCGGGGGGCCCACGCCTCCCGGGTGTGTTGTTTCCACACGGTCCCCGAAACCTCACCTCGCAAATTCCCGTACCACGTGCCAGTATGGTGGCGGCCCCGATCGTGGAGGGTATCTCGCATGGACTCGTTCTCGATGAGCACGTTCTGGCAGACCTGGCGGAGGGAGATCATCCGCGGCGCGGTGCTGTTTGTCGGCGTCATCGCGATCGGCCTGTGTGTCCGGTACGTGATCGTGCGGGCGCGCCAGGGCGTCATCGAGAACCTCCCCGTTGCCCTGAGAGGCCTGAGGGGCCTCCGAGATCTGAAAAATCTGCCGAGCAATTTCGACTTCGATCCGGACGCCTACGCGGGACCGCGCGACACCGCGGACACGTGGACGTATCAGGCGAAGGTCGCGCCCGGGCATTGGGTGTGGATCCGTAACACCGTCGGCTCCGTTCGAGTCGAAGCGGCGAAGGGTGATTCACTCGAAGTCGTCGCTGTGAAGACGCGCCGTCGCTCCGACGCGGCCAGCGTGCGCATCGAGACCGTGAAGACCGCCGACGGCATCGCGATTTGCGCCCTCTGGGCCCGCGGGGGGGGCCACTGCGGCCCGGGGGATGACTACAAGTCTTCGTCGCCGCACCGCAACGACGTCGCGGTCGACTTCACCGTTCGCCTGCCCAAGCGCGTGCGGCTGGGTGCGAGCACGGTGAGCGGCGCGGTGCACGTTGCCAACGCGACCGCGCCGCTGGTGCTCGCCAGCATCAACGGCGAGGTCGACGCCGAAACGTCGGCCGGCCCCGTGCGCGCCACCTCGGTGAACGGGAGCGTGCGCGCGCGCGTGCGCGCCTTCGGCGACACGGGTGAGGTATCGTTGTTGACCGTGAACGGCGAGGCCACGGCCGAGCTGCCCGCGCGGCTCGACGCGGACGTGGAGGCGAGCACCGTGAACGGCGCGATCGAGACCGACTATCCGCTCGCCGTGACCGGGAAGCTCGGGAAGCACCTTCAGGGCACGCTCGGCGCCGGCGGGCGCAAGGTGCGCATCACGACCGTCAACGGCGCCATCAACCTGCGGAAGGTGACCCACCCAAGCTGAGGTAGCGTCCGATTTCATCGGTGAACGTGGGGACGTTGATCGGTTTCGTGATATAGCCGTCGAAGCCGGCGCGGAGGGCTCTCTCGCGGTCGCCCGGCATGGCATGCGCGGTGAGGGCGACCACCTTCCAGGGGTGCTCGCCCTCGATCTTTTTCACGTCGGCGAGCACGCTGTAGCCGTCCCGGCCGGGCAGCTGAATGTCGAGCAGCACGAGTGCGGGGGCGGGGCGCTCCGCGAGCAGCGTCGCGACGAGCGGCTCTCCCGTGTGCAGCCCGACCACACGGTGCCCCTTCAGCGTCAGCAGCGCCGTGATCAGCTTGAGATTGTCGGGCTGGTCCTCCACCACGATGATGGTCGCCATCAGGCTCCTCCGGCATCCGCCCGGGGCAGCGTGAACCAGAACGTGCTCCCCTGGCCGAGCGCGCTCTCCACACCGATCGCGCCCCCGTGCAGCTCGACGAGCCGCTTGGAGAGCGCGAGCCCGAGTCCCGTCCCTTCGTAGCGGCGGCTCGGCGCCGCGTCGAGCTGCACGAATTCCTGAAACAGCTTCGCCTGGTCCTCGGGCGCGATGCCGATCCCGGTGTCGGTCACCGCCACGCGGACTTGGCGCCCGCCGTCCTCGAGCCGGGCGGCCAGTGTGACGCGGCCGCCCTCGGGGGTGAACTTGATCGCGTTCGAGAGCAGGTTGAGCAGGATCTGGAGCAGGCGCCCCCGATCCGCCGTGACCGTCACCGGCTCGGGCGCCGGCTCGAGCGCGAGCCGGTGGCGCCGCGCTTCGAGCTGCGCGCGCACGCTGTCCGCCGCCTCGCGCAACAACGGGTCGAGCGGCACCGGCTCGAGGCGGAGATCCATGCGGCCGGCGGCGATCTTCGACAGGTCGAGCAGCTCGTTGATGAGTTGCAGCAGGTGGCGGCCGTTGCGCGAGATGGTCTCGAGGTAGTCGCGCTGCGTGTCGCTCAGCGGCGCACCTTCGACTTCACCGGTCAGGAGCAGCTCGCTGAACCCGATCACGCTGTTCAACGGCGTCCGGAGCTCGTGCGAGACATTGGCGAGGAACTGGTCCTTGAGCTTGCCCGCCTGATCCAGCTCCGCGTTGAGCCGGGAGAGCTCGCGATGCTGCTCCTCGAGCACGGCGTTCTGCGACTCGAGGCGCTGCGCGGCGTGGCGCACCTCGACCGCGAGGCGCCGCGTATGCTGATGCGCCGATTCGCGCTCGCAGGCGATCGCCAGGTTGGGCGCGGCGTGCTCGAGCACCGTGCGCACGTCCGCAGCGAGGTCGCCCGCCAGCAACGCGACGAGCAGCCCGACGAGGCGGTCCCGCGAGCGCAGCGGCACCAGGGCGACGGCGCTCCCCTCGTGCGAGGCGTCGCCGGCGACCAGACGCAACTGCGTCCGCACCGGCTCCGCGGCCGTGCCGGCATACAGCATCACCGCCGCCGCGTCGCCCACGAGCTGCCGTACCGCGTCGCGCGGCAGCGTGTGCGCCGTGGCGCGCCGCACGGCGGTCGCCGCCCATTCGTTGGTACCGTAGTTCGGCTGGTACAGGGCGAGCCCCGCCGCGCCGGTGGCCGCCGCGAGCACCTCCAGCGTCGGGCCGAACCCCCCCCCGGCGGCGTCCCCACCCCCCCCACCGCCGGTCGGCGCATTGAGGGCGGTCAGGAGCCGCGCGATATGGTCCTGCATCCGCTCGCGCCAGGCGAGCGACGCCGCCATCTGATTCACGCTGCGCGCGATGATCCCGAACTCCTCGGGCTGACTCTCGTCCAACCGCTCGGCATGACTGCCGGTCGCCACGCGCTCCAGCGCCAGCACGATGCGCGCGAACGGCGCCGCGAGTCGCCGCCGGTTGTACGACAAGCCGACGGCGAGCGCGACGAGCACGATCGCGAGGATGATCGTCGTCTGCAGCGCGGTTTGCATCGCGTCGTCGCCGACGTCGGCCGCGAGCTCGCGCACTTCCTGGAGCTGCGTTTCGAGACCGAGCGAGGGATGCAACCGCTCGAGCCGCTCCAAGCGATGGGTCAGGTCGACCATGTCGGCCTGGGTGCGGCGCGCGCTCTGCCAGGAGACGTAACGGTCCGCCAGCACGGCCACGGCGATCGCGACAAACGCGGCCGTGAACACGCGCGTGATGCTGGGTGCCCGGAGCCGACCCCATAGCGTGGTGGGGCTGCGGGCAACGGGTGGCGGGGGCAGGGGCGGGGGCGGTGACGTCATTCGGCCTTCTATTACTAGGGCTTTAGGCGCCCGAAACAAGAGCGAGACCGTGGCGCGTCTAGCGGGGGTCCCCGCCGGGCTGTATGCTAGGCCGGGTCTCGCCACTCGTGCGGCGCACCCGTGTCCGATGTGCTGGAAACCCTCCGTGCAGCTCTCGCCGAGCGCTACGCCGTCGAGCGCGAGCTCGGACGGGGCGGTATGGCGACGGTCTTCCTGGCGGAGGACCTGAAACACCATCGGCCGGTCGCGATCAAGGTATTGCATCAGGAGCTCGCCGCGGCGCTCGGTGCCGAGCGGTTCCTGCGCGAGATCGAGACGGCGGCTCGCCTGCAACATCCCCATATCCTCCCCCTCTACGACTCCGGGCGGGCGGACGGGTTCCTGTTCTATGTCATGCCGTACGTCGAGGGCGAGTCGCTACGCGATCGCCTCGTCCGGGAGAAACAGCTGTCATTGGAGGAGACGCTGCGGATCACCTCCGAAGTGGCGGGCGCGCTCGCCTACGCGCACAGCCACGGCGTCGTGCACCGCGACATCAAGCCCGAGAACATCATGCTGTCGGGTGGGACCGCCGTGGTCGCCGACTTCGGCATCGCGCGGGCGGTCAGCGCCGCGGGAGCAGGACAGCACCTCACGCAAACCGGCACGGTCATCGGGACCCCGGCATACATGAGCCCCGAGCAAGCGACGGGGAGCGCAGAGATCGACGGGCGGAGCGACCAGTACAGCCTGGCGTGCGTCACGTACGAGATGCTGGTGGGTGAGCCGCCGTTCACGGGGCCGACCCCTCAAGCGGTGATGGCCCGGCATTCACTCGACTCGGTGTCGCCGCCGTCGATCGTGCGGGCCACGATTCCGGACGGCGTCGAAGACGCGATCCTGCGAGCGCTGTCGAAGGTGCCGGCAGACCGGTTTGCCACGGCGGCGCTCTACGCCGAGGCGTTGCAACAGCCGTCGGCGACCAGCGGGCCGATGCGACGGGTGACGCGGCCGGCGCCGCGGTGGGCCGGTGTGCCGCGCGGCGTGGTGCTGGCGGGCATCGTCGTCATGGTAGCAGTCGCGGGATGGGGCGTGTTTGGCGGGAGGCGTGCACGGCCCGGCGCCGGCGCAAACGGACTCGATCCGCGGCGCATCGCGGTGCAGTACTTCGAGGACTTGAGCCCTAAGAAAGATTTGGCTTATCTCGCCGACGGGTTGACCGAGGAGTTGATTGCCGCGCTCACCCAGGTACCGTCGCTCTCCGTGATTTCGAAGAACGGGGTCACGCCCTACCAAGGCGCAGCAGTCGCACCGGATAGTGTCGCTCGGGCGTTGAGCGCCGGCACCGTTGTGCAGGGCAGCGTCGAAGACGTCGGGACTCGGTATCGCGTAACGGTCCGGTTGATCGACGGCGCCAGCGGCGTGGATTTCAAGCGTGCGAGCTTCGAGCAATCGGCGGGGGAGCTCCTCGCGGTGAGAGACAGCCTCGCAGGGCGCGTGGCAGACTTCCTGCGCGAGCGCCTCGGCGAAGAAGTGAAGCTGCGCGAGCGGCGCCACGGGACCGAGAATGCCGACGCCTGGGCGCTGCTGGAGCGCGGCGAGAGAGCGCGCAAGGATGCCGAAGCGCTGCTCGGCGCGGACAGCATGGCGGCGGCCACGCACGCGTTTCGGCGAGCGGACTCGCTCGCCGCGCAGGCGCAAGCCCTGGATCCTGTTTGGCCGGAGCCGCTGGTCCTGCGTGCCCGGCTGGCCTACCGGCAGTCGCGGCTCGATATCGATCCGCTGCACGCCGGTCCATGGATCGACCGAGGGTTAGGTCTGGCCGATCAAGCGTTGCAGCTGGACCCGAAGAACCCGCCCGCGCTCGAGCTGCGAGGAACGCTACGCTATTGGCGCTACCTGCTGCACCTGGTACCCACGCCGGCGGCAGCGGCCGAGACGCTGAAGCAGGCCGAGGCAGACCTGCGAGCGGCGGTCACGCTGGCCCCGACCCAAGCGAGCGCCTGGAGCACCCTGAGCCATCTCAACGATCAGAAACCCGACTACGTGGAGGCGAAGATCGACGCGCAGCGCGCCTACGAATCGGACGCCTACCTCAGCGTGGCCGACCAGATCCTCTGGCGCCTCTACGCGACGTCGTACGACCTGGAGCAAACGGCCGACGCGATCCACTGGTGCGCCGAGGGCGGGCGGCGCTTTCCGGAAAAGCCCCAATTCTTGGACTGCCAGCTGTGGCTGATGACCGCGCGGGCCGTAGAGCCGGATGCGGCGAAGGCCTGGCAGCTGGTCGACGCGATGGGCAAGCTGACGCCGGCGCGACAATGGCGTCTGGAGCGAGTCCGTGCGGAAATCGGCGTCGCAGCCGTGCTCGCGCGCGCCGGGCTCGCCGATAGCGCCCGGCGTGTGCTCGCGCGATCGCAGGCCAGCGCCGAGCTCGATCCGGAGCGGGAGCTCTTGTCTTTCGAGGCATTCGCGCGGACGCTGCTCGGCGATCGCGAAGGAGCACTGCGCCTGCTCACAGAACAGATCGCCGCCAATCCCCAGCATCGAGTCGGGCTGGCGCGCTTTTCACACTGGTGGTGGCGGGAGTTGCGCGACGACTCGCGGTTCAAGGCGCTCCTCGGAACGCCGCGCTAGGTACCGTACATCCACCCTTAGGGAGGGCTCTCATGAAACGCACTGCGCTGCCGGTTCTCGCGACCATCGCGTTGATCGGGTGTACCGACACCATCCCGACGCGCCCCGCACGTCCAAAACTCAGCGCCGAAACCTCGGACGGCGCGCACGGCGGCAACACACACTTTTTCTTCCTGCCGCCGATCGTGGCCAACCCGAGCTTCTCGGGAGTGTCCAATCCATTCCTCGCCCCCGACGTCCAGATCTGTCGGCTGCTTCCTCCGAGCAACACGATCTGCGATCCGACCGCCCCGACGATCACGCTGACAGCCGCTATGCCGAAGGGCAAGGGCGAGGAATATCATGTGGACTGGAATAGCGATCGCAGCACGGTGGGCAAGACGTACCGGATCACCGTGCAGGTGAAGCAGGATGAACTGGGGAATGAGCAGCCGCTGGGGCATACAGACGTGCAACCCAACGGCCGCACCCTTCCGATCAGGTTCCGAATCGAGCGCGGTGCCCTGTGCGAAGCTGGGTTTGGGTGTGCGCAGGTCCCCGTCACACAGCTCGGTGGAACGTTCGTCACAGATGATCGTGACGCGGGAGCAATGTTTCCTGCGGGTGCGCTCCCGCCTGGCGTGACCTCGGTGGAGCTGACGATCGAGCGGATTCCCCACACGGCGTTCGCGCCGACAACGGGGCCACTGCCGACAGGGCTTCAGCAGTTCCCGTTCTTCTTCGACTTCAGCGTGAACCCGGACGTGAAGTTCGTCAAGCCGGTTTTGCTCGGGGTGTGCCAGCTCGAGAACCCCGAGGATCCGCGCTATCCGGGAACGCAGCCCCACGACCAGCTTGTCCTCGCGCACCCGACCGGCCCTAGCACCATCGAGTTCCTGGCTCGTGACGGCGCGCCGTTCGTCGCCTTGGGCTGTCCAGGAACTGGAACTGGACCGGGAAGGGGAGGCTTTGGGAGCATCAAGGGCGCCCGCCGCTGGATTGCGCAGGGAGGGCAGCCTGGGTTGCTCGTGCGGCTCGGTGCGCTCGCGGATTGGCTGTTCATGCCAAAGAAGGTGCTTGCGACCACCGCCGTGGCTCACGGGGGCGTGGGTGGCAGCTTGCTGGGCCCATTGGGGAGCCCCGTCAACACCGTCCTGGTCGAAATGAGAAACAACTCGGCGGGGTCCCAGGGAGCCGAGGGAACCCTGGCGCCGGGGAGCAACTGCCAATCGGAGGGCCAGTGCCAGGCACCGTCTGTAATCATCGGGAACTTCAGCGGCGCTCCCGCAGCGGGTGTGCCAGTCACTTTCAGGGTGACCGCGGGCGGTGGCACGATCGGCGTTGGGGACAGGAGCGGCACGTCGATCACCGTGAACACGGGCGAAGGCGGCGTCGCGTCGCTCGACTCCTGGACGCTGGGGACCACGCCCGGTGTCAATACTGTGACCGCCACGGCCGGCGTTTCCGGTAGTCCCGTGATTTTCTTTGCGACCACTAGGAGTGGAGGCGGACTGTAGTCAGGAGGTAGCAGGGACTGTACCGAGCGCGACGGGCATGGGGCGATCCTTGAGGGGTCGCCCTTCTCGTTTACGGTTTGCCAGTTCGCCGCCTCTTACACCCGCTCACCCACCGGCCCGAGGTCCAGATCGCGCCGCTCGATCGCGCCCCCCGACGCCGGGCGGCGCGCCGCCAGCGGCGGGGGCTCGCTCCAGCCCGCCAGCCGCAGCACTTCGACGGTGCGGCGATTGACCTGGTCCGCCTCCGGCCCTTCGCCCGCGATCCCCGACGCGAGGTCGAGCCAGGACAGCGCTTCCTCGAACGCGTAACGCGCCGTCGCCGCCTCGCTCGCGCGCAGCGCGTACTGGTAGGCCAACGCCTGCTCGCCGCTGCGCTCGGCGTGACGCGCGATGTCCCCGGCGAGCTCGCCGGCCCCTACGGCGGCCGTGATCGTGACGAGCGACAACGCGAGCGCACGGTGCAGCTCGCGGCGCCGCGCCGGCGTGAGCAGATCGCGCACCACCTCCGCGATCACGGGATGCGCGCAGCGATACACCCCTTGCTCCTCCAGCAACAGCCGACGCTCGACCAGCGCATCCGCGAGGGCGGCGGCGCGCAGCCGGGACATCCCGTGCACGTGCGACAAGAGGTCGGTTCGAGCGCCGCGCCCCGACACCGCTACGGCGGCGAGGAGATCACGCAGCTCGTAGGGCAGGCGTGCGACACGCGCGGCGATCGCGTCTCGCACGGTCTCGGCCATCGGCAGCTGCCGGTAGTCGGCCGCGCTCGCGGCCGGCGTGACGACCCACGCCCCCGTGGCGCCTTCAATCGTGAGCATGCCCTGGACGAACAGCGTCTTGAGCATTTCAATCACGTGGAACGGATTGCCGTCGGTCACCTCATGTACGCGGCGGGCGAACCGGAGTCCGCCGGTCGGCGACTCGATCCGGGCCAGCTCGCGGATCAACCGCCACACGTCGTCCCCCGTCAGCGGCGGGACCGGCACGACCGTGGTCGCGGGGCGCGTGCGCAGCGCCCGGCGCAGGCGCGCCGCCGGCGCGTCCCGCTCCAACTCGCCCAGCGTGAGCGTGGCGACGCAACCGACCGCCGACTCCTGAAACCGCTGCGTGAGAAAGTGGAGCAGGGCGCATGTCTCGCCGTCGCACCAGTGCAGGTCGTCGATGAACAGCACGCTGGGCCGCTCGGCGGCGACGGCCAGCACGAGCTGCGCTACCGCTTCGAACAGGCGCGCCCGCCCGCTCACGTCGGCCGGCGCGGCGGGCGCGGGGAGCATGGGGAAGCGCTGCCGCAGCTCGGGGACGAGGCGCGACGCCTCGGTGAGCCACTCGGGCGCGGCCCCGCCGAGCCCGGGGGCTTCGAGCGCGCCGCGCAGCGCCTCCACGACCGGCCCATACGGGATTCCGGTCGCCGAATCATAGCCGCGGCCTCGCAGCACGGTCCCGCCCTCGGCGCGTACCCAGCGCAGGAACTCCTCGGCGAGCCGGGTCTTGCCGACGCCCGCTTCCCCTTCGAGCAGCGTGACGCGACCGCTCCCGGCTGCCACCGCGCGCCAGGTCGCCGCCAAGGCGCGCCACTGTCCATCTCGCCCGACAAGGCTCGCTTGGAATGACGGCACTGGCGTTTCCGGCTCCGGCGGCGGCGTCCGCCCCTCGGTGCGTGCCTCAGATTCGATCCGCTGCGCCAGCTCGAGCACCGCCGCCCCGGGCTGCGCGCCGACGTCCTGCGCGAGCCGCGCCCGATAGACCGCGAAGCGCCCGAGCGCCGCCCCACAGTCACCGTCGAGGTAGTGCGCCTCCATGGCGAGCCGCGTTGCTTCCTCGGAGAGAGGGTCGCAGGCCAGCCAGCGGTCCGCTCCCGCAATGGCGTCGCGCCAGCGGGAGTCGGCGATCGCCTGGCGCGTCGTGACTCTTAGGACGTCCTCGTACCGCCGCAACAACTCCCGGCGCTTCAGGTCGGCCCACTCCTCGAAGCCCCGCGCGTGCCGGAGGGAAAGGCCGGCGAGGAAGTGCGGCACGTCGAAGCCCGCGGCGCGCTCAGGGTGCCCGTTCGCCGTGGCGAGAAACGCGGTGACGTCGCACTCCACGGGACCTTGCAGCTCAACCGTGTCGTGCCCGATGCGCAGATCGTCGCCCACCGCCGCGCGCAGGCGCCGCAGCGCTTGACGCAGCGACGCACGGGCGGCGTGCTCGGGAGATTCTCCCCACAGCAGCGCCGCGAGCTCTTCGCGGGAATGCGATCCGGGTTCGAGCGCCAGGTAGGCCAGCAACGCCAGGTTCTTCGCCGCACCCATCCCGGGCCCCGGTGGGGCACGCGACACCGAGGCGGACGGCGGACCTAACAACTGCAGTGTGAGGCCTGGCATGGCCTCCCACCCCTTGCTGGAGCGGGCGAATCTACCCGCTTTTCACGCTGCGGCAAGCGACGTTCACGCCGGATTCACGCCCCGTTCGCATCATGAGAGCGCACCCTTTCGCGAGGAGGCATCATGGCAGGTAAGGAGCCGATCCGCATCCAGTTGACCCCGGAGCAGCGGGAGATGGTCCGTAAGGCCACCGGGAAGAACGCCGAGGCGCTGGAGCTCTCGGCGCAGGAGCTCGAAGAGCGCATCGCCCCAATGCAGGCTGTCCAGCTCGACTAAGCTGACGCCTGGTGTAGCTCGAGCGGCGTGCCGGACCGGGTCGTGCGGACGGTCCGGCACGCCCGTTTCGCGGGCGTGATCTTGACACTCCCCGGGCGCGCCTGCCTCTTCCTCTCATGGCGGATGGTGCGGCTGCTCCGTCAGTGCCCGCGGACGAGATCCGCGCAGAACTCGAGCGACTGCGGCTGCAGTACTCGATCAGCCTCGAGTTTAACTCCTCCCTCGACTTCGCCGAGCTGCTTCCCAAGGTCTTCGATAGCGTCCTCACCGCCGTCGGGGCCCAAGGCGGCTCGATCTGGATCGCCGAAGGCGACGCGCTGCGGTGCCAACTCGCGCTCGGCGCCGCGAGCCAGAAGCTCGTCGGCACCACGCTGCCTGTCGGGACCGGGTTTGTGGGTGACGTGGCGCGCCGGCAGCGCACCACAATCGTCACCGACGCGATGAGCGACGTCCGTTTCCAGGAGCGGATCGACCGCTCGAGCACGATGGTGACACTGGGCGTGATGGCCACGCCGATGGTGGTGAAGGGCGTCACGGTGGGCGCGATCCAGGTCATGAACAAGGTCGGAGACGACGGCATCTTCGACGGCCACGACCGGGAGCTGCTCGAGGGGCTGGCCGCGAGCGCGGCGGTCGCGCTGCGGAACGCCCAGCTGGTTGCGGCCGAGCGACGGGCCAAGGACTTGGCCGTACTGCTCGAGATCTCTCGTGAGATCACCTCCACGCTGGACCTCGATCGCGTCCTGCTCTCGGTCGTGAACCTGGCGTCGCGCGCCTTTCCGTTCGACCAGGGGGCGATCGGCCTGCTGGAGAAGCGGGGGATCGAGATCCGGGCGATCGGCGGGCACGAGACCGTCGATCGCAAGGCCGAGCCGGTGCGCCGGCTCGCGGCGCGTGGGGCTTGGGCGGCGGACCGTGGCGAGAGCTTCTACATCGCCGACCGCGGGCACCCGGCCACCGAGGCGGAGCGCGCGTTCGTCGCCGCTTTCGGGCGCGACCTCGAGGCCGAGGAGATCGAGAGCGGGCTCTACCTCCCCCTGCGGGACGAGGAAGGCCGCCTCGGGGTCGTCGTCTTCGAGTCCAAGCGTCCGAGCTTTGTCGACGCGCTGCAGCGCGAGCTTGCCCAAATCCTCGCGAACCAGACGAGTGTGGCGGTTCGGAACGCGCAGCTCTACGCGCAGGTCCCGCTGGTCGACGCACTCGGTGCCCTGGCAGCGAAGCGGCGCGCCTGGATGCAGCTGCCGCGGCGCCGGCAGCAGGTATACGTGGCCGCGACGGTGGGAACAGTTGCGGCGCTGACCCTGGTGCGATGGCCGCTTCGCGTGTCCGGCACCAACCCGGCGTTCCGCCCCGCCGGCTACGCCGAAGCGCGGACGCTCGTCCCCGGCATCATCGAGCGAGTGCTGGTGCGGGAGGGAACCGCGGTCACCCGGGGCGCCCCGCTCGTTCAGTTGCGCGATGTCGAGCAACGCGCGGCGCGCGAAGCCACGGCCGCCGAGGCCGCCGTGGCGGAGCGGGCCGCGGCGGCCGCCGCAAGCCGCAACGATCCCGCCGAGGAGCGACTGCAGCGCACCCGCGCGCAGGGGTTGCGCCAGGAGGTCGCGCTGCTCGACGCGCAGCTCGCGGCGACCACCGTGCGCGCGCCCGTGTCCGGCGTGGTGCTCACGGCCCGACCCGAAGAGCGGTTGGGGGCGCGTCTCGAGGGAGGCGACCTGGTGGTCACGCTCGGCCGCACCGACACACTCGAGCTCGAGTTCGGCGTACCGCAGCGCGAGATCGAGCGCGTGGCGGTCGGGCAGCGGGTGCACCTGCGGGTCGACGCCCTCCCGCAACACACGTTTGAGGGACTGGTCACGTCGCTGGGCCAGCTCCCGCGCGACACCACCGAAGAGGTGCGCTTCCCGGTCCGTGCCCTCGTGCCCAACCCCGGCGAGCTCCTCAAGCCGGGCATGGCGGCGCACGTGAAAGTGCTCACGGCACGGACGTCGCTCGCCGGTCGTCTGCTGCGCGGGCCGGTGCGCTGGTTGCGCCTCAGCTGGTGGAGGGTCTGGGCATGAGCGCGCACGGTGGATGGCTTCCGGCCACGTGGGCGTGCGTGCTGTTCGCGGCAGGATGCGGCGGCGAGGCGGAGCCGAAGAGCGCGAGCGCGCGGGCGCCCGACGTGCCCCTGGTGACGGTAGACACCGCCACGCTCGACGTGCCCCTCTCCTACACCGGCCAGCTGTACGTCGAGCGTGACGCACTGGTCTACGCGCGGACGACGGGCATCGTCGAATCGATCTACGTGGATCTCGGCACCCCGGTCGCGGCAGGGCAGCTGCTTGCCGAGCTCGAGAATGCGGACCAGGCGATCGCGCTCGCGCAGGCGGAGGAGGCCGCCGCCCGGGCGCAACGCGAGCTCGCCCGCCAGCGGGAGCTCGCGAAATCGCGAGTCATCTCCCCGGCCGACTCGGAGCAGGCCGAGTTCGACTTCCGGCGTGCGGATCTCACGCGGCGGCAGGCGCAGCGCGATTACGGGCTGACGCGGATCCTGGCGCCGTTTGCCGGCGCCGTCACTGCTCGCGCCGTGCGCCCGGGGCGCCTCGTGGCGAAGGGCGACTCTTTGTTCCGCGTCTCTGCGCTGGGACCCCTGCGGGTGGCGGTCCATGTGCCGGAGGACCCCGCCGCCCGGGTCCGCGTGGGCGCCGCCGCCGTAATCGTGGGCGCCGCCGGCCGGACGGCACGGGCCACCGTGCTACGCGCTTCGCCAACCATCGACGCCGCGAGCGGTACGCGCGAGATCGTGCTCGAGCCTGCCGCCGGCTCGGACTTCCGGCCCGGCGCGAGCGTCGCGGTACGGCTGGGTGCGGAGCGGCGTCGCATCGTTGCGATCCCGCGCGCGGCGATCGCCGACGCGGGGTACGTGCTGGTGTGGGAGAACGGGCGCACCGTGGTTCGCGCCGTCACGCTCGGCGCCGAGCTCGCCAACGGCCGGGTGGAAGTTGTGAGCGGGCTCGCGCCGGGCGAGCGTGTGGTGCGCAGCGCGACGCCATGACCGCCCCTCGCCTGCGCCCCGGCCTGGTCGTCGTCGAGCAGGTGTATCGCGGCGAGTCGAGCTACATCGTCAAGGACCCCGAGTCTCACAAGTACTTCCGGTTCCGCCCGGTCGAGCTCGTCGTGATGCAGGAGTTCGACGGCGAGCGCACGACCGCTCAGATCGCCGCGACGCTCGCGGCACAGGGGCTCCCGTTCGGGCCGGCGGCGGTCGAGGCGTTCGCCGCGAAGCTGCGCCAGCTCGGACTGGTCGAGCGATCACTGGCGGAGCGCTCCGTGCTCCTGATGGAGCGCGTGCGCGCCGAGCGCCGACGCCGTCTCCGGAGCCCGCGCGCGCACAGCAGCCTGCTGCGGATGCGGTGGGCGCTCGCCGATCCCGACCAGTGGCTCGAGCGCTGGCTGCCGCGGCTCCGCGTCTGCTTCTCACGCCCGTTCCTGGTGGCCTCTGTGGGGCTGTTCGCGGTCTACGCGCTCGTCGCCTGGACCCAGTGGCCCGACCTGGCACACGCCCTCGCGACGCTCACGAGGCCGGCGAGCTACACGGTGGAGATGTTCCTCGTGTTCTGGACGACGGGGATGGTCGTGATCGTCGTGCACGAGCTGGGGCACGCGTTCACCTGCAAATACTTCGGCGGGCAGGTGCACGAGATGGGTGCGATGCTCATCTACTTCCAGCCGGCGTTCTACTGCAACGTGAACGACGCGTGGACCTTTCGCGACCGGGCCGCGCGGCTGTGGGTCACGGCAGCCGGCTCCTGGATCCAGCTGGTCGTCGCCGGGTTCGCCGCCATCGTCTGGTGGGCCGCCGTGCCGGACACGCTGATCTCGCAGATCGCGCTCGCCGCCATGGTCATCGGCGGCGTCACGACCGTGCTCGCCAACGCCAATCCGCTGATCCCGCTCGACGGCTACTACGCCTTGAGCGACTACCTCGAGATCCCGAACCTCCGAACGCGCGCCTTCAGCTATGTGGGATGGCTGGTTCGGCGCTACGGACTGCGGCTGGCCGTGCCGCCTCCACCCACCGATCCGCACGAGCGCCGGGCCTTCCTCATCTATGGGACGCTGGCGCTCCTCTACTCCGTCACGATCCTCCTGCTGCTCGCCGGTGCCGCGTTCGGGTGGGTGAGCCGGGCGCTCGGCACGATCGGGGTCCTGGCTCTTGCGCTGGTACTGTGGGGCGCGCTCCGCAACAAGCTGCGGGGGTGGGGCCGGGCGCTCGTCACGTCGATCCGCGAGCATCGGGCGCTGTGGCGATCGCGACGCTTCTGGTCTCGCGCCGGTGGAACGGCGGCCCTGGCGGCCATCGGCGGCCTCCTCGTGCCCTGGCCGATCACCGTGCAGGGGGCGTTCACGGCGCGACCGTTGCTCGAGTTGGCAGTGTCCGCACCCGAGGGCGGTGTGCTCGCGCAGGTGTTCGTCAGGGAGGGCGAGCGGGTGGCCCCCGGTGCGCAGCTCGCCCTGATCAGGAGCTTCCCCCTCGAGCGGCGGGCGGCGGTGCTCCAGCGGATCGTCGACTCGCTCACCGCGACGGCAGCGCAGGCCCGAGCCCGCGGCCCGACCGCGGAAGTGCGGCGGCGCGAGGCGGCGCGGGAAGCGTGGGCCGCCGAGCAAGACGGCGTAGAGCGCCGGCTCGCCGCTCTGGCGCTGCGAGCGCCGGTGGCCGGCGTCGTGGCGACCGCGCGGCTCGAGGAGCGGGTGGGGCGCTCGATGCCGGCC